>JAEEQG010000119.1 GCA_016285185.1 Spirochaetota bacterium
CTAGAAGCATAAACTAGTACATCAAAAAGATTGGGTGTTAGAATTTCTTCAAGTGGTAAGAAAAGAACAAAAGCAGTAAATCTTAAATTATAAATTAAATTTAATAATATGAAAATTCCTATATAAGTCAAAAAATAAGACTGCAAAAATTTGACAATTCCTTTAAGCTTAAGTTCTTTTATTACTACAAACTTAAGCCATAAAATAAAAATAATCGGTATTACTATTAGACTCCAATAAAAATTTCTTGTCCATTTTAAGCCTTTCCAGCCATGAAGAAGAACTTCCATATAGTAAGACAAAAAAGCTATTAAGGATAAAAATATTAAACTTATTATTCTTATAAACTTTTTTTTCATTATTCTCCAAGCAGCCCAGTGGGCTGTCCGCCTAACAACTGGTTGTACCGCAGCGGGCTTAACCCGCTGTCGGCTACGAACCTTTGTTATGCTATTTGATTATTTACCATATACAGGATCATTCGGATCAATATATGGTCTTTTATTTAAATCATTAAAATCAACTAATGTTCCTGATTTGTAATCCTTATAGTAAGTACTTGCCTTTTCGTTAGCTTTCCACCATGTTGTATCAGAAAAAATTGCAGTTATACAGGTATCTTTATATTTTCTACCTTCATATACTTCCATAATTGTTATTTTGTATGATTTTGAAGGAGAGTCAGAAATGATGCGATTTATGTAAATTTTATCTTCGAAATCCACAAACCAACTTTTTCCAGATGTCAGATTTTCAATTTTTAATTTTTTTACTCTGGAATTATTCTTAAACAAACTAAGATTATATGGATCAACATATCCATTTATCATATTAAAGGCTGAAACCTCTTTATCAAACTCAAAAGTAATACTTTCTCCAATTCCATAATCATCTTTTCCTTCAACCCATGGAATTGGATTAGGATTTACAAATTCAGAATGATCGAAATATAAAATAAATTTAAAAAGATTATCAGGAGAATATTCGATTTTATATCCACGTATTGTTTCTGTATAATATGAAGTAGAAGAAGTTTTTACATTTTTATTAAAAGGATATGAACTAAATCCTGTTGATTTTCCAGATACAACTTCATAATATTCATCGCTTCTTTTCTGTTCCTCACCCGGATAATTCATTTCAACGGAGTAATATTCTCCAGGAATTGCGAGGACGTTTTTAAATTTAAAGTCTCCGATTCCATTGTACGGATAAGAAATTATTATATGTCCGTCTGAAATAGAAATATATTTATCTGGGATTTTTGCATAATTTCCATTAAGTTGATTCATTACATAAAATTCTTTTCCATCATGGAAAACAAAATTATACTCATCGCTTGAACCAAGTCCAATTGGAGCATATACCGGTTCTTCTGCAAAAACTGCTTGTATCAATATCGAAAGAAAAATTACAATTCCAAATTTTTTCATTTTTATCTCTCCTAGCACCCCAGTGCGGGTGTCAGCATAACAATATTTTCGCCGGATCCGTCATAAAAACGTTATTACTGACAAAAAACGTCCATATAAGATTCTGCCGGTATCCTACAATTCTCTATTCTACAACAAGATTTATGATTTTAATAGTATTTTATACTGATCCATATAATTTGTGAAAATTTATTAAATATTTTTTTGTTTTGTGTCAAAACCATGATTTAAAATCTATATAAATAGTATGAGTATTATTATTAGACCTTATGATGAATGTTATTTTTCGCTGGGTTTTGAAGGTAACTTCAATTCGAGGATGCTTGGTACTGTTCGTGCTGTACAAGGAAGAGTTTATAACAACAAAGATAAAGTTTGGCTCATTCCTAACGGAGCCGTTCAGGAGCTGTTACAGAATATTTATAATCTGGGGATATTCAATACGATTGATGAAAATCAATCACAAACCGCATCTGCATTACACTCAACTCCATTACAGATTCCCCGAATTAATGAACTGAAAGAAAGTCTTAAAGTCCGGAACTACAGCGAACGGACCATTATAAGTTATACAAAATGGATAAAATCATTCTTTGCAGAATTCAAAAACTATAAAGGAACTATCGGACAGGAACAGATTAATTCTTTTTTGACCAATCTTGCAGTCAGGCAGAGAGTTAGTCCTTCTACCCAGAATCAGGCTCTTTCAGCACTGCTTTTTTATTTTAGATACGTAGAAAAACGTGAGTATGCGGATTTTAATTCGGTGGTTCATGCAAAAAAGAAACCACGGATTCCCGTTGTATTAAGCCGCAGAGAGGTTTTGGCCGTAATCAGTCATATTGATGAAAGCAAGAGGCTTTGTGTTCAGCTCTTGTACGGAACCGGAATGCGTCTTAATGAGCTTTTGTGTTTGAGAGTTCTTGATATTGATTTTGACTTAAATGAAATAATAATTCGTCATGGAAAAGGCGATAAAGCCAGACGTGTTATGCTTCCACAAAGTCTTGTGCCTCAATTACGGTCTCAAATTGAGTATGTGAATGCTTTGTTGGAAAGCGTGCTGTCAAACAGGCAATTCATGCTGCAGGAATTAACAAAAATGCAAGTGTTCATACTTTTCGGCACAGTTTTGCAACTCATCTTCTTGAAAACGGTTATGATATAAGAACTGTACAGGAACTTCTCGGGCACAGCGACTTAAAAACAACACAAATATATACACACGTTCTTAATCGTTCGGGTAACGGAGTAATCAGTCCTTTGGATAAATTGAATTAAGCAGCTGAATAAGATTTTTTCTTACTTTCAGGATAATTAAATTAATCTATTTTAACTTTTGTAATAGTCTGATTTAACTTTTAAAATAGTCTATTTTAATTTTATTTATAGTCTAATTTAACTTTTCTAATAGACTATTTTAACTTTTAAAGTAGACTATTTTAAATATTTTTTTAGTCTATTTTAACTTTTATAATAGACTATTTTAATGATATGCACCTGAAAAATGACACAGATTTTTACAGAACAGAATAAGCATTTGTAATAGTTGAGCGGGACTCAGTAACTTACAATATGATATTATTTCAGAATAAACTCGTTTATCTGACCGCCCAAATCATCAATATCGTTCTGGTTTTTAGCAGATGCATCGGTAACATTTTTCATAGCCCCGAATACACCTTCTATACTTGCGGTCATCTCGGTCATATGCTCATGAATTGCTGCCGTAACTTTGGAAAGGACTTCCATCTCGGTTATTATCTGCTTTCCGCCTGCAAGCATTTCGGTAGAACCCTCAGAAACGGAAACAGTGATTTCGTTGATGTTTCTCATTGCATCAAGAACCTGCTGGTTACCCTGTGCCTGTTCGGTCATAGCGTTCATAACAACGCCTTCCTGACTCTTTACAGTAGAAGACAATTCATAAATTTTATCAAAGTTCTGCTGAACTTCTTTTGTATTCTTGGCAATCAGTTCGATAGAAGCAGAAAGCCCTTTCAGACTGGAAGCAATTGCTTTTCCCTGTGCACTTGACTGTTCGGCAAGCTTTCGGATTTCATCCGCAACAACGGCAAAACCTTTTCCGGCCTCTCCTGCATGAGCAGATTCAATCGCCGCGTTCATAGCGAGCAGGTTGGTCTGGCTTGCTATGGACTGAATAATGCTGCTGGCTTCCATAAGACTTGCTGACTGTGAGATACAATCCTGAGAAGTTTTTACAGCACTGTCTACACTACGGCGGCCCTCATCCGAAGCAACACTGAGTTCGTTTACAGCTTCGGAGTTTTTGTTAAGGATGTTGTTTACACTTCTGATGTTGGCAACCATCTCTTCAACAGCGGCAGAAGACTGTGTTACAGCCGCAGATTGTGACTCAATGTTCTTGTTAAGGTCATTGGTTCTTGCAATAATCTGCCTTATGGTTGCGCTGGCTTCTTCAACACCCGAAGACTGATTGGTCATTTCATTATTTACGGAAGCAACATTCTCATTGATACCGCTGAGGTTTTCTGAAGCAGCGGCCATTTCCTGCTTAAGATTGAGAGCTGTCTCTGTAGATGCCTTTACTGAATTTGCAAATCCATTCAACAGCGTTTTTGTAGATGCCTTAAAGGAGTTCATTGAATTGGCGATGATACCCAGTTCTGAGCGGATAATAACAGGAATGTCCTTTGTGGTATAATTCTTGTCCGCCAAATCGGTAGAAAACCTGTTGATAAGATCGATGTAACGAAGAACAACACGACATTCCATAAACATATCATAGAGTCCTACACCTGCAATGAACAGGGACAGAGGCAGCAGTCTCAAGCCAAACAACCTTGCCAACGGAACCAGTCTGTTTGCGGGAACATCGTAAACACCTTCTATAATCATAACCATACCAAGCAAAACAAACAGCATTACCAAAAGAATACGGACAATAAAAGGCATTGTCATAAGCTTTCTCCGGTAGGGCAGCCAGGTAAGGGAACTTTCGAGCGATGAGTTGAATATGATGTAGCAGGATACGGAAAAGATACACAAACAGCCCAACATCATACATATTGAATAATACAAACTGGAATCTTCCATAAAGGCTTTGGGAGAAAATCCGCGTGACGTGTTGTAAAAATACAAAAGGACGGCTGTTACTATACAAAGCGTAACAGGGATTGAAAGATTCATCATCTCAAATTTTTTTATATATTTGTTTAATGAAACTATCTGTTCCTCAGAACCGTCATATTTTGCAAACTTCTTGTTTGCAATACTGCAGCCCAAAATGGGCAGGCTCAGGTTCAATACAAAAGCGACCAGCATTATGGGGTTTGATATATATTTTATGGATTCGCCCCATAACATTCCGCCGGTAAGTACACAAAAAACGTTGTATGTAAGCAAAGGGAAAATCCAACCAACTGTAATAGCGAAAAAAGCCTTAAAAGGGACTTTTCTCACGGATGCAACATCTGAAGACTTCATTATATATGCCACCTTTAATACTATTTATTTATCTATAATGCTACCAGTATATCACCAGAACAAATTAAATGCTATAAGATTCATTATTTTTTATCCTCTTACAAACATTTTATTACCGTATTTTCTTAATTTTCGATAATTTTAAAGCATTAGTTTAATGACTAAAAATGAAAAATTGTGTATATTTTTAGTCACAAAAAGACGTTGTCTTAAAATCGTCTTAAGTTCTAAAACTCAAGGCGTAAAAATCTTCCGGGTAACCTGGTTACCTGTTATCTTTTTCAGGAGGACATACTATGTCTGCATATAACACTCTTAACATCCGTAATTCGGTTTATGACACATTCGTCGATTTCCGTACAGCACAGCATGATCATCGTACTGTCCTTTGGGGAGCGCTTCTTAAAAAACGTATAATGGCGCGGATAACAGGAATCACAAAGGCGTTACAAATCTGGAATTTTTTTACGATAAGGGGTTTAGAACAATGGAAAATACAAAGATAATTCAAAAGCCTGTTGTTGACTTGGTTGCAACAGGGAAAAATATAAAGAATCTGAGACACTGCAGCGGTTTTTCCGTAAGGGATTTGCAGTGCATATTCGGGTTTGAGTACCCGCAGGCTATTTATGCCTGGGAAAGCGGCAAGAATATTCCGTCAATCGACAATCTTCTTGTGCTTGCACAGTTATTCAACGTAAATGTTGAAAGTATTGTCATAACAAATCAGATTGAAATCGAAATTACCGAGCCGCTTGTTCTCATGAAGACGGCATAAAAAAAGGGGCGTTATCCGCCCCTTTTTTGTTTTACTTAATGACAGGTGTCCAGAACTTTTGGTTGTAAATGTCTGTAAACCGGTAAGTTGCCTTTGTTTTGCCGCCTGCAATCTTGATGTTTGAAATCTGCGGCTTTTCAGAAAGCACAATTTTTGTATCAAGACGGTAGCTGTCCTGATATTCACCGTCATATGTATAATAATCGCAAATCGGTTCTATTACGTCTTTTGCCTTAACTTCGGTAATGTTCTTTGCGACAGCTTCAGTTTCACCGCCGGTATAAACGTACCTTGCACCGGATATTACGCCTTTGGGGTTTGCCGTGTCAAAAGTCAGCAGGAGTTCCGCCCTCACACCGTTAAGGAAACATGGAACATAGCCTGTGATTGAGTATGAGTTTGAATAGTCGACTGTGTCCATGTGATAATACGGAACAATGTTTCCGTCAATGGCAAGCCAGGTATTGTCATAAGTACCGATAAGAGCACCGTTGTCGTCAAATTCAAACACGTTGTCCATTCCCAGGTCTATATAACCTGCACCGTCATCAACAAAAACGTTCAGTTCAATGTCCTGAACTAAATCCCACTGTTCTTCGCTCAAATCAATCTTATACGCAGAACCGCTCTTTTTCCAGACAAGCTTTGAGGCGTCAAAATAGTTGTCAGCAACGTAGTTGACCATCTGTTCATCTGCAACACTGCGTCCACCGAGCAGGTCAAAAAGTGATGAACCGCCGCCTGATGAAAGCACTGAACCGAGCATCTGCATGAGCAGATCGGAACTTCCGCCGGATGTTTGGCCTCCGAGAAGTGTTCCTGCAAGTGACGGGAGCGGGTTTGTACTGCCGCCTTCGGAAACCTGTCCGACTGCTTCGGTAGAAGCAAACTGCTGTATACACTTTGAATACTCGTTGTTCATGCCGATTTTTTTGAACAAGTTAACGGCGCTGCTTACTTTTCCTGTTTTTTGGTACGGAAAGTAAATTGCAAGTCCGTTTGCGTTGGTCATGTTTGAAGAAGTTCTGTTGTATTTGACAGAGCCTTTTACGGCAGAAGCAAGGTCTGCACCTTCTTTTGTATCAAGGTTTTCGCAAAAGTGAACCAAATCAATCTGGTCAATTTTTGTTGACTGAGCAAATTCTCTTGTGTTCTTTCTTGCCTTGGAAACTTTTTTGTATTCGTTATTACTTATAAGGTTGTTGGTTGACCTTGCAAAAGCTGTAAGTTCATCAGGAACAGTTGCCTTGAGTTCCGCCAGATCCACTATAGAAAGTGTTGTCTGCTGTCCGCGGCATTTTCTGTTACATTCTTCAACAAAATCATCAATGATGTTTTTTCCGATTTGAACGGTAGGCATCGAAGTGTTCTGAGAAAGCTTTGTGAGCCAGTTTGTATAGTACCAGCCTAAACCAGGTTCTGTTTCCTCGGATGCAAGCATATAATCGCTGTAACGTTCAAGAACCAGTCCGTTTTCTACAGTTGCCATAAGACATGCATCAAAGCCGATAAAATCAAACTGAATACCGCCGTTCGAAAGTGCGGTGTCTATTCCCGAAAGGGTCATGGAACCGGCATTTGCGTTTTTTTCATCGTAGCCGAATCCTGTAATTGAGCCACCGCCGTGATCCCAAAAAATAAGCTCATTCCTGTTTGCCGGAAAATTGCGGGCACAGTATTTGATGAATTTGGTAAGGGTTGCAGGATCTATCATAGTTCCTGCTCCCATATTGTCTTCTAGCTTTATGAATTTTCCACCCTTAATCTGATAAACCTGATGGCGGTCAGAGCTGACTATATTGTTGTTCCATCTGCTGCATCCGCCTGTATATACAATAAGGTTAATGTTGTCCGAAAAATTAGCGCTGAGCATTTCGTTAAGGTCATTTGTAGCCATGCCGCTGCGTGATTCCAAATCAGTACCGCACATGTAAACCATGATAGTAACAGTATCTGCACCGTTGCCTTTAATTACAGTGTATTTGTTGCGCGTACCGCCTGCAACCGACATGTCGGCTTGCTGTGATTGGGAAGTCTCGGAAACAGTAGTTGTCTGCTGATAGCTGTTATCCGCTTCGTACAAGTCGCCGGTATCAACGGCTTCTGAACCGCCTCCCAAAAAGGATTTAAGGAGATAACCTATAATGAGAATTGCCGCACCGCCAAGTCCGATGCCGCCGGCTCTTGTTCCGCCAGTTTTATTGGTACCGCCGGACAAATGTCCGCTGCCACCGGATGTGGAATTTGTGTGGGAATGTACGTTCCCCACAGGGCCTGTACCAAGACCGCTGCCTTTTTTATTTACGCTGCCGGAGCCGGCAGTAACATGCTTTTCGCGACCAGTAGGTCTATTTTTGTCCATAAAAGCCTCCATTACAATAATAACGTCCAATCAGTAAATCTACAATTATGTTTTATCCAAAAATTACTTTTTTTTGTTTAAAGTGCAACACTTTTGCAAAAATTGTGTCTATATAACAGAAAACAAATGTATCAGGGCGGGATAAATGCAGAATTATATTAAACAGATAAAACAGGCTTCTAAAGAACGAATAAAAGAAATTAAAGCAAAGGCAAAAACGGATATAAAGGCCGAAAAGCAGCACACGCTGGAAGTTCTTGCATCCAAGGATCTTGCGTACAAACAAAAGCTCGAACTGCAAAAACAACGCGAAGAAGAAGCACGCATTCCAAAACGTTATTCCATCGGCGAAGAGATTTTCAATTCCGTAACACACGGAATAGGTGCAGGACTGGCTCTTGCGGCTGTTGTTCTGCTTGTGACAAAAGCTGCCGTCAGTGCGCCGCAGGGTGAAAAGGGTTTTTATATAACAGGAGCTGCCATATTCGGCGGCTGTATGTTTGTGCTATACCTCATGTCAACACTGTATCATGCACTCACACCCTACCACGTCAAAAAGGTATTTGCTATTTTTGACCATTCTTCCATATATCTGCTCATCGCAGGAACATATACGCCGCTTTGTCTGGGCGCACTAAGACATGAAAACGGCTGGTGGCTTTTCGGTATTATATGGGCTCTTGCTGCATGCGGAATAACGTTTTATTCCATATTCGGCAGTAAAATGAGGGCTTTGTCAGCTATAACATACGTACTCATGGGCTGGCTGATTGTTTTTGCATGGAAGCCGCTTGTAAGGGCTCTACCGCCAAATGCCTGCGTATTCCTGATTGCGGGCGGAATAACATATACAATCGGCTGTATTTTTTATGCATTAAAAAAAGTAAAATGGACACACTGTATATGGCATCTTTTTGTTTTGGGCGGTTCAATACTGCACTTTTTTGCCGTATGGTTCAGCATACATGCGTAAGGCTATCTTCGGGCGTTGTTTTTCTCGTATGCGGCAGAAAGCCGATCAACAAGCGCTTTTAAGTCCTCTTCAGTGTTTATTCTGAACAATTGCAGAATATCGGCAGGAATCTGATAGAATTCGATTTCTTCTGCATTGTAGTATGTCAAAAGATTTGCAAATGAAACAAGATAAACAAGTTTTCGATTTTCTTCGGGAGCAAGTTCCGGCTCGTGGTGATAGCGGATAGTACTTATGAGTTTTTCCGGGAAGCCCCATTTTTCGGCAATCTTTGCACCGATAAACTCGTGGTTTGTGCCTTCAACCATCTGTTCAATAATCTGGAACGGAATACCTCTGGCTGCGCTGATAGTAACCAGCTGATCCATAATACCTGTATTGGCAGAGGCAAAAACAATCTTGCCTATATCATGCAAAAGACCGTTTACATACGAATCGGCAACAATCGCCTTGTCGCCAGAAAAATAGTTTTTGGCAAGATAGAAGGAATAAAAGGCAACTTCGTTTGAATGCTTCCAAAGTTTCTTTTTTTCGCTCGTATTCTCGCCTAAGAGCTTCATTGTACCAAGTGAGAACAAAAGCTGCTTTACGCCCTGCATACCGATAAGCTTGACAGCATCGGTCACATTCTGGCACAGGTTGGCAGGCCGGAACGCTGCGGAGTTTACGAGCTTTAACAGATCTGCAGTCAGCGCCACATCACCACTTATCTGTTTTGCAACATCAGCTATCTCAGAATCAGGATTGTCTATAAGTCTGTTTATATTCACAATGTTTTCGGGGAAAGAAGGCAGCTCGTTTATCAGCGAAATAAGTTTTTTTGAAATTTCGTCAAAGTTTTCTTTTGTTTTGTTGGAAAAAGGAATTTCAACCCGGACGTTCGTTTCGTTATCATCGACGAGCACAGAATAATCATCTTCCGTAAGCCCTATTTTTTTGAGCATGAGAATCATGATTATCAATCCAAGACCGGAACCTTCGGTTTCATCGACAATTGTATTCATCGCATCCTGCATTGTACTGTACTGCTGGGCGCGGCACAGTTTGTCGTGAATTCGTTTGAATTCAAAAACCGTAAGTTTGCAGTTGTTTTTAACTTCTACACGGATTTTGCCGTTTCGTGCCAAAAATGAAACCTTTATATAAAGTCCTTCGTCACGCTGTTTTTGCAGATATGGGTCTACGTTTCCAAAGGTTTCTTTCTTAAAGTTGCTCATTCCCTTTTCATAGTCTTCGGGATCAAAGATGTCCAAATTTTTCTGGCGGAAATATATTCTTTTGGTATTAGCTTTTTTTGCATTGGTTGCAAGTTCACTTACGCAGTATACAAGATAATCTGTCATATGTGTCTGACCTATGTATTTTAAGAACAGGGTCAGCATCTCGGTAATGTATACTTCCATTTCATGGGTCAACATATAGGTTGTAATAGTGAGAGGAATTCCCGCCTGTGCAGCGCGCTTTACTTTTTCTTTATCAATTACCAAACGATTTTGTTCTGACATAACTTTAGTAATAGTTTATCACATAAGCATGGAAAAAACAAATATTTTCTCAAAATTAAGTCAAAAAAAGGTTGAGGTGATAGTTTTTTTCAATTATTATGTACAGCATATGAGTAATTACTTTATAAGCCAGTTGTTGGTCTGCATGCTCATGCTGCTTGCACTGTTGAGAATTTTGATAAGTAACCGCAAACAGGAAGACTCTCTGATTATATTTGCACCGGCTGCTTTTTTTATGTCGCTGGTACTTGTTCCCGCATTCGGGCTGACTTTACCCATACTGTTGCTTATTGCAGAAAGTACTCTCATACTCATCGTAAATATACCTTCTTTGAACAGATATTCCCAAAAACTGTACATAGACTCTTTTTCACCTGCTTATATTACTTTTACGGGGGTTCTTTCCATCCTGTTCATATTGCTCACGGTTTTTATTTTTTTGAACCGTCCCGTACCAGAACCGCATACAGTAAATAATCCCGCAATCCCGAACATCAACAGAACCGTTTATAGAATGCGCGGTACACATTCGGCAGGTTTTGAAGAAGGTGACCGACTGTTTTTTATACCGGATGCCGTTTTTTATACCGTTGAGATTACAGACGGGAACAACAGCAAGCCGGTTGTAATTCTATTGCCTGATGTGTACACAACTTTTTCCGGAAATGAAGCAACAGTCTCGGTTCTCACAAAAAAACAGAATACCGTTGTCTGCGGCGATTTTTTTTGCAAGGACGGTAATTATACAAACAAAACACTATTTAATCGTCATGCCCGTTCTTTGTTTTTGCAGTATTTGAACTACAAGGCAGATCCTGTAATAACTAATTCACAAAACTACTGGAAAAACCTTAAAAAATCTGAACTAAAAGCACTGTTATCGTTTGTCCAACAGCATTATGCAGACAGAAAACTGATTGTAGTTGCAGACGGGCTTTCTGGCGCTGCCGCAAAAGAATACTTGGACGAAACAAAAAATCCGGCAGCGTTAGTCGAGCTGGACAATTCTATTCCGGGATATATTCCGGGTTTTGGCAATTATGCAGTTATAGAACCGCTTTTATACACAAAAAGAACTGTTGAAAAAACAAACGGTTGGATTCAGGCGGAACAAATCGCACTCAAGGTGGAGCAGCTCAAATGAAATTACAGGAACTCGACGAATATTTCAGAACAATGCTTAAAATAAGTGACTTTTCTTCTGACCCGTCACAAAACGGTGTTCAGGTGGAAAACAGTCGCAAGGAAGTAAACAAAATTGCATTTGCCGTTGACGCCTGTGCGGAAACAATCAGCAGAGCCGCAAAAGAAAACGCCGATATGCTTTTTGTTCATCACGGACTTTTCTGGGGGCACGAGCAGGTTTTAACCGGCATTCACTACAATAGAATCGGGGAGCTTATTACCAACGACATCGCTTTGTATGCATGCCACATCCCGCTGGACGCGAATGACCCGAACGGCAACAATTACGGGCTGGCAGCGCGTCTCGGGCTGAAAAACCTTAAACCATTCGGTATCTGGCGCAATATGGTGATAGGCGTCATGGGCGAATTTGAAAAACCGGTTTCGATTGACCAGGCGGCAAAAGCCATGTTTCCTAACGGCGAAAAGCCCGTTGCCGTACTGCCCTTCGGGAAAAAGCAGATAGAAACCTGCGCGGTTATTTCCGGCGGAGCAGGTGAAGACGTTTATCAGGCGAAGGAAGCCGGAGCGGATTTGTACATAACAGGCGAAATTGAACATGAACTTTATCATCCGATTTTAGAGATGGGTATAAATGTTATAGCTGGCGGCCATTATCAGACGGAGACAGTCGGTGTTTCGCTGGTTGCAAAAAAGGTTCAGGCTGAACTCGGACTTGAAACAGTGTTTATTGACGTACCTACCGGTATGTGAGGGAGCAAATAAAAGTGTCAAAATTATTAAAAGAAAGGATACTGCCGTTTAGTTTTTCAATTTTTGTAATACTGGCAGACCAAATCTCAAAATTTCTGGTTGAAAAATACATTCCTTTAAGGACTATAAAGTTTTCTTTTTTCGGAGACTTTCTGAGGATTATTCACGTTACCAATACAGGCGCCGCATTCAGCATGGGTGACTCAATGTCAACCGCAAAACACCTGATTGTTCTCTGCATTATTCCTTTGGTACTGCTGATTGCATTGATTTTTTTCTGCATAAAATCAGATGATTTTTCAAAACTGCAGAGATGGCTTGTTGCAGGTGTAGTTGGCGGCGGATTCGGAAACCTTATAGACCGCTTTTTCAGACCAAACGGAGTTGTAGACTTTATCGACGTCAAATTCTACAATCTGTTCGGACTTGAACGCTGGCCCACATTCAATATTGCGGATTCATTCGTTCTTGTTTGCATAATAATTCTTGCGATTACATATATAAAGGCAGTTATTGGCGAATCAAAATCAAAGAAAAACAAAGGGGACCAATAATGACAAAAAAGCAGAATACCATATTTTTTATTCTTTTCGGAACTATTGCAAACATAATATTTTCTTTCTTTTTTATAATACTGTTCATTGCTATCGGGATTAAAGTTTTTGGTCCACAAAACTCTACCGCAGTTTTAGGTATAAGTTTTTTGGCAGGAATGCTGATGGGAATGATTGTATACAGAAAAGTCGGCGAATGGGTTATTTTCAAGTTCCATCTTGAAGACAAGCTCGATCCGCTTTTTGTAAAGAACAAGACCAAAAAGAAAGACTAATCATTTGCACAAAAAAAGGCGGACAGCAATAAGCTTTCCGCCTTTTTTATTTTAAACAGGCTTTTGCAAAGCAAAAACCTGTTTAATAGTTGGAATTAATATACCCAGTTAACACCGTTATAGAGAACATCGTATCTATTTGCACCTTGATTTACATTTACAACCAAATTTGTTATGTTCTCAAGTCCGCCCCATCCGGCGCCTCCAGATCCGATATTTCTCCATTCATTCAGATTACCTTCAAAACGGACAGTCATATTAGCAAGACCGGAACAAGCTAGAAAAGCATCTTGACCTATAGATGTAAGACTGGCAGGCAAAGAGAGCGTATTGAGAGAGTAACAATTTGCAAAAGCATTTTCACCTATAGATGTAAGATGTGTACATTTTGTTAAATCGACACTTTGAATACCACTATTTGCAAAAGCTTGCTCACCTATTGATGTAAACTCTGTAACAGGTTGCCCTCCATTCCACTCATTGGCTTCCGTTCCATTAGGGAAGTCTACCTGAGTAAGATTGGTACAACCGTAAAAGAGACGATCAGGGATAGAATCAATATGAGCATTTTCCATAACCACATATCTAATGCGTTGCTGTACTTCACCTTGTGCAGCATTGGGTGATAGAGTAAAATGCCAATTTGCATTACCTACATAATAAGTAAATGTTGCTGTAGCAGGGGCTCCAGCGGGTACCAAAAAGTGACTGAGAATTACATTACCATGATCAATGTCACCTTCAAGGTATGTCATAGCATCTACGTTTACGTTAAAATCTACGTAATAGCTTCCTTTTGAAACACGATATCTGGCAGATCCCATGTTTACAGCTTTAATATATAAGAAAACCCCTTCATCTTCATCAGAGAACTCTACGTGAAGTTCTGCATCGCCACTGATTTTTTCATAATGCAGTTCAGAAGCATGATCGACCCCATATACCGGCAACCAGCCTGCCGCGTGATAATTTGAACCATTAAACTCATCATCATCTATGGTGCCAAGATAAAGATAGCCGTTCCAATCTTCAGGTATTTCAAGCCTGAAATAATCAGAGTTTTGTTCATATTTTGCATACAAAACAACGTTGCCACGAATTCCATTCATATCAGCAAGCTGCGTCCTATCATCATCATAATACCAGCCGGTCAGAATATACTCTCCGGCTATTATTATATTATCTGGAACAGATATACCTGAAGCTGCTGTATAAGTTCCTGCCATAAGAGTATTATTCTGATCACCTATTAATTTATATGTATAAACAACATTGAGGGTAAGAGTATTTGAACCCTGTTCCAGTGTAATTGTATCAGATCGGATGCTTGCGGTGTCACCGCCGTTCATTTCGTTGTATTTCAGACTTCCGGTCGCATAGGCTGTTGAGCCTGGTGTAAGGTGTTCAACAAGGACAACATTGTCGCTTGCGGTCAGGTGCTTGCTGAAGGCTTCTGCGCCGTCGACAATAATCTTAAGGTCAAGATAATCG
The DNA here is from genome assembly GCA_016285185.1 of Spirochaetota bacterium. Taxonomy (GTDB): domain Bacteria; phylum Spirochaetota; class Spirochaetia; order Treponematales; family Treponemataceae; genus UBA1240. The sequence goes on from JAEEQG010000119.1 coordinate 14,739, forward strand.
ATAGTATCCCAGACAGAGCCGTTTGCTCTTGCATACAAACCGTTGAATTGTATAGAAACGGCACTTCCGCCGGATGAGGAAGAAGAAGTTGAGCCTGTACCGCCTGCAGCAGTTCCGCCGGCTCCACCGCCACCGCCACCGCAAGAAGTTAATATTAAAGCAATAACAAGGACAAAAAAAACACAAACTTTCTTCATAGTAACCCCTTGTTTTTCAATTCTCATTGAATGAGTATCTATTATTTTAAACTTAAAAGATTGATTTGGCAACTCTTTTAGAATGATTTCTGTTTTTGATATTATGCCTGCAGCATTATTTTATATTCCTGGTACTGCTTCAAATGATGATACAATACAAAATAAAATTAATTCCATTATAAAAATTGAACTTAATAATGCGTATAAAGAAATATCTCAAAAAAGTTCAAAGATTTAATACACTAATAATCATGACAAGAACAGCTTAGTAATTTGACTGTATTATTAAAATAATCGGGATAGTAATACGGTAGTAATTGGGACAGCATTACGACAGTAAGTGGGATCGTATTACTACCGTAAGAGGGGGTATAATCTAGCTAGATTATACGCGTAATCTAACTAGATTGTTCTGAAAATCTAGATAGGTTTTGCAGCGCCTTTTGCAAAACACTGCAAATATATAATTTACATTTTTATTATAGCATAAAAAAGCCGCCCCTCGCAAGAAGGACGGCTTTTATTTTGGTTTTAGTCACTAACTAGCGACATAATTCCCCGTTAGCGCCAAGGATTCTCGGTAGGATAACGTACGCCAGCGGGCTGGTTGTAGCCGATTTCGTCAACTGCTACGCCGATGTACTTGAATACTTCGAAGAGCTGCTTTCCAAAGTGGCCGAATGCAACAGCACCATGGTGCGGGAAGTTCTTTTCGATAAGTACGTGGCGGTAGAAGCGTCCCATTTCAGGAATAGCAAAGATACCGATACCACCGAATGAGCGTGTAGCAACAGGAAGAACTTCACCCTGTGCAATGTATGCACGGAGAATGTTGTCTGCTGTACTCTGCAAGCGGAAGAATGTGATGTCACCAGGTTTGATATCTCCTTCCAAAGTTCCGTTTGTAACTTCAACAGGAAGAGCACGAGCCATGATGAGCTGATACTTCATTTCGCAGAATGAGAGTTTTGAAGATGCTGTGTTTCCACAGTGGAAGCCCATGAATGTATCTTTAATTGTATACTTTCCGTGTTTGCCCTTAATATCTTCATCATAGATGTCCTGTGGAACTGTGTTATTGATGTCAAGCAGTGTAACTGTATCGTCAGAAACAACTGTACCGATGAACTCAGAAAGACATCCGTAAATATCAACTTCACAAGAAACAGGAATACCCATCTTTGTGAGGCGGCTGTTTACATAGCAAGGAACGAATCC
>JAEEQG010000120.1 GCA_016285185.1 Spirochaetota bacterium
GTAATGACATCTCCGAATTCCAAGGTGCCTGTTTTTTCTGATTGAAGATTTGGTGCATTTCTAATCTTTAATTTATCAGTAAAAACAAAGCCCTTTCCTGTGTATTCTTTCCCATTATTCAACGAAATATTTGAATTAGCAAAAACTTCTGTATAAACCAAGGTAAATAGAATCATCAATACTGTAATTAACGACTTTTTTTTCATTTTTATACCTCCACTTTTTATTTCACATAATCCCTGTTGATTTAAATAAGTGACGAATGTCTCGTACCTACTTCCTCTACCAGCCCAGTGGGCTGTGCGTATAACAACTGGTTGTACCGCAGGCAGCTTGACTGCCTGTCGGCTACTAACCTTTGTTACACGAAATTATTTCCTAAACAATACTATCTTCCTTACTTTTCTTAAAGAATATACTGTTTCATTTACAAAAGCAAAATTTTTTTATTTTGTGAACAACTTTAAGCGACGAATGTCGCGTTCTACCGCTTCCTAGTTTCACCCTAAAGTCAAATAACTAATAGAAAGCAAGCTTGACTTGCTTTCTATTAGTTTCTTATTTATTCAACTTCTTAGAATTAATGAATTATATATCTTCCCAAACAATATACTGAAGCTTCTCTATCTTATTATTTTCGAAAGAAATATTTAATTGGTGTAAATCATTAAGCGAAGAGAAAATAAAATTTGAATTATCATCAGTATAGAAATTCGGTTCACCTAGTAATTCTATAATATCTTCTTGTGAAGAATTTAAAGATAAAGATGATTTATATTCGTCAGAGTCATTAACAATTTCAATAACAAAGATTCTATAAGTATCAGATCCAACATTTGTTAAATACAAATTTATTCCATCTCGGGGTATTTTTATTGTTGTATACATATTTACTGAGTTTAAGCTACTTAAATCATAACCAATGATATTAAACTGAGCTAATAATTCTTTTAACTTCATTCGATTGTTTTGATAAGCATTAAGTTCAATGTTGGAAAATGGTTTTCTGAAATAATCATAGAAGCTTTCTTTTTGATCAAAGTTTTCAATGTTTTTTATTACATCTGTTTCCGGATAGTATTCCACTTTATTACGAGCAATAACATTTTCATCATTAAAGTGTAATAGACTTAGACGTTTTATTTCTTCATAATTTATTGGTCCTTTTGATGGAATATCAACTTGTTCCTCTACAACAACATTTTCTGTATCCGAATTTGGGCTGTCTTTTGATGGAAAATCATTTTGTTGTTCAACAACAAAGTTTGATGTAATTATTTCTTCGGATTTATTAGTTTCCGCTTTTTTTTGAGAACAACTAAACAATAAAATAATAAACAAACCTATAACAGCATTTTTCTTCATTTTCTTCCTAAAAAGCACCCCAGTGCGGGTGTCCGTGTAACTACGCAGTTAAACCGCAAACCAGCTTGACTGGTTTGTCGGATTTGAACTGCATGTTATAGCGTCTCTATATCGTTCTTTCCAAATATATATTTATCCCCTTTGGAATTGATTAAAACTACTTTGTCTCCTTTTATTTTTTTTATTGTAAAAGAATTGGCAAATAATGTTAATTTTACATTTTCCTCTTTTTGAAATGATGAATTTTGATGTTCATAAAAAAGAGGTTCTTTATTTGGATCAATTTCATTTTTTATCAATTGCAAAACAGATAAAACTTCCAATCGATATTGATGTAAATTAAATGTTGCAAAATTATTTTTAGACATTTCTTGAGTTTTTAAAATCAAAGAATCAAAGGCTTTTTTAACTTTTTTTGAAACAAACATAGATGAAACTTGAGCGTTTGAATTCATAGAACTTGCAAGATCTATTATTAAATTATAATCTTTTAATTTTTGTATTGTACCATTTATCAATTCCCAATATTGAGTTTTATTAGGAAATTTTTGTTTACCTTTTTTATATTTTATATATTCAGATTCGGCTTGTAATAAATTGGGAATATTTTGATTGTGAGTTTTAGAAAAATCATAAATTAAATTTGGAAAACCTAAGCGTATTATTAACTCATTATAACTACTATATATTTCCTGATATAGAGAATGAACCTTTATAAAAAAAGCATTAAAATCTTCAAAAAACTTTTTATGATTCTCAATTATTATTTTTTTTCGTTCTGATCTACTTGTTAACCAAGTTCCTAAAAAAGCACCAACAACAACAGAAAATACGGTTGTTAAAATTGGAATTAGAATATCCCACAAAGAATTTTTTAAGCCATTTGATAAGGTTAGATTTAATTGATCTAGACATTCTTTAATTACATTTTCATTCATTTTTTCTTCCTGTTTCACCGCTACTAGCGGTGTCGCTATAACAATTGCTTAAACCGCAAACCGGCTTGACCGGTTTGTCGGCTTTGAAGCTTTGTTATGTGAGTTATATTATATTACTTTTCCCTAAATTACATTTAGAGCATAAAGTTTGTAAATTCTCTATTACAGTTTCACCGCCTTTTGACCACGGAATGATATGATCAACATGCAGTTCTACATTTGAATTTGTCGCTGGAGATTTTCCACAACAAACACATTTAAAATTGTCCCGTTTTAATACTTGAAATCTCAATCTTTCATTTATATCACGTGGAGTGCGCCGAGTTTTTATTTTTACATTTTTTATTTCAACATTTGTATCTTTTTCTATTTTTACGGATTTTTCTTCTTTTGCTTGAATTGTTTCTTCGGAATTAATATATTTTACGAATTCTTCTAATGCATTTCTCCAACCACCAAATCTTCTAGTAAAAGAATTCAAGGAATATTTTGAATTACCATTTTTTAAATCCGTTGTTGTTGGTTGTCGTCCAAGTAAAATCCATAATCGTTCAATTTCTTTTAATAAATCATATGTGTCTATTTTCTTGATAAAACCAGTTTCTTCTAAGTTTGCTTTTTTAAGTGTGTTTTCCCAAGAGCCAAATCTATCTAAAATTATACTAATTGAATAAAGTCCATATTCTTTATATTCAGATGTTGTTATTGCATTTTTTGATAAATATTCAGCAACATATTTTACATTATCCAATAAATCGGTATCAGATATTTTTTTATACTCAGTTTTGTTTCTATCTGTTCGCAATCCTGCTTCTTTTAATGTTAGTATCCATGTACCGAAATTTGAAATAAAGGGTGTTGCAGAAAATTTTCCATATTTTTCATAAACTGAACGAGAAACATAATCTGTTTTTAATTCATTCGCAACTCTTCTCAAATCAGAAATTAATTCTTCTTTAGGAATGTCACGATGATATGCATTTATTTTAAATTCCATATTATTCCTGCGCCCCAGTGCGGGCGTCCACATAACAACTGGTTGTACCGCAGCGGGCTTGACCCGCTGTCGGCTACGAACCTTTGTTATGTAATTTTTATTAAAAACTATGTTACTTTAATACGTTTTTCAGTAATTTATCTTTCGCTCTCTTTTCTGTTAACTTCCACAGAAGTTATACAGGTATCCTGATATTTTGTTCCCTTATAAACTTCAAGAATTGTGAGATTTATATGCTTTACATCACTTGGAAGAATAATCTGGGTAAACTCAACTTCATCACGGAATTCAAATTCTTTTTTGATGCCAGTATCTGTTTCAAGAAGTGCTTTTTTGATGCGGTTGTTCTCTTTGAAAAGATGTGGCTTTAAAGGATCAACGTATCCGTTAAGAATGCGGATATCTAATGGTAAACCTCCTTTCGGAAAAGTAGTATCAAATTCAAAGCTTTCGCCAATTCCATCACCTTTCTTGCCTTCAACCCATGGGCGTATCTGAGAACTCCACGAGGCTATCTCTCTTTTTGTCATCATATTATAGATTTTAGCAGTGTTTTCGGCATCATAAGAGGTCTTTCCTTCTTTCAGATAAGACGAAGCTTTGTACGCTTCAATGTTATTGCCATTGTTGAAAAGAAAGGAAGAGTCAGAAAAATATTTTGCAACTGCTTCTTTATCATCTTTAAGCAATTCAGTTTTATGCTCAAAAAAAGCATAGCGGAATGTATTCGGTTCAGAAAGCCACTCGTTTTCACTGTCATTTACTTTGGCAGTATATGTATCAATAATAGTAAAATGATGTTCAAGCTTCATGTTCTTATCAAAAAGCTTCAAGTGCTTATAACCGTATTGGTCGATATACATATCAGCATTCTGGGAATCATATTTTTCTCTATTAAGTGTAAAAGTAAGCGTTACATAACGGCTGTCTGATTTTTCTGATGCTCCTATGGTAGCATTATAAGCATCTAACCAGTAGTAATCTCTATTGAAAAGATTTACCGCCTTTTTTACGGTTTCTGTTTTCTCATAAATTGAAGAATTGCCTGAAGGCTGGGAAACATATTCAAAATATTTATTAAAAAGAGTGGTATCATCTGAATAGGAACAGCGGGCTTTGTAGTCTTCAAAATATTTTGTTTCCCAGTTCTCTTTTGAAGGAGCTCTAGTATTTTCAATCAAAGCAGAGATACAGGTATCCTGATATTTTGTTCCTTCGTAAACTTCAAGAATTGTAAGCTTTATTGAATTAGAAGGTTTTGAAAGCTCAAGGTAATTGAAGTAAACCTTGTCTTCAAAATTCATAGTGTATTCTAATTTGTTTGTAAGATCTTCTACTTTCAACTTTTTTACGCGGCTGTTTTCCTTAAAAAGCTTCATGTTCTGAACATCTGCATATCCGTTGAGAATTGAAAAGCCGTAAACTGGATTATTAAATTCAATGGAAATTGTTTCGTTTATGCCGTTTCCTTTTGCTCCTTCAACCCACGGAATATGAGCATTGTTCCACCAGTAAGGGTGACATTTGCAGCCAACTTCAAAAGCTCTGAAAAGATTGATTGGCGCATAAACAATATCTTGTCCGTACTGTTTTTCTTTTAAGCTGGAAGAGGCAGAAATGGACTTTACATTATAGCTGTGAAAAGGTGAATATTCACCTGTGGAGTCTTCTGAATTGGCATAACGGTCATATTTATTTTTTCCGTCTGTACGAAAGTTAGCAAAAAGCTGCTTCATATTTTGACCGTCAATAATAAGAGCCTGGCGTCCGTTAAAAGTCAGCTTCAAGAATCCGTCTTTGTCATAGGCAAGAAGCTTTCTATCGAGCTTCATCATTTTCTTTTCATAAGGCAGCATAAAATAAATCTCGCTGTCATTAAAGAAAATAACAGATTCATCTTCTTCACCAAGAGTTACCTTGTGTATAGAACCTGCAAAAACAGAAGTTATTCCGCTTACAAGAAGCAGAATCATAATCAAAAAGAATCTTTTCATTTATTTCTCCACAAAAGCGCCCCTGTGCGGGCGTCCACATAACAACTGGTTATACCGTAGCGGGGTCGACCCGCTGTCTGCTACGAACCTTTGTTATGACAAAAATATTAGAAGTCCGCTTCTTTATTACTGAATTGAACTTCCATCATTATTTTAAATTTTTTACCATCATAATCTTGAATAAAGATCCATATATATTCTATATCATTATTTTTAATTTTCCAAAAAATTGATTTTTGTTCTTCTTTGTTTGGGATTCCGTATGTTTTCTGAAGATCATTTTTTTTCTTTTGAAATTCTGAATAAATTTCTTCGTCAGTATAATATTTGCTGATTTCTTTAACATAATATAATCCAACATCGTTATCTATCCAAAAAACTATCTGTTCTAAATTATTACTATCAAGTAAAACGTAATATTTATCATCTTTTTTATATTGAAGATTCTTAAACTCATTAAATAAGGTATTTTTAGATGTTCCTTTTTTATATTGGATTTCTGTTCCAAATAAGGAATTTACAACGATAGAGAATAAAAACACTAACAATACTTTTTTAAGTTTCATATTCATATTTTTTTCAAGTTTTCCTGTTATCACCCTGCCGGTATTCGGCATTTCTATATTCTACAACAAGATTATGGATTTTCATAGTGTTTTCTTTCTTAACCGTTCGGGTAACGGATTAATCAGTCCTTTGGATAAATTGAATTAAGCAACTGTAAAAAGCTTTTTCTTACTTTCAGGATAATTAAATTAATCTATTTTAATTTTTGTAATAGTCTGATTTCACTTTTAAAATAGTCTATTTTAATTTTATTTATAGTCTAATTTAACTTTTCTAATAGACTATTTTAACTTTTAAAGTAGACTATTTTATATATTTTTTTAGTCTATTTTAAATTTTGTAATAGACTATTTTAAAACAATTATCAGACTGTTTTAACTATAAATTATTACTTTCAGGATTTTATTCAAAGACTGTATAAGTCTTTTTCTCAGGCGGTTATTTCCACTGTCTTTGAAAACAAGTATTGTTCATACCGTTCAATGCCGGGCTTTGTTACTACTTTTATCTCGTAGTTTCCTGCGCTCACTGCGGGAATAACACCTTCAACAATTCTTGTTCCTATCCGGTGATATGATTCTATGCGTATTTGATGGTGTTCACTGTCCACAAGGAAAATACCCTGACGGGTGTCGTCCGGTTTAAGCAAAAGATTTCTTCCCCTGACCCTGAGCATTGTTCCTGCGGCAAAAGAATGTGCTGCGATTGGTGTTGCATCACTCTTTATGGAATAAAGTTCCGTAATTACAGGACGAATGGCGTAACCGCATCCGGCATTTTTGAACGCAGCGTCTTTTGTCATTGCCTGTACAGATTCCTTTTTAAAATGAAATTCAGGAACAAAACAATGGTTGCCGTTTCCGGGAATAAATTTGTCATTCACATGTTCGGCCGTACCTTTAGCCTTGTTGCATATATAACCGAACGGAAGTTCAACCTTGTAGCCCATTTTTACAAACTGAGTTACTTTATCATTCAAAACAGTGAGCATCGCGCGTACATCTGCTTCGGTTAAGGTTGAATTATAATCAACAATTTCCTTGATAAGATCTTCTGTATCAAGTGTCTGGTCGGGTACGCTCCTAAAGCAGTATCTGGTTTTTCCTTTATCCTTATTAAAAGAATTCGTATGCGTAAAAATCTGAATCATAACAAGTCTCTCCTTATTATTTTGTTTCTTTATTTAAATATAACCGCTTTTGACAATAAAATAAACAGGTAGAAACTTAATCAATAATGTGATACGATACCCGCATGGTTTGGGAAAAGAAAGAAATTGCACGCGAAGTTGTAAAAGAACTGCACGACAGGTTTGACTGCGATCCGCTTACCGCGTCGATTCTAGCCCGTCGCGGAATTACCGAAAGCAGCGACATTCTTTTTTATTTGGAAGAAGATTCCCGATACCTCCACAGCCCCTTCCTGTTTGACCAGATGGAAGACGCCGTTGACCGCATTTACAGTGCTGTTGACGAAGGCGAAAAAGTCCTCATATTCGGCGACCGCGACGCAGACGGCATAACAAGTACAACAATTCTTTACCAATGCCTTAAGGACATGGGAATAGACGTTTCATGGCGCATTCCTTCCGGCAATGATTCCTACGGGCTTTCCATGCAGGCGGTTGAAGAATTTGCGCAAAACTACGGCTCGCTCATCATCACAGTTGACTGCGGAATTACCAACAATGCCGAAATTGAAAGAGCAAAAGAGCTCGGCATAGATGTTATAGTTGTTGACCATCATAATCCGCAGGAACAAATTCCCGAACAGGCAATAATCATAAACCCTAAAGTAGAAAACTGCGGCTATCCGTTCAAGGATCTTGCAGGCTGCGGTGTTACCTACAAACTGATCAGTGCCCTTCAGTTTGCAAAAAGCGACCTTTACAAGCAGCAAATCTGCCTTATGAACGTGCGTCCTGCTAATGATTCATACATAATTGAATGCGTTAAAACAGTAAACTGCTGCGAAACCGCAAGAATCAGTGAAACCCTCATTCCTAATCTAATCTCAATAAACGATACACGCCTGGTAGATTTTTTGAGCGGACAGCAGATTTTCGTCTGGGATGCGCCTCTGCAGCTTAAGATGCTTACTAAAATATTCGGTGACGGCATTGATTTTAATGTTGCCGATATACGCCCTGAGATTGCCTCCGCATTTTCAGGCATTGAGAACATGAGCCTTATGAGGCTCGCGCCAAAAAGCAAGCTTGCCCGCTATACCGACAAAGAATCTTCTGAACTTGATACATTCTTTAATCTTTTTGTTACGTTCATCCAAAAAAGAACAAACAACCTTTATACTAACAATGAAAAAGACCTGCAACTAACTGCAATTGCTACCATCGCCGACCTTATGCCGCTTAAAAACGAAAACAGAATTATCGTAAAGCTCGGTCTAAAGTCAATGAACACCGGCAAACTGCGCGAAGGACTGTTTGAGCTTTTTTCAAAACAGAAGTTGCTCGGAAAAAGAACAGCCAGTAAAGAACTTGCCTTTGATATTATTCCGCTTTTAAACTCCACGGGCAGGCTCGGACAGCCCGAAATTGCCATCAAGCTCTTTTTGGAACCTGACGAAACGGAGCGTAACAAACTTGCTGATGAAATTCTGGTTCTTAACAAAACAAGAAAACAGCTCGGCGACGATTTATGGCCGCTGGTGGATGATGCTGCTCATCAAAGTCTGCCCAAATACAATAACAATCTCGTTATTGCCGCTGACAGTCAGATTCACCGCGGAGTTACAGGAATTCTCGCCAACAAGCTTTCGCAGTGTTACAACGTACCTGCAATCGTAATCGCTGAGCCGGAAGACAACACGCTTGTAGGCTCAATCCGCTCCGTACGCGGTTATGACGTTACAGAGCTTTTGGAACAGTGCAGCGATTTGTTTGTGGCTCACGGCGGACACAACTTTGCGGCGGGTTTTACGCTTTACAAGAACAATTTTGCGGAATTTGAACACCGTCTTGTAACAGCTGCTCAAATTATGGAGTTTCCGCAGGGCGAAGAAAAAACTCTCTGCATTGATGCGGAACTTCCACCTAACTATATTACACCGGATTTGCTTAAGCTCGTTGATACCTTTGAGCCCTACGGCGAATGTAACCCGCAGCTGGTGTTCCTCGCAAAAAAGCTTAAAATCTTTGCCGCCGACTTAATCGGCAAAGACGCGTCGCACCTCAAACTTACTCTCTCATGCGGCAGCACAAAATGGCCCGCCCTGTTATGGAGCGGTGCTGAACGCTTTAAAAGAGATTTTGACATCGGCTCTTATGTGGATATAGTGTTCAACATCAACAGGAATACATTCAACGGTGTAGAAACCCCGCAGATGATTCTGCTTGATATAAAACAAAGCCAATAATCTGTTGATAAAACAAAATTCTTGTTGTAGACTTTTTTTATGAACAAAAAAATACTTTCATTATGTCTTATTGTTTTTATAACCTTCTCTGTTTTTTGCAACGAAAGCGTTGAATTTGACAAAGAACATACCGAACGGTATGCATGTGCTTTTTCTTCAATTATGGCGCAGATGAATGAACTTAATGTTACTTCATTCAATTACGGTAAAGATGTAGGCAAGCAATGCCGCTTCATATTAAAAAATTCATGGGATATAACCAATTATGAACAATTGATTTCACAAATAGATGATTTACTTGCCCACGGACATAACGGCACTTTTTTGTTTCTTTCAGGACTTATCGATAAAAATGAAAACCTTAAACCCATTGAGATCATTTCAAAAGAATGTCTTACTGGTTCAGAAGGTACTCGTCTGTTTTACGTCTATTCAATAAAGGACAGACTTGGTCCTCTTGCTATAAGCGCATGGGACAAAGCCCGTTGTATCAATCTTTTGCGCTGGAGTATAAGTGCCGGTTATATTACCGAAGAAGAAGCCCTTCAGCGTGCGGCACCGATTGTAGAATCTCTTATAAACGAATACGCAACTTGGGACGACTTTTTTGCGCATTATATAGCAGGCAGACAGTTTTACGGAGCAACAGACAACAGTTCTTCAAGGCTTGCGACGGATGCCGTCAAATACTGTAAACAAGTTCATAAAAAAATTGATTTTGAGAATCTTCCGCTCCAAGGAACAGCCTCAGATACCGGTTTGCTTAAATATGACGATACATCGCTTTTATATGA
>JAEEQG010000121.1 GCA_016285185.1 Spirochaetota bacterium
ATATACCAATCTTGCAATTGTTTTTATTGTCTCACGGCAAGAGCTCGTGCAGAATTATATGCCTGCTTCATTCCTACCGACAAAAAGACAGGCAGAAGCACAACCAGCATTCTAAGCGATTTTTTGCCGCCGCGGGCTTTCCAGGCACGTTCTGCCTGCTGCCAGTTTTTTGAGACTTGCGGTATAAAGCAGATAAAAAGTGAAACAGTCTGCGCAATTTCTGTCCGTTTTTTCAGGTGGAAAAAGCGGCACACGGCAGTTTCCATCTGTTCCAATCCTTCCCGTATTTGCAGGGATGTGGAAGTTTTAAAAATGATTGAAGCACTCTGCATTATACAGAGGAGTTTTAAAAGAAGAATAAAGGTTTCCTTTTCACCGGTTAAAAAGTCAATTGCAAGTTCGGGGAGTTCCGAAAAGCCAAAAGCGGTTCCGTTAGTCACCATCACAGCCACATTCCCAATCATTTTTGCAAAAAGCAAAAGAAGCGCATAATACAAAACCGCACGCAAATCCCTCAGCTGCTCGCAGACTGTGAACCGCAACGCAAAAGCAATTATTGCCTGAATCACAAAAAAAACGAGCGCAAAAACCGGCGGCAGCTTGAAGACCATGATACTCAAGACGGGAATCAGCAAAATCTTAAACCAAGCCGGACAGCGGTGCATGAGAGAGTTTCCCTGTTTGTACGAAAACGCAGTATCACTCATTCCCATACCAGGTCCTCAACCTTTGTATATGCCACAAGCGGATTTCTGATATTCCATTCTTCCAAATTTTGGTACAGTCCATCCGAGGGTGTTCCGTCAAACACTTTCTTTCCGCGGAACAGCACAACAAATCTGTCTGCCAAACCGAGGCATTTTTCAATTTCGTGCGTCAGAATTACAACTGTTTTTCCTTCCGCCTTGAGCTGCCGGATAAGCGTGTTTACCTGCTTAACGCCGCCAAAGTCGAGATTTGCATAAGGCTCATCCAAGATGATTGCAGGAAGATTCATCGCAAGCATACAGGCAACAGCGAGACGGCGTTTTTCTCCGCCGGAAAGGAAGCGGGCAGGAAAATCCGCCTTTTTCGTAAGACCGGTTTTTGCCAGAGCATCTGTAACGGCAGACTGCACAGCCTGTTTTTTCCAGCCAAGATTTTTAGGACCAAAGGCAATGTCTTCCGCGGGAGTTTCACCGAGAATCTGCGTTTCCGCTTCCTGAAACACCAGCCCAACCTTTCCTGCAATTTCTACGGGAGTTGAACTATCCTTGCTGCTGTCCGCTTCTTCCAAACCTGCAATAATCGACATAAGCACGCTCTTGCCGGAACCGTTTTCACCGCCCACAACAACACATTCTCCTTCAAAAATCTCAAGACTAATACTGTCCAGAGCTTTTGTTTTTCCTGCAGTAGTACGGAAGGTTTTTGACAAATCAGTTATTTTTATCTGTGTCTTCATACAAATACTGGGCAAGTACAGGACGAACCTTGAGAGCAACCGGAATTGCGATGACTATCTTAAGAATATCACCCGGAATATACGGGATTACACACGCACCCATAGTATAGGCAAGCGCAGTTTTATCCACCGGAACTTTTCCGGCGGCAGTCGCCCAATACGCAAACCTGATTACACCAGGTATATACAAAATTACCATTCCGGCCAGAATCGCAAGTGAGACACGGACAACAAGCATAACAGAGCATTTTCTTTGTTCAACGGACGGCTTTCCTGCTATCAACCCCGCAGTAACAGCTCCAAGCAAATAGCCGGGCAGAAAACCACCGGTTGGTCCGAGCCATACCGCCAATCCGCCTGTACCGCCGGAATAAACAGGCAAGCCGATTAATCCGGCAAGCAGGAACAGAGCTGTCGGTGCTCCACCGAGCAAACCGCCGAGAAGCACGCCGCTCAAAACACAAAGCACATTCTGCAACACAATCGGAATAACACCGAGAGGAATCCTGATAAAACAGCCGACGCAAATAATCGCGGCAAACAATGCAATAAATGAAATTTTTAAGGTTGATTTATTTTTCACAGATGAGACTATAGCAAATAAAAGAGGTATTGTAAACCTAGTTCGCAATTCAAGTTTACAATACCTCTTTCAATATGAATTATTTCGTCACAATGACGTCAACTTATCGCGAGCCCTTGTCGTAAGGGATTCCCTCCGCCTTTGGAGCACGGGATTTTTGCGAAGTAAACGCAAGAACTACGAGCGAGATGATATATGGCAGCATTTTGTACACATCGCCCGGTACAAGGTGAATCAGAGCATCAAACGCCGAGTAAGTATCCGCAACGGCACGGAACGCACCGAACAACAGTGCGCTGGCTGCGATACGCAGCGGATTCCACTGACCAAAAATCATAACCGCAAGAGCAAGAAAGCCTGCGCCTGCGACACCGTACATAAAATCCCACTGACTGTTCGCTGCGGAAATATAAATGATTCCGCCAATACCGCCGCAAAGACCGGAAATCAGAACACCAGCATAGCGCATTTTGTAAACATTGATTCCCACACTGTCCGCCGCCTGCGGATGCTCACCACAAGCCATCAGCCGCAGCCCGAAACGTGTTTTGTTCAGAACTACATAAGCAATCACAATAAGAATTACTGTAAGAATCATATAGATATTAAAATCACCAATCAGGAAAACCTTACGGTTTGCAATATAATCAAGAATTGCCGAAGGATTTGTTCCGCCCGATCTTGCATTATTAAAGGCTTTTACAATAACAACCGCTGCGGCTGTTGCCAGCATATTCATAGCAGTACCTACAAGAGTCTGGTCTGCCTTAAAGTTAATTGCCGCCACTGCAAGGAACAACGAATACAGCATTCCGAAAATCACGCTTGCAAGAATTGTCAGTATGATTATCAGAACCGCAGGAGTACCAACCGGCAGGGAGTAAAGCATAAAAGCGCCGCCAAGCGCACCCATTACCATAATTCCTTCAAGACCAAGGTTTATAACACCGCTCCGTTCGCTGAACATACCACCGAACGCGACAAAAATCAAAACCGAAGCATAAATCAAAGTATACTGAATCAACAACATAATTAACCTCTCTTTGCCTCCGGAGCTGTGTTTGCATCCGGAACACTTTTTTTCTTTCTGCCGTCAATCAGCTTTGAAATCTGTGTTTTGAACAGGAACATAAACGCGCACGAATAGATGATAATGGAAGAAATTAAATCCGCTATCTGCGGGTTAAAGTATTTGGTATCGATAAAACTTCCGCCCTGAGTAATGTGCTGGATAAAGTAGCCCGAAAAGATTACACCGATTGGATTGAGCTCACCGAGGAATGCAACCGCAATTCCGTTAAAGCCCATGCCCGGCACTGTAGAGCTGGTTTTCCACGGCTGAACATCAGTAAGGTAAAAAAGTGCAGCCGCAAGTCCCGCAATTGCACCGGAAACAGCCATTGTAAGAATCAGGTTTTTTTTGTCCCGCATACCAGCATATTTTGCGGCATGTTTGTTCAAGCCCGTCGCGCGCAGTTCATAACCAAGTACAGTTTTTTTAAGAATAATATTGATAAGAATCGCAACAATAATTGTAAGTGGAATCGCAATCGAAACATATTCGTTGTCATGAAAAAGCTTTCCAAGTCCGAGAGTCGGCAGGAGTGAACCCGGCGAAGTCTGTGCAATTGAGAAAGTCTCGGATTTTCCGACATTCATGACGGTTTCGTTCTGCATGAGTACGTTTACAAGGTAAAGACTTATCCAGTTGAGCATGATTCCGGCAATAACTTCGTTCACGTTACAGAACGCTTTCAGCAAACCGGCAAGGCTTGCCCATAAAGCCGCGCAAACAACCGCAAG
>JAEEQG010000122.1 GCA_016285185.1 Spirochaetota bacterium
GTATCGCTTACACAAAAGCAAATTCAGAAGCCGCACAAATTGCTGAACTTAAGACAACGGAAAGAACTGAAGGCACTTGGGGCTTTTGGTGGTGCGGACGTTTTGGAATGCACAAGTGGCGAATGGAAACTTTGCCACTTGGTTTTGAACTCACAGACTTTGACAAAATAATTTTAGTAACACCAATCTGGGTATTCAGAATGTGTGCTCCAATACGGGATTTTATTATTAAAAACCAAGATGTACTGAAACAAAAGAAAGTTGAAGTCGTTTTTAATCACTTTAATCCCTGGCTGCCAAAAGGTGCTGTAAAGGAAATTGAATCATACGTGAACGTGACAAAAGTCAGTTCATATACGACGATGTTGGGACATACCTTCGGCTAAAAGTCCGTAAAAAAATAATTCTCTTCATTTATTATGTTATCTATTTTGCTTGTTTAGTTCTACTGAACGCTAATCGTTAAATCGTAATAAATAACCGTCGGGATCCTGAAGCAGAAACTCACTGTCAGAGTATTCTATATCATCACATTTGTATGTGTGAACTTCCAGATCCCTAAACATTTTTATGCCTTTAGATTTTAATTCCTTGTATTTTTCAATTACGTCTGACACACGCATACTCAGATTGATTCCATTTCCAAAAGGATAATTCATTTCGCCAACAGCCCAGTGCCCGTTAATCTGTTCAATCATTATTTGATTTTCCTCAAGCTGTAGAAAAATAAATTTATTTTCAGGTCTTTCATACTTTATTTCAAAACCAAGCGATAAATAAAAATCTTTTGATTTGGTTATATCCGTAACACTTAGTTCCGGTATTAATGAATTAAATTTCATTTTTATTTTCCCTTCATAATTCTTTCTGAAACAGCTTCTATTGTAAGATTAGTTGTATCGAGAACATTGTCTAATGCGGAAAAATAGGAGAGAGAATCAGTACTGACTTTTAACCACTCTTCTGTGCGCCATGGGCATTCTTTATCATTCTTCCAACGGTTGTTTAAGGTAACGATATTACATGTAAGAGTAACAGATTCTATTTCCAGATTCAGTTTTTTAATACCTTCAATAATTGCATCATATACCCATGCGTTATCTATCAACCAGACAAGTACAATCATCTTACACTCGGAACATTTTTTGTAGTTTCCAATCATATGAAGAATGTTGTCTACTGCCATTGCTTTTGTTTCGCGATTTCCAATAAACGGATGAATATCGAAACACCAGTCGCCATCAATAAAGGCTGTTCCAGGAGTATGTTCGGCGATGTATTTTCCTACAGCAGTTTTCCCAACTCCCATCGGCCCGTTCAGTATTATTACTTTCATTTTTTTATTCAACTCTACTCTTCGCAAATAGTTTTCTTCTTTACTATTTTTTTATTTGCTATCTAATATAACAAATATCACTATTATCACCAAGCAAAATACTTTATAATTGTAAATTATGAAAGAAAACAATGTACAGCCCGTATACTCCAAAACAAGAGTAATCATCACAATCGCAGCCGTTTACGTTATATGTTCAATTGTAAAATATATTGAATTTTTCTTTATCCAGACGGACCGGACTTTTATAGCCGATAACGTTATCTGCAAGATTTTTTCAATTATTGTGCTTGCCGTGGTACTTGTAATATGGAAACTAAGCTTTAAAAAAATCGGCTTTGACCTGAGCAGAATATGGAAAAATATGTTTTACGGTTTTGCTCTGGGTATCAGCACATTTGCGATTTCATATCTTGTGGAAATACTAATCCTGTTTGCGCAGGGCAAGACAGTGCGGCTTGGTTTTTATGTAACAAACTTTGCACTGAGCGGTGCGACAAATGCGGTTGAGCTTTCGCTTTCGGCACTACTAATCTGCATTGCGGGAAACATTATAAACGTTGTAGCTGAAGAAGGTCTTTTCAGAGGGCTTTTTCTGCAACTTGCAAAAGAACCGTTCGGTTTTACCAAAGCTAATTTTATACAGGCACTGCTGTTTGGATCATGGCACTTTGTATCAGTTGCGCTGGAACTAAAAAATGGAACAATGAACATTCCGACAGCTATTGTTATGACAATCGGCTACATTGTCCTCGCAGGAATTCTTGCACTGGAATGGGGAACCTGTGTTTGTATGACAGGCGTTCTGTGGGTCGGCGTTTTTGAGCATTTTTTCAACAACTTTATCGGGAACACTCTCCACGTAATCACCGGAACCGGCACGGATGAGCTTCAGATAGCAAGAATTGTGCTTTCAAACATTCTGTCGCTCACAGTTGTTCTGCTTTTGAACAGCCGTCAAAATGTCCGAAAAAAGCCTTAAAAACATCCTTTTAATAAAACTATTCAGTCTTTCATAAATATGTTATAATCACATAGTAACAAGGAGCAATTTTTATGAAGAAATTATTTTCAATTTTATTCGTAGTTTTATTTGTGCTTTGTCTTTATTCCTGCGCATCAGGATCTGCTGTAGTAACAGGCACCAAGCGTCCCGCCACGGATCCTGGCGAAGTTGTTATATATGCTGAAGCACCTGCCGAAAAATATGAAATCATCGGAATTGTCAATGCAAGCAGTGAATCAGGCTGGACCGACCAAAAAAAACTGGATTATGCAATAGAAGAGCTGAAAAATCAGGCTGCAAAACTCGGAGCAAACGGTATAATTTTGGGTGACATCACAACTACAAATACCGGCGGTTATGTAGAGAACGGATATTATAGTACAGATACAGCAAAAAATGTTACGGGAAAAGCTATTTACTTATTCAAGGATAAGTAATCAGCTTATTTACCGAGGACAATTGTTTGATTGTATCATTTGCCGAAATTAAGCAGTGAATTTCTCAGCCGTAGAGATGCTCAAACTCGTGTAGTTTTTCCAGAGCTTTCTGCTTGCAACCGCCGCAAACTGTTCCGATTTTGGTTTTTGCCTGAAGGTCTTCCCAGTTACGCGC
This sequence comes from Spirochaetota bacterium, assembly GCA_016285185.1. Lineage (GTDB taxonomy): Bacteria > Spirochaetota > Spirochaetia > Treponematales > Treponemataceae > UBA1240. The sequence continues at coordinate 2,955 of JAEEQG010000122.1, forward strand.
ACCGGCTTTGTAGGCTTCTTCTATGTCTTTGTCGGTAATGTTAAGACAGGTACAGATTACTTCCACAACTTCGGAACCAGCAAATGTAGGTCTGCCGTTTTTGTTGCAGTAATCGTCGATTGCGGCACGCAAAGCTTTGTCTCCAAGTACTGAACAGTGAATCTTGTTGTCAGGCAGTCCGCCCAATTTTGCAACAATGTCCTGAGGCTTGAGTTTGTAGGCTTCGGCAATGTTCATACCCTTTATTGCTTCAGAAAGAATTGAAGTAGAAGCTATTGCACTTGCACAACCGTATGTCTTCCAGCGTACATCGGTAATTATGTCGTCTTTTATCCGGAGCAGTATCAGCATCTGATCACCGCATTTTATGTTTCCGACAATTCCTCTTGCGTCACATTCCCAGGAACTTTCATCATCCATAAGAACGTTCTTGGGATTCATAAAATGTTCTTTTACAACATCACTATATAACCATTGTTCCATAATACTACTCCTCGTAAATTGTTGACATTTTTCTAAGTTTTTGAATTACAGGCGGGAAAACTTCCAGAATGTAATCTATTTCTTCCTTTGTTGTGTACTTACCCATACTGAATCTGATTGAACCGTGAGCAAGCTCGGGGCCCAGACCTGTTGCAAGCAGTACGTGAGAAGGTTCAAGACTTCCCGAAGCACAGGCTGAACCGGTTGAAACTGCAACACCAAGCAAATCAAGATGAAGCAGAATGGCTTCGCCTTCTGCGCCGGGGAATGATACGTCGAGAGTATTAGGAAGTACCTTTTCAGGATGTCCGTTTACCTTGATATTCGGTATCCGTTCCAAAAGACCGTCCCTAAGGTGGTTCCGCAATGCTCTGGTGTGTGTTTCATACTGTGCAAGTTCTTTTTTTGCAAGTTCAGCAGCATATCCATATGCGGCAATCGAAGGTCCGTTATAGGTACCGGCACGAAGACCGTGTTCCTGATGACCACCGCGGACAAAAGTTTCAATCGGATTTGATTTTTTTACGTAAAGTGCACCTATTCCTTTAGGTGCATATATTTTATGACCGGAAAGTGTTGCATAATCCACATTCCAGTCCTTAAAATCTACGGGGATTTTTCCGGCTGCCTGAACAGCGTCGGTGTGGAACAAAGCGCCGCTCTCATGAGCCATCGCACACAGTGTTTTTATGTCCTGAATTGTTCCGATTTCGTTATTCGCTGTCATGATTGAAACAAAAAGCGGTTTTCTTGCCAAAACTTTCTTATATTCATCAAGCTTTACAAGTCCGTCTGAATCAACCGGGAGATACACAACCTCAAAACCGGCATCCTCAAGGCGTTTTCCCGACTCAAGAACACAGGGATGCTCTATTTGTGTCGTTACGACAAGCTTGTTATTATTTTTCTTACCGTAGGAAAGCATCGTATAAAAGACTGTGTTGTTTGATTCCGAACCGCCCGATGTAAAAATAATCTCATCAGGATTTGCATTCACAAGGTCTGCTATCTGTTTCCTTGCCTTTTCTATCTTTTTTGAAACAAGTCTGCCGTCCTCATGCAGACTTGAACCGTTTGCATAAAATTCCAGTTCGTCAATATAAAAAGCTTTAACTTCAGCAGATAATGGTGCTGTAGCATTATAATCCAAATAAATACGTTTTTTGTTATTGCTCATAACTAATACTTCCGGTAATTATTCCGCCTCCTGCTATCGTTTTGTTTATATATAAAACTACTGACTGACCGGGTGCAACGGCCCGGCATGGCGCAGCAAATTTTACTGTATATGAACCTATTTTTTTATCAGGTATAACCTCTGCCTTAACAGCAGGTGTAGCAAGGCGTATTTTTACATCGGCAGTAAACGGTTCGACAGGAGCAGCGCCATTGGGCCATACCCAGTTGTCCGCCGTTAATCCAGCAGAAAGAAGTGAATCGTTGTCACCGAGAACAATTCTGTTGTTTTTGGCGTCTATTGCCTGAACATAAAGCGGTGCCGGACTGCTTACACCAAGTCCCCTTCTCTGTCCTACGGTATAATAGCGGATTCCTTTGTGTCTACCCAATACATGTCCATTCAAATCAACAATATCACCGGGAATCGAAGGTGTATCTGCAAAAACCTGTTCCGCATATTCAGGGGGAATAAAATCCTGACTTTCCGCACGTTCCGCCGCAGCAAGATGTCGTTCCGCAGCCATTGCAAAAACCTGTTTTTTTGTATATGAGCCGAGCGGAAATCGTACTCTTTCCAGCGTTTCAGAAGGGATCCTGTAAAGAAAATATGTCTGGTCTTTAGTAGAATCAGATGCGTTCTGAATGAGAAGAGGAAATTGTTTTTCTCCGTTTTCTGTCGTTTTTGAGATGTCCCAGCCGGGTACAAGATTTTCAGAAGGTCTTACAAGCTTTGCATAATGACCTGTACAAAAATAGTCAAAGTTTATTCCCTCTTTTCTTATACCATCGAGAAAAGCACCGAATTTTATTGAAGGATTACAGAATATGCAGGGATTAGGCGTTTTTCCGGCAAGATATTCCTTTTTATAATAATCCAGTACATTTTCCCTGTATTGTTTTTTAACATCTATTACATGGTATTCAAAATCGTTCTCGGCGCAGAATTTTGTGCATACTTCAATATCAACTGCTTCGTCTGGACCGTAGCAGGAACTTCGTATATTTTCATGATTAGGCTTTAGATCAAGATCACCGTTCCAAGTAGACATTGTTGCGCAAATAACATTGCAGCCGTGTTCCCGTAACAGTATTGCAGTCATCGAAGAATCCACGCCGCCTGACAAGCCGACAACAACAGTTGAACCTTTTTCGGGTAAAGTCATTATCTCATTCACGTTGTAAATATAATGATTTTTAAGTATAATGTGAAGTATAATACATATAAAAAATAACTATTATTCACAGGATAAACCACATGGAACATAACATGATACTGTCCGCATCAGGCTGGCGTAAAGTTTTTGCGTTATCAGGCAACGAACAGGACCCGGATTCCCGTATCAGTGAGGATGATAAAGCCATTTCTATTGCGGCGGCAAAAGTTTTTTATGATTACATAAAAAACAAAACCGGTAAAACCAACGCTGCAATAGCGCTCGGAATTGACACTCGTCCTACCGGTACTACTATTGCAGACGCTATGATTCACTATCTTGCAACAACAGATGCAGCGGTTCAATATTGCGGTATTGCATCCGCTCCTGAAATAATGGCTTATGCAAGGCAGCTGGACGGATTCATCTACATTTCCGCAAGCCACAACCCTATAGGTCATAACGGAATAAAATTCGGAACAAACGACGGTGGCGTACTTAACGGCACAGAAAACGCTGCGCTTGTAAAGGATTTTCTCGCCCTGCTTGAGGATGAGGAAAAACTTTTGCGGCTTGTTAAAGAGTCTTTTAACTGCAATACAATTTCTACAAAAAACATTGAAACAGAAAACGTAAAATGCAAATCTCTTGCCGCTTATGAACAATTCATCCTTAAAACGATAACCGGTGATGATAAAAGCACTACTGATGATGAGTTTTTTACGGCGCTTCGCTCCTACACAGCAAAAAATCCGTTCGGTGTTGTCTGCGACTTTAACGGCAGCTCCAGAGCAAAGTGCATTGACAGACAGTTTTTTAATAAAAACGGAATTAGCTTTTATTCAATAAACGACGATAAAATTGTTCACGAAATCATTCCCGAAGCGGAGAATCTTGTGCATGTCGCGGCAGAAATGGAACATCTTCATTTTCAGGGGCACGGTGAAGTAATCCTCGGATACATGCCCGACTGCGACGGCGACCGCGGAAACATTGTCTACTGGAACGAAAAAACAAAAAAAAGCGATGTTCTTAAGGCACAGGAAGTATTTGCGCTTTCTGTCCTTGCAGAAACAGCTTTTTTGTACTGGCAGGGTAAAATCAATAAAAATACAAAAACAGCGGTGGTGGTAAATGATCCAACCTCAATGCGCATTGACAAAATCTGTGCTTCATTTGGCATTGACCTGTTCCGTGCGGAAGTAGGTGAAGCAAACGTTGTAAACCTTGCTCGCGAAAAGCGTCAGCAGGGTTACACAGTACGCATATTGGGCGAAGGTTCAAATGGCGGCAATATTACGCATCCCGCCGCGGTACGCGATCCGTTGAACACGCTGTTTGCGCTCATAAAACTGCTTACAGTAAAGGATAACAACGGCAAAAAAGGACTCTTTCATATCTGGTGTACGCTTTCAGGACAAGAAAGCGCATACAAAGACGATTTTACGCTTTTGGACGTGATTTTAACGCTGCCTGTATTTACAACAACAGGTGTTTCCGAAAAGCGCGCCGTTACAAAAGTTACCATGAATGACCACTCAAAGCTCAAAGCCGCTTATCAGCGTGTTTTTGAAAAGGAATGGAAAGCAAATAAAAGTGTATTAAAAGAAAAGTACGGCATTCTAACTTACGAGGCAGTCTGCAACAACGGCACAAAGGAAACGAGGAATGTTACAGACTTCAGTATAAGCGGTAAAGGCGGACTTAAAATCATTTTCAAGGACGACAAAAACGAACCTGTTGCATTCATCTGGATGCGAGGGAGCGGCACAGAGCCGGTTTTCCGCGTTATGTGTGATTTTAGGGGTAACAACGCAAAAGCCGAAAACGAATTGCTTGAATGGCACTCTGACATGATCAGGCAGGCGCAGTTGTAAAGAAAAGCTTTATTGACAGCGTAAAAACTGTATAATAATATTAATTATCAAAATATAAAGGAAACACAAATGGCAGAAACCTATATACCGCAGCAGTTTAAAGGCCGGTCACTTCTCAACTGGATAGATTATACTCCCGATGAAATAAAACAGTTCTTGGATCTTGCAATCGCACTTAAAGAAGAAAAAAAACGAGGCGAAGTACACCAACGCTTTATCGGCAAAACAATAGCCCTTATTTTTGAAAAACGATCCACACGCACAAGATGTTCATTTGAAACAGCGTTCGGCGAAGAAGGCGGTCATCCAGTCTTTTTGTCTACTGCAGATATTCAGCTCGGTGGGAAAGAATCCGTTGAAGACACTGCAAGAGTTCTGGGACGAATGTTCTCGGCTATACAGTTCAGAGGCTTTTCGCAAAAACATGTGGAAACACTTGCTAAATATTCCGGAGTTCCTGTTTATAACGGACTGACGGATGAATTTCATCCTACCCAGGCACTCGCGGACATAATGACGTTACAGGAAAACTTCGGGCATTTAAAAGGACTGAACCTCGTATTCTGCGGTGACGGCCGCAACAACGTTGCACGTTCTCTCATGCTTATAAGCGCAAAAATGGGCATAAACTTTACTATCATAAGCCCTAAGGAACTTTTTCCCGATGAACAGATACAAAAAATCTGCAAACCATTTGCGGAGCAATCCGGTTCAAAAATCACAATTTCTGATAAAATTTCACTTGTAAAAGGAGCAGATGCCATTTATACTGATGTATGGGTATCAATGGGCGAAGAAAAACTCAAGGAAACCCGCTGCAAACTGCTCTCACCTTATCAGGTAAACGAGGCAATGATTAAATCAACGGAAAATGAAAAATGCATTTTCCTGCATTGTCTTCCTGCCGTTAAAGGTGAAGAAGTTACAGAAGCTGTTATTGAAGGACCACAAAGCAGAGTCTGGGACGAGGCAGAAAACAGAAAATTCACCATCAAAGCGATTATGATGGCGACGATTTGATTCACGGAGGATATTTTATGAAAAGGATTATTGTTCTATTAGTACTGGCACTTGTTATGACAACTGCCTTATTTGCTGATACTCTTCAGTCGGAATACAGCTATGTTTACGTTCCGCTGAACAAAGTCTACAATCACCAGAAAGGCTATGTAGCGCTTTATTCAAAAGACGGCATGAAAATTTCAACAGCTTATCTTCCGATGGACTGGTTTTCTATAAATGTACAAAAAGCAAGACTGGTAAACGTCCCTAAAGGACTTGCTCCATATATGATCGTTTATTACAAGAATGATCAGTTCCAATATGTTACAATGGCTGTACCTCAAGACAAAACAGATGATTTCTGGGGTGTTCTTAAAAACACTTCAAACGTTTCGGATAAATTCAATGCCGACACATTCACCTGGAATTAATCCTGTATCTGATTCATACTATATGTGAATAATGAAAAGAACAAAATATCATACACGATGTATGTATTTTGTTCTTTTTTTTCGTTTGCAAAGATAATGCCAAGCTTGACAAAAAAATTAAAATATACTGTAATAATTTCAACATTATTTAAATTTGGAGAAGGCACATGGGAAAAACAATTGCAGAAAAAATATTCGACGCACACTTTGTAGACAAGCCATTTAAAGATACCTGGGTCGTTAAGCTTGACAGGGTTTTCTGCCATGAAATAACAACACCAGTAGCGATAGAAGATCTGGTACAGAAAAATAAGGACAGAGTCTTTGATGCATCAAAAATCAAAGCTGTCATTGATCATGTTACACCCGCAAAAGATTCAAAAACAGCATTACAGGGTAAAATTCTTCGTGACTGGGCAAATCGTCACAATATAAAAGACTTTTTTGATATTGGTACTAATGGTGTATGCCACGCCATTTTTCCAGAAAAAGGCTTTGTTCGTCCTGGATATACGGTTATAATGGGAGATTCCCATACTTGTACACACGGTGCATTCGGCGCATTTGCCGCCGGCGTAGGTACAACAGACCTTGAAGTAGGAATACTTAAAGGTGTCTGTTCATTTAAAGAACCTAAAACAATAAAATTTGTTCTTAATGGTACACTCAAGAACGGCGTTTACGCAAAAGATGTTATACTGTATATAATCAACAAAATCGGTGTAAACGGCGCAACAAACTGTGTTATGGAATTCACCGGTCCAGTAGTGGATGCAATGAGTATGGAATCCAGAATGACACTCTGCAACATGGCGATTGAAGCCGGCGGAACATCCGGTATCTGTATACCTGACAAAGTTACGGTTGATTATCTTTGGGATTTTATCAAGGACGAATTTAAAACAAAAGAAGATGCACTCGCCGAATACTCAAAGTGGAAGTCCGATGATGACGCTGTCTACGAAAAAGTATACACATACGACTTGTCCAATCTTGAACCGATGGCAACTTACGGTTACAAACCGGACGAAGTAAAGCCCGTAAGTCAGATGAAAGGCACCAAGGTAAATCAGGTTTACATCGGATCATGTACAAACGGTCGCATCGAAGACCTTAGGATTGCGGCTGAAGTTCTGAAAAAGGCTCTCTCCGAAGGAAAGTGTATTGCACACAATGTACGTGGAATTCTATCTCCTGCAACACCTAAGGTTTACAAACAGGCGCTTGATGAAGGCATTATATCTGTTTTTATGGACGCAGGTTTTTGTGTAACAAACCCTACATGCGGGGCATGTTTGGGAATGAGCAATGGTGTTTTGGCAGAGGGCGAAGTTTGTGCATCTACCACAAATCGTAATTTTAACGGCAGAATGGGTAAAGGGGGCATGGTTCATCTCATGAGTCCTGCAACTGCGGCTGCGACAGCAATTGAAGGTTCTATAACAAATTCATTTTTATACAATACATAGACAGGAGCACACTATGAAACAATTCGGCGGTAAAGTTCTCTTTCTTGACCGGTCAGACATCAATACGGATGAGATTATCCCTGCAAAATATCTGACAGAGATATCTAAACAGGCACTCAAACCATATCTACTTGAAGATCTCAAACTTGACGGTTTTAATCCACGAGCAGATGTTCCAGGAAAAAAGGTAATCATTACAAGAGAAAATTTTGGATGTGGTTCATCCAGAGAACATGCTCCATGGGCATTGGAAGTAAATGAAATTTATGCAGTAGTTGCAGTTAATTTTGCACGCATTTTCCGACAGAATATGTTTAACTGCGGTCTTATGGCTATTGAACTGAACAAAAAAGACATAGACGACATGTTCAGAACATTTGCAAATAAAGATACTGATTCCATTATTACAATGAATGATGACGGAACAGCAAAAGTTAAGCTTATTTCCGGATCTCTTTCAAAAAGTTACATATTCAAGCTTGACGGATTTGAAAAAGCTTTGATTGAAAAAGAAGGCTGGTTGGGATACGCTGAAACGAAGTACTAAATAATAAAAAAACCCTTCATCAAAAATGAA
>JAEEQG010000123.1 GCA_016285185.1 Spirochaetota bacterium
ACGCGATGTCCGGCAGCTTAAAAATATTGGTAATCTGGAAACATTTACCAGATTTGTAAAACTTTGTGCCGGAAGAATAGGTCAGCTGCTTAATATTCAGAATCTTGCGGATGATTGTGGAATTGGAGCAACAACGGCAAAGTCGTGGATTTCAATTTTGGAAATGAGTTTTATCATATATTTTTTGCAGCCTGATTATCGTAATTTTTCTAAACGACTTGTAAAATCTCCCAAAATGTATTTTTGTGATACAGGGCTTGCCTGTTCCCTTTTGGAAATAAAAGATTATAAGCAACTGGATACGCATTATCTCAGGGGCAATCTGTTTGAAAATCTTGTAATAAACAGATTCCGTATGAAATCGTTTAATACCGGCAATGATCCTGTTCTTCATTTTTGGCGTGATAAAAATGGTGTGGAAATTGATTTGATTACTCAAAATGGATTGAGAGATGATTCCATAATGGCATGGGAAATAAAAGCCGGTGCAACTTATTCTGAAGATTATTTTAAGAACTTAAAACTATGGACTTTTTACTCAGGTCTTTCAGCGGAAAACTGCTCTGTAGTTTATACAGGTCAGAACGCCTTGAAAACTAAAAACGGAGCACTAATTCCATGGGATAAAACTCTCTAAGACTACGGATTATCCCACGAAAAAGTCTGCAAAATGGAATGTTTAGGTTTCTTACTCCACCGATTCCGCGTCATGCGCTGAGTAGTCCTCGGTGTCGGCTGGCGAAGATTCCGTGATGGTTTTTATTGAATCCTGCATGGATTGTTGTATGTAGTCTTTTATTGCGGTTCTGAAAGGGAGAGAAGAGCCTTTTGTAAACATAATTACAAGGTCGGTTATGTCTTCTCTGCCTGAAACCATTAATACTGCTCCGCTGCATTTGTACTTTTTGCCGTGAATGGAAAGGTCAAAATCCCTGATAAGTGTGTTTACCTTAAAATGGTCCGTAGTTTCACTGTCGCCTGAACAGGCAAGACCTGCAAAGCTTATATCCTTTACGCTCATGTGGTATTCAGGCGGTAGGCAGACTTGCACATTCGGGTCTGAGCTGCAGTTTGTTCTTATATACTGGCGCCGTCCTTTTGCTCCGTTTATTTCCAGTATTCCGGCAAAAATCTCTATCAGCTGTGGTGTGTCGCAGGGCAGCCGTATAAAGCCTGCCGGAATCTGTGTGTTCAGCTGAAAAAACTCCTGCTGAGGTTTTGTTGCGTTCTCCGAGATAATTCCTACAAAAATAGTTGAAAGAATAGGGTCCTTTTCGAATGAACATATAAAGTTGTACCAGCCCGTCGGCGAGAGTTCGTCTTGTTTTGGGTTTTCGTTCTGAGTGGAATCTATACATATAAAACAAATAGAATCCGGGAACTTTTTAAGCACAGTCTTGGCATGTTTGTAGCTGTCTATTGTGTAAATTTCATATTCCATGTCAAAAAGAGCCGGAATAATATTCTGTTTCAAAAAAGACGAAGGATTGAGAAAAAAAACTTTGCGTCCAAAATCAGTGTTTTCGTGCAGATTCATAGTTGTTACCGAGTAAAGGATAAGGCATAAGTCCGATTATTTCAAGTTTTATTGTGCGGGATGTTTTAATTGTCTAAAGTGCGTTTTTTTTTATTCCGATGTTATAAAAGACTGATATAAAAATGGAGGTATGCCGATGGAGGCACTGAATATTCGCCTTGATCAGACTGAGTCAATAAACTCCGTCCAGGAATCTGTTCATGGAAAGAACAGAAACGTTCAGGGTGAATCTTCTTTTTCCGCAATACTTGAACAAGTATTGGAAAAAAGCACGGATGGTATACAGAACACAGAAATAAAGCAGACTGATTCTGCAAAAACGGCTGAAGTTCAAAAGCCGGCTATGGAAAAATCTGACGGTGTTATAGCTGAATCCGCTGAAAATGAGGTTGAAGTTACAGAATTTGCTGTACAAGCTGCCGAAGTAACGGCTACAGCTGAAACTGCGGAAGAAATTCCCGAGAACGTTTTTTCCGACTTGAATGCGGTTGCAAGACTCATGTCGGAAAAAGAGATTCCACAAGTTGAAGAATCCGTTCAGATTGAGGTGGCAGATGAATTTGCACCTGATTTTGTTTTGAATGTGGAAGAAGCAGAAACGGTTGACTTTACCGAAGATTTGGCTCTGACAGAAAAACCTGCCGGCAAAAAGAAAGTTGCAGAAGATTCTTATGCCGAATCAATGTTTGTATTTTTGGAAAAGGACAAAAACACTGTTCCTGAAAACGTTACTTTGCAGGCTGATAATATACCCGATGTTAATTTAAAGAATAAGGCAAAGGTCACAAAGAACGGCGAAAAGAACGTAATAAGAGTTGTTGATGAGCGTACGGAAGAAGTTGCGGAAAAAGGTGAAAAGTCAGGTTTTGTTTCATCTGTAAAATTTGATTCCGCAAATTCAGCGGAAGTTTCGCTTTCACTTTCGGATTCATCAACTTTTGAAAATCCGGTTGTTCCCGGCTCAGAAAAATCTTCCGAAAGTGTTTTTGCTTCAATGCTCACGCAAGAGTTGCAGTCAAATGCAGGTGAGCTTGTAAAAACAGGGCTTATTACACTTAAAGATAATAATACCGGTTCAATCAAACTAATTTTGCATCCTGAACAGTTAGGAAATGTTAAGATTAAATTGGATTTGTCCGAAAAAGTTATTACCGGAAAGATAATCGTTTCGAGCGAAGAAGCTTTCAGTGCTTTTAAGGACAGTCTTGAATCCCTCAGACAGGCTTTTATTAATTCCGGTTTTGAAAACGCCGGTCTTGAACTTGCTTTTGCGGGGAACGGTTCTTCTTCGGAACCTGATGCTCAGGAACAGAACAAAAACCCAAAAGGCTTGGTATATTCTGAATCGCTGCCTGTTGTTGCGGCCGGTTCAGATGGATCATACGTAAATTATTACGATTCGACTTCTATTAATGTGGTTGCGTAATTAAAAAGGCAGGAGATTTTATGGAAATCAATACTACGTTGAGTGCTCAGGACAAAGCTCTCGTGCAGCAGGCTGTGAATA
>JAEEQG010000124.1 GCA_016285185.1 Spirochaetota bacterium
AGTTCCCTTTTCCTGCAATGCCTAACGGCCTTGAAGTAAGCGGAAAATATGAGCGTATGGCGATGCTTGGTGCGGATGCGGCACTCCCGATCGGCGAAACCGTAATTCGTATGGAAGCAGCATTCTTTCCCAAACGTCATTTCCAAAAAGAAGCCGAGTCAATTCTTTCGGGCGATTCCAATTTTTCGGAACAGCGCAATGAACTTTCTGCACTGATTGGTATAGACTGGATGCCGAATGGCTGGACATTCACCGCCCAGTATTTTTGCGACTACGTTGCCGGAAAGCTTGATTCGCTTGAACGCACGGACAAATACACACACGGGGCAACGTTCAGTGTTTCAAAATCATTCTTGGACGAAACGCTTGAAGCAAGCTTCAGCGGTGTAATCAACTTTGATGCCTTTGACACAATGTTTGCTCCGTCTGTAAAATACAGTGTTTCTGATCAGCTCAGCGTTTCAGGCGGCGCATATATCTTTCTCGGCGGACCTCACACAGCGGATCAACCCCGTTGCGACGGTAAATACGGCAAATACAGAGATTTGAGCACCTTCTATATTTCCGCCAAATTCAGCATGTAAAAAACATAAAGAGTACTTATTCCAGTGTAAAAGTCCTGATGAAGTTTGTATCCGAATACGTTTGCCACTGTTGCATTTCTGTACCATCGCAGTCTTTGCCGTTAGGATTTCCGCATTTTATGAAATTGCAAAGATAATTGCACATTTGACGTGCAACATCATAATATTTACCGGTAAAAGGCCTCCAGCATTTGGCAAGAGTTTCGAACCAGAACCAAAGGTCTACGGAATGAAATTTGCCGGGATTATCCCAGCCGGGGATTTCAACATCAAACTGGTAGCAGTAATTCTGTTGTTTGGATTTATTTTTTTCAGTAAGCTCCATGAACTTTGTTATGCCGGCCTTGACCGCGTTTACAGACTCGCCTGTATCCTTTGACTGGAATATAAATTCATCCGTGGTGTAACCAAGGAGCATAGGAACCAGTTGTACTGTATTATTTTTGAGTGCATCAAAGAATTCGGTTTTTACGAATTTGTCATCTTTTACAGGAATCCAAATTTGTACGGATTTATGGAATCCGCCGTATTCTTCCCATTTTTGGCGTAACTGCTCGGTTGAAAGTTTCCTTATTTCTCCAAGAGTTTTTACGCCAATAAAGGTAAAAAATTCTTCGCCCAGTTTTTCCGCTTCTTTAAGCGGGCGTGGGGTCATAATGTTGTTGTCGGGCATTTGAAACATTCCACTGTGGCAGACAGCGCGTTTAAAAAGGTCTTTGTGACCGTATAAAATCTGATTTAGTACACTTCCGCCTCCGGCAGACTGTCCACCGATTGTAATGTTTTCGGGGTCACCGCCGAATGCGGCAATGTTGTCTTTAACCCACTGCATTGCCATGCGCTGGTCAAGCAGTCCGAAGTTTGCAGGTTCATTAGGATTTTCCTTTGTAATTTCCGGGTGACACATAAAGCCGAAAATGTTAAGGCGGTAAGCCAGTGTTACAACAACAATGCCACGTCGTGCTATCCGTTCTCCGTCAAACTCCATTTCGGCTGTAAAACCGGTTTGAAAACCTCCTCCGTAAATCCAAACGTATACAGGAAGTTTTTCATCAGCAGCATTTGCCGGTGTCCATACGTTCAGATAAAGGCAGTCTTCGCTCATTGGAATGTCTTTGTCCACGGACCATTCACGGCAGTACAAGTCATTCGGGTCGTAGTATGGCGTGGGCTGGACTGATATTGGTGCAAAGTTGTATGCTTTAAGGGTCCCTTCCCATTTTTCCGCCGGAACCGGTGCATGAAAACGTAAATTACCTACGGGTGGTTTTGCAAAAGGAATGCCCTTGAATGAGGTTATTCTTGGGTCGGCGGCAGGAATACCTTCTATTTTTCCAAGTTTTGTTGTTACTATTCTTAACATTTTCACTTCCAAAAACAGCAATATTTGATTTATAAACTATAAAATGACTGCTTGTTTTTTGCAAGTTTGTATTTTAAAGATTGATATGGCAAAACAACAGGCATAGTGATAAAATAAAACCATGAAACATAACGACAAACATTCTTTTCATTTTATGCAGAACGGCGGCCTTATTCAGGCAAAAATCACAACCATAGACGATGTTCTGAATTTGCGGGATTTGGATCCAAAAATGTGGACAGCGCTTGCCTGTCCTGTAAAAGGTCTGGAATTCAGTGAAGAAACGCTTTCTGTTCTGGATACTGACAAAAACGGACGCGTGCGGATTCCCGAAATTCTTGACGCTGTTGAATATATTCGCAAATATTTTGCAAAACCCGAAATCATCATGGAAAAAGGCGATTCCATTCCTTTGGATGCGCTCAGCGATGAGCCGTTCCCGTGCGGACACTCGCCGCTTGTTTCGGCAAAATCAGTGCTTGAAATTCTGGAAAAGCCGGATGCTTCGGAAATTCATCTGGAAGACCTTTCTGTAAACGACAAGTTGTTTGCGCCGAACGTTCTTAACGGCGACGGTGTTTTGCCCCCTGAATGTGTTGGAGACGAAGCTGTTGCGGCGGTTGTAAAGGATATAATTACCTGTACAGGCGGCTCTGATGACATAAGCGGGGCAAAAGGCATTACACGCGCCCAGCTTGAAGAATTCTGTACCAACGCAAAAGCTCTCAAAGAATGGCGTGAAGCAGGTGCAAAAGACGACCCTAAAATCTTTTTTTTGAAAGATGCAACAGATGCAGCAGCAAAAAGCTTTATGGCCGTCAAGGACAAAATAAATGATTATTATCTGCGTTGTTCTCTTATCAGTTATGACGCTTCGTCAAAGGAGATTTTCAAGGCAAAGACCGACACAATGTTCCTTGATGAAAACGGAGAACTCTATGATTTGGAACATCTTTCCCTTCTTCCGATTGCCATGTGCGAAGCCGGGAAACCTCTTCCTTTTGATGGTACTATAAACCCTGCCTGGCGAGAGAAGATTATTGCTTTTAAAGAAAACGTAATAAAGCATCTGTTTGAAAAAGATATAGCTTCGCTTTCGGAAGGAAATTGGCGAAAAATCGAAGATTTGTTCAAACCTTATGAAAACTGGTACACGGCAATGCCTGAGAATGAAGTAAGCGGGCTGGGGCTGGATAGAATAAATGAAATACTTTCCGGTGGTTACGAACAAAAGATTTCCGAGCTTCTTACGGAAGAGGAAAGTCGCCCTCCGATTGCGCTGGCTTCCGTTGAGCTCAAAAAAATGTTGCTTTTACGGCGTGACTTTTTGGAACTACTCAAAAACTTCGTTTCGTTTGAAGAGTTTTACACGCTCGGAGAGATGGCGATTTTTCAGTGCGGAACTCTGTATTTGGACGGACGTTCCTGTGACCTTTGTCTTAAAGTTCTGGATATTGCAAAGCATGGAACAATGGCTGCTCTTTCTCAGTGCTTTCTTGTATATTGCGACTGTACAAAACGCGGCTCTGACAACGAAAAGATGCAGATTGCAGCACTTATTTCAAACGGCAATACGGATAACATAATAGTCGGTAGGAACGGAATGTTCTATGACCGGCAGGGTAATGACTGGGATGCAACTATCGTAAAGATTATCGAAAATCCTGTAAACATAAAACAGGCATTCTTTTCGCCGTATAAAAAACTGCTCCGCTTTATTCAGGAAAAGATAGCAAAAGCTACTGCCGAAAAAGAAGCCGCTTCTTTTGACAAGATGACTAAGGCTGTGAACGACCCGAAAGCAGCTGCAGAAGGTCTTGCCGGAGCAAAGAAAACAGATATCGGTACCGTTGCGGCTATCAGCGTTGCGTTTACCGGTATCGCTGCGGTTGTGGGCGGTATTCTGGAAGCATTCTTCAAGCTTGGTGCCTGGATTCCGCTTGGAATAGCGGGTATTATGCTTGCAATTTCGCTGCCGTCAATGATTCTTGCTTATCTAAAACTCAGACAGCGCAACATTGCGCCGATTCTCGACGCAAGCGGCTGGGCAATCAACGGTAACACAAAGATTTCTACCGTTTTGGGCGGTTCATTAACACACTTGCCAGTTCGTCCTGTGGGTTCGTTCCTTAGCGGAAAGGATCCGTTTGCTGTTAAAAAATTCCCGTGGAAGCGACTGTTGTTTGCGATTATTCTTATTGCGCTTGTAGTGCTGGCTCTCATTCTTATTCTGCGCAATCCTGCCGGAATCAGTGGAGTTTGGGAAAGCATAAACGGTCTGCTTTCAAAGTTCAAGGTAAACAGTTAGTTTAAAACTTTTACGAATCGCAACTGCGTCTTTTCGTCATTGTAGCCTTGCGCACGGTAAAACTCGTGCGCTTCTTTCCGCGTTCCGCCTGAGTTAAGGCGCATTTGCCCTATGCCGTTTTCCTTTGCCCATTGTTCTGCACGCAAAAGCAGAGCACTGCCTATTCCTTGGCGGCGAAACTCTGCCGAAACTGCCAATCCCAGGATATTTGCCATTGTTGGAAAATAAAGTACTCTGTATTTTTCTATATGTATTACACCGCAGATTTTTTGGTCATCGGTAACCGCAACAAAGACGGCCTCACGAGAATTGTCCATTGAGGAAAAGTTTTTTTCAACAATAATTTCATCACATTCTGGATATCCTAGATCCTTTTGAAAAAGTCTGCACATCTGTGATATGTCTGCTGCTACGGCCTCTCTGATTTTGAAATTCATTGTATCCTCACTTTTTGTTTACGGCATATAGGTAACAAGTGTATTTACTTGTAATATTCGGATTTTGATATTATATTAACACATATGATAAGAAGAAAACAGATTATAACATTATCTGCTCTTATTTTTTTGTTGTTTTGTATAATCTTTGTTATTAAAAGCATATATACAAGAAAGCCTCTTAAACTTACATATGATGCTGCTTATTATTGGACGACCAGTTCTTATGATGATGGAAAATGGTTTTTTGAAGAGCTTCCTACCGGACACAAATATTTCCTTTATATTCCTGAAAAATACCGTGAAGACAAGGATAATGAGCAGGCTAAACTTCCTCTTATTGTAACTTTTCATGGTTCTGATGAAAAAGGTGCTGCGGTAAAATACGGACGTTTTTTTGTTGATAAGGAATTTCAGGAAAAAATTTATCCTGAAGGTGCAGCAGTATTGGTGACAATGTCAAGAATCAATTATTACACAGATCCCGCCAGTATGAGCCTGTTGATTCAGAATGTGTTGCTGAAAAACAAATGTATAGATCCTTCAAAGATAGTGGGATACGGATTTTCACAGGGAGCCAAATACGTTGTTGAACTTGCCTGTAAGGAACCAAGGCTTTTTAAAGCTGTTGTTTCGGGAAGCGGGTTTTACCAGATAACAATTCCTGAGCTGATTTCTGTATTACCGGTATCATTTTATTCAGCAATTTCAGAAAATGACAAGGGGATTTTTGAACAGGGGTATAAGACTGGCAAACTATGCGGATTTTGGTGTAGAGATTCAAGATATGTGCAATATAAAAGCAGATGGCATTTTTATGTTGAGTTGAAAGACGAAACCGGGAAAAAGCTGAAAACTGAAGACCGTAACGAAACAATGCAGGATTGGCTGATAAAAGTTGTGAACAAATAAGTGACTTTTTGTGGGGATTGAATGGATAAAAACAGCAGTTTAAAATATTTGCTTCCTGTTCGTAGTGTTTTGTTTATTCTTATTTTTGTTACTGGTTCATATATTACCAAACAGGAACTTGGCGGCATAAGCAACTGGTGGTCAATTGTAGCAAGTGTTGTTAATGTAATAACAATATTGATGTTGTTTTGGATAGCCAAAAAGTTGGGTTGTGGATATCTTGAGCTTATAAACTATAAAAAAGGTAAAACAAGTATAAACCAGATTATAGGTATTTCCCTTGTTGTTTTGTTTGTGGGAACAGCAGGCATGTATATTGCAGGCTTTGTTTGCTACGGAGTTATACCTTATTCTGCTCCGATGATGATTGCACCGGTACCGCTTGTGCTTGCAATACTGAATGTGGTCATCCTGCCTTTAACTGTCCCTTTTGCAGAAGACGGTTTGTATTTGGGGTGTGGTGTTAATCATATTAAGAACAAGTATCTTGCAGTTTTTATACCGGCTTTTTTTTACGCGTTGCAGCACAGTTTTATTCCAACTTTATTTGATTTCAGGTTCATTATATACCGCTTTCTTTCTTTTTTACCTTTAACAGTTATATTATGCTGGTATTATCAAAAGAAAAAAAATCCTTTACCCATTATGATTGGTCATGCAATTATCGAGATTGCCAGTGTTGTTATGATCTTGGCAACTTCGGCAGATCCCGGATTATACGAAACAATGCTGAGTATGTAAAATAGAAAAGCCTTTAATTCATTCCCCTTGTGGTACATTCTCATTAAGACTTTTGTTACGATAATTAAGATTTGTACGGAGTGTATATCCCTGTTTTTCCCAGAAAGCATTCGCAATATCATTGTCTTTAAACACAAGGCCGAAGATTTTGTTTATTCCCTCAACTTTTAGTGCTTCTTCGGCTTTTTGTACCAGAATACTTGCAATGCCTTCACGACGATGTGCAGGGTGGACACACATATGATGAATAATAGCACGTCTTCCATCGTGTCCGGTTAGAATTACACCGATGATTTCATCTGCATCGCCTGAACCGTCTTTTGAAACTGCTGCAAAACACGTTGTCGGATTGCGCTTAAGATACCTATAGATTCCTTCTCGACTGTCATCTACCGGATTAAGAGCGCGCTTTGACTGCTCCGTACTGTTCCACAAAGCCAGCAGCCCATCATAATCTTCGATTGTTACAGGTCTTATAGTAATATCCATTTTATCTCCCTTGGTTCTCGAAATTGACCAATTATTATGTTGTTTTACCTTTGATATCATTCTATTATTATAGATATTATTTCAATATTTTATGGTTTAATACAGATATAATCAATTATAAGGAGTTTATTTGAAATGGTTTATTATGTAAATGCAAAAGCAAAATCAAACGGAAATGGAAGCAAAGACTATCCTTTTAAAACTATAAATCAAGCTGCGGCAATTGCAAAGGCCGGCGATGAAGTTGTTGTTGCACCGGGTGTTTATCGTGAACAGGTTGTGCCTCGTTTTGGTGGAACAGAAGATGCTCCGATTGTTTATAAATCTGAAAAACCTCTTGGCGCCGTTATCACCGGTTCCGAAGTTCTTAAGGGCTGGAAAAAGTTTAAGGGCGATGTATGGACTGCAAAAGTAGATAACAGTATTTTTGGCGGCTACAATCCATACACAAGTTATGTTTGCGGCGACTGGTATTTTGCGCCTACTGTACGCCACACAGGCTCTGTTGTATTGAACGACTTGATGATGTATGAAACTGTGTCTCTTGAAGAATGTGCTGCAGGAAAAGCAGATCCATGTGCATGGAACCAGAAGGAATCTGAGTATAAATGGTATTGCGAGCAGGAAGGGGAGGCACCGGTTCCTCAGTATAATGCAGACGGTCCTTATAATTCAGAATATATAATCAACGCACAGGCAAAGAAAATTATGACAGGCCGCTACACTGTTTTCTACTGTAACTTTAAGGGGCTGGACCCAAACAAGCAGAAGGTAGAAATCCTTGTTCGACGAAACTGCTTTATGCCGAAGGTGAACGGTCTTAATTATATTACTGTGAGCGGCTTTAAGATTTGTAATGGTGCAACAACATGGGCGCCTCCTGCCGCTTACCAAGACGGACTTATCGGACCTCACTGGAGCAAGGGCTGGATTTTCGAAGACCTTGAAGTTTGTAACAGCCGTTGTTGTGGTATTTCTCTTGGTAAGTATCGCGACGATGAAAACGACATGTATTTTTATACAAAGCATCTTAAGAGTCCTACACAAATGGAGCGCGATGCAGTTTGTCGTGGTCAGTATCACGGATGGACAAAAGAAAATGTTGGTTCGCATATTGTGCGCCGCTGTCATGTACATCATTGTGAACAGACTGGAATTGTTGGTCGAATGGGCGCTGTTTTCTCTACAATCGAAGACTGCCATATTCATCATGTATGTAATTCTCAGCAGCTTGGTGGTGCAGAGACTGCAGGTATTAAACTGCATGCCGCAATTGATGTTCTAATCCGCCGTAATCATATTCATGATTGTATTATGGGTGTCTGGCTCGACTGGGAAGCACAGGGTGCACGGATTACTCAGAACCTTATGTACAACAATGAACGCCCATCTGGTCGCGA
Organism: Spirochaetota bacterium; assembly: GCA_016285185.1. Classification (GTDB taxonomy): domain Bacteria; phylum Spirochaetota; class Spirochaetia; order Treponematales; family Treponemataceae; genus UBA1240. Next base: position 8,235 of record JAEEQG010000124.1, read on the forward strand.
AGCAGCAAAGGGTGCAATGTTCAGCACTGATGTGTTTATAGAAGTTGGACATGGACCTACAACAATCGATAACAACCTTTTGCTTTCTAAAGTTTCTATCACAATTCCAAGCGAAGGTATTGCAGTTGTTCAGAATTTGATTTTGGGTTCATTCAGCCTGATTAATTCTGGTGTAGACAGCGTTATTAATGGTCAGCGCGAGCCTCGTTATACTCCGTACCATATCCGCCACAGAACAGAAGTTGCAGGCTTTATGACAATCCTTCACGGCGACGACAGAATCTACAACAATATTTTTGCTCAGGTTGCTCCTGTAACAGATAAAAAGAAAACTGCCGAAGCAGCTGATTACGAAGTTGTTGGTACAGCACCGTTTGATATTTTCCCGACCTATGACAAGTGGATTACAAACTTTATGATGGACCGGGAGCCTGATATGGGAGCACTTGCACCGTATCATTTTGGTCATCTTCCTGTATGGCTTGCTGGAAACGCATACTTTAATGGAGCGAGTGTTTGTAAACACGAAAAGAATAATCTTGTCGGGGCAAAATCCAGTAAAGCAAAAATAAGCTTAAAGGATGGTGTACTTAAGAGCAACTTTGCCGAGCTAATAGGCGACTACAAAACTGGAGTAATAACAACAGCTATACTTGGAGCTGCCTTTGAACCGGAACAGAAATTCGAGAATCGTGATGGAACAGACATTATCTTTAATGAAGATTTTTTTGGAAACCACCGTGGAACACATGTTGTGCCGGGACCATTTGCAGAACTTGCAGAGGAAATAAAGGTATTGTAATGGTTGGATTACGAGCAGAAAGTGAAGAAACTATAAAATTGTTCCGTCTAAGTTTTCTGTAAGGCCGTACCAGTCTATCTTTCGTGTTATGAACATAAGAAGAGCTACGACGATGAACAACCCGATGCTTCCAATCAGCAGTGCATAGTCTTCTGCTTGGAGAGTTCCATATAAAAAGATATAAGAAACAAGCTGAACGCCGCTGAGTAAAGCACCCCATTTTTTGTTCCTGAAAATTGCCGATGCGTAAAGCAATGTCGCAAGACAAACTGATACCGAACAAATCAGGTAAGCCAGGTCAAATGAAATGTGCTCCGACGAAGAAAGCAAAAGCAGATAGAAAATTACGTCAGCAAACCCGATCAGACAATACTGTATCGGGTGTATTTTTGTTTTTGAGAAAATCTCCGAAATCAAAAGTGCAATAAATGGAATCATTAGAAACAATAATGCATATTTTACACTGCGTTCTGTTTTTTTGTATGAATCAACAGGAATCATAAAAGATACATTAACTGCCTCAGCAACAAATTGAGTCCCTGCAAGCCAACTTTTTGGGTACACTGTACTTAACCCTGCGATGTCCCATGATGCGGAAAAACCATTGTCCGAAAGCTCACGTTCTTTTGGCAGCCATCCTCCTGAAAAACTGGGTGATTTCCAGTCAGACTTCATATTGAAAACGTTTTCCTGTGCAATCGGGTAAATCTTTATGTTTTCGCCGCCCTGAAAGTCAATTGTACCGGAAAGAAGGCACTTGCCTTTCTGATCATCCAATGTCACAGGATAATAAACAGAAGTTTTGAACGGTGAGATAGAATCGTATTTAATCGGTGAAACATGCAGATCCTTGTTGTTTATTATTAAAGCAGGCTGCTTTGTAAGGTTTTTTGTATTTGACAACCCCAGAATCAAAACAGCATCTTTTTTCATAATGTCTGTATCGGGAATATTAAAATATGAAAAATCAAAATCGCCGAACTCAGCCTTTAGCTGAATCTGGCCGTTAAAGACCGGAACCTTAAAGATGCCCCTGGTAAGGTAGTAAGGATTTACCGAAATATCCATTGTGTATGTGTCCGGCGCAAAAAGGATATATTTAGTCTCGGCTTGAACGAGACGACTTCCGTTAGAGGAATAAGTTTCCTTGTAAGTTTTATATGGAACAGCAATAACCAGCCCCTGTAGTTGTGTTTCGCCGCCTAAGGGTTCTGTTATTGATTGCAGCGCTTCGCGCTGATAATGATTTCTGTCTGAAATGAGATTTTTGATCAAACTGACTGGAATCAAAAAAAGTAGAATAAGAATAAGAATCAATCCAATTTTTATAGTCGAATTTGAAAGCGGTATTTTTTTCATAACAGAATCTCTCTTGTTTGCAATAGATTGTTAATCTATAATAATTTATGTTTATTAAAAAAGCAAGTTTCAGTATAGTCCGTCAGGAATAAAACTCGTTTCGCAGAATTGAAAAATACATGCGGTCTTCGTAGTGGCCATCCTTGAAGAAATAATCGCGGAGTGTACCCTCATATTTAAAACCACATTTTTCAATGACACGTTTTGAAGAGGCGTTTACGGGGCGTACGCAAATCTGGACTTTGTGCAGTTCGATTATATCAAATCCATATTTGATCAGGGCACGAGTAGCTTCGGTTGCATAACCTCGGCGCTGAAACGCAGTGCCTATACAATATTCGATTTCGGCAAAATGATTTTTTGTATCCACTAAAAAGAATGCAGCTTGTCCGATGCATTCTCCGGAAGCTTTTTCGATTATTGCCCAGCGGTATTTGTTATCATCTTCATAGCTCTTTATATATTTGTCGAGCACTCCGTTTACTTCTTCTTTTGTGGAATATACAGGTTCTCCATACTGTAACTGTACACTTTCGTCCGCGGCCCAGTTACGCAGTACTGAATCGCAGTCCGAGTATTCGAAGCGTCTTAAAACAAGTCTTTCTGTTTCAATAATCTGTGTTCCTGCGTTTTTCATGTTTCCTCATGTTCCAGTTTATACTGTACGGCTGATTAAAACACAACTTTGCTGCTGTTGTCAATCAATCCGCTTTTTGCTATAGTGATTTATGGAAATAAAACTTATTCTTTGCGATTTGGACGGAACTCTTCTCCGTTCCGACAAAACAATTTCTGACAAATCCGCCCTAGTACTTGAACAGTGCCGGAGCAACGGCATATTAATCGGTTTTTCAACCTCTCGCGGCAGAGCAAACATTATTCCTTTTGAAGCAAAAATCAAACCCGACATTCTTATCTGTAACGGCGGCGCAAGTATGGTGTGCAGGGGCGAATTGATTTACACCAAAACTTTTACACTCGAAGAAACTCGCCGTATGCTGGCGGCGGCTTATAAAGTCTGCGGTGACAACGCGGAAATCACGCTTGATACACTAGATTCAATCTACTGGAATCGCAAACACGATAAGAGCACCGATTACGATTGGAATTCGGGTTATGATGATTTTAGGGACTTTAAAGAGCCCGCCATGAAAATATGTGTTCAGACTGACGACAAGAACACAGCGAAAAAAATCGCTGCAAGTGTTCCTGGCTGTGACATGCTGCCTTTTTCAGACATTCCATGGTACAAGTTTTCCGCGGCGAACGCCACTAAAGAAGCTGCAATCAGTTTTTTGTGCGAATACCTTAAGATTATGCCGCAGAATGTAATTGCATTCGGCGATGACCACAACGACATAGGTATGCTTAAAATGTGCGGAACTGGAGTTGCAATGGGTAACGCCATTGCGGAAGTAAAAGCCGTTGCCGATACGGTAACTTTAACGAATGATGAAGACGGTGTAGCTCGTTTTCTAGAAAAAATATAGAGAAAGCTTTACTTTGTAACAACCCTGTGTTGAAGTTCGGGATGAGCTTTGTAGAACTTAGCCTTGTCTTCGTACATTTTTTCATCAGCTATGTGCATGGCTTTTCTGATATCGAACGTTGAATCGCCGAAGCATGTTCCTATAGCAAGTTTTACAAAGTCTGAGGCTTCAGTATTTTTTTGCAGTTCACGTACAAGATTTTCGAATTCAGTTTTAGTCTTATTTGTTACGATGACGTAGTCCAAAAAGCTTCTTCTCCCGCCGGAATGTGATAAAACAAAGAGATTTTTTATCACAATATATTCTATAGCTACATATGCAAATTTTCAGGGCAAAATCGCATTACCTACAGATGGCTCATGCGCCAGTCGATTGTTTTTTGCAGGTACTCGATGTATTCGTCATCCTTACACATTGTTTTGCCCATTGCGTTTGAAAGCTTTGCCACTGGTCTGCCGTTACAGGCGGAAACCTTCATTACAATGTTCAGCGGCTCAACATCCGTGTCGTTTGCAATGTAAGTTCCTATTCCAAAGGCAACGTTTATTCTGTCCTTAAAATACGCATACAGTTTGGAAGCGCGCTCAAAGTCAAGACTGTCGCTGAAAAGCAGAGTTTTGTTTTTGGGATTTACCCTCTCATCCTTATACTTGTTGTAGTAGTTTTCGTAGTGCTTTATCCATTCGTTGCCCCATTCGTAGGGATCGCCAGAATCGTGGCGCACGCCGCTGAAACAGATTGAAAAAGTGTAGCCCATGTCCAGGTGCGCGCTCGCGTCGCCAATTGTGTCCGTAAGGTATGTACCATTAAGAACTCCGTATTCTTTTGTCCATGCTTCCATCGCAAGCTTGTTTGAAAAGGCGGGGTTGTACATCGGGTCGCCCTGTCCAACGCACATTATGAACTCATGTGCCATTGTTCCTACAGGAATTACGCTGAATTTTTTCGCGAGATAAACATTGGAAGTTCCCACACAGAATGAGTCCTTGTAGCTTTTGTTGTTTGCGCAAAGTGTTTGTACGGCAAGTTCCTGCGCTTCCGCGCTCAGTCTGCGGCGCAGCCCGAATTCCGAGAACTTTCCTATGCAGTAAGTGCCGTCAATAAGGCGGTTCTTTTTTTCTTCAAGTTTGCGTTTGTACTGCTTAATAAGCTCATCGTAGTTATATGCGGTTCTGAAGTAAACTTCGTTTACTATAGCCAAAATGGGTATTTCGTACATTGACGTATTAAGCCAGGTGCCTCTCGCTTCAATTGAAAGACCGCATTCTCCGCTGTTTGTAATTTCAAAGTCTTCATAACGCGGATTCCATATTCTTAAGTGGTCAACATAATCTTCGTGCAGCCATTCTATTTTAGCAAGATACTGAAGTTCGTCCTCGGTAAATTGAAGGGCACAGTAGTTTTTAATTTGTTCACGTATTTCGTCAACCATCTGTGCTGTAAAGCGTACATCCTGATTTCTGCATTTAAAGGTCCAGTTTGTTTTATAAGACGGAAACTGATGATAAATCGCCTGCCCCATGGAAAATTTGTATAAATCCGTTTCGAGCAGACTTGTGATAATTGGCTTCAGTTCCATAATTTTCTCCTGAAATAATCTGTTATGTAGTATGACACAAAAGAAAATACATTTCAATTTGCAAAAGAGTATTTGTCTATTTAAACTAACACTTGAATATGTACTATGGAAAAGATGGCTGATATATGCTTTAATGCTGGTATGAGCGAGTATAAGAAAAAACTGCTGAAAATTTCTGTTCCGATTATATTGAGTAACCTGATTGCGCAGGTTCAAATGCTTATAGACCGCATCTTTCTTGGAAGGATGAGTATTCTTTATATGAGTGCCGTCGGCAATGCAACAGCACCTGTGTGGACAACGCTATCGTTTGTTTATTCGCTTTCGATGGGCGCTTCAATCTTGATAAGCCAGTCTGTCGGTGCGAATGACATAAACAAAGGCAAAGACTATGCCGCATCTATGGTAAAGTACCACAACATTCTGCCTGTGTTGCTGTTTCTTTTTTGGATGTTTCTGAGCCCTGTGGTCTTTAAGCTGATGGGCGTTTCCGAAAATGTAATAGATTTGTGCGTAACATACACGCGCATTTACGCGCCGGTCTTTTTGATTGTAGGGCTGGGTGCTTCGTACAGCGTTATTTTTCAGTCATCAAACTACACAAAGCCGCTTGTCGCATACGGTCTTATCCGTTCAATACTGAACGTAATCCTTGACTATGTTCTCATTTTCGGACATTTCGGCTTTCCGCGCATGGAACTGGCAGGTGCGGCACTCGGAACAACAATTGCCGAATACGCCGGTGCGCTTTATCTGCTTTATGTTTCGATTGCAAAACGTAAATTATTCTTTACAAGTCCAGGTCTCAAGCGTATTCTCCGTGCGGAAATTATTCCGTATCTGCGTTCCGCAAAACTTGGTGTAAATACCGCGCTGGAAGACCTGCTCTGGAACTTCGGCAACCTGATGATAATACGAATCCTCAACACGATTGACGAAAAGGCTGCCGGTATTTATTCCATGGTCTTTACGGTAGAAGTAATCTTTGTTGTTGTTATCGGTGCAATCGGTAACGGAACGCTGACTCTGACAGGCGAAGCGACTGGTGCAAAGGATTTGAAGCTTTACCGCAGAATCGTTTTGACCGCAATGAAATGGTCATGCCTTGTTTCTGCGGCGGCACTGATTTTTGTTTCAATCTTCCCGCGGCAAACTTTGAGCCTGTTCACAACGGACAAGGAAGTTATAGAGATGTCTGTTCTTTTCATCATTCTTGTAATGGCAAATCTGTTCGGTAAATCCGGCAACATTATCATAGGTAGCGGAATCCGCGGCTACGGTGATACACGCTGGATGCTGTTTACGCAGATTTTAGGAACGGTTGGTGTTATTCTTCTTGCGTGTCTGTTCGTATTTGTGCTTAAGTTCGGTATGCTGGGTGTTTTTGCCGCTGTTCTTGTGGACGAAGCATCCAGGGCAGGAATAAACGCCATCCGCTTTTGGCGGATTAGGTTTTGAATTATGGAACAGATAAAAGCCGTTATTTTTGATATGGACGGTGTTCTGCTCGATACCGAATCCATGTGCGATAAAACCTGGGCAGCCGCGCTTGCTGAAAAGGGAGTAAGAAACGACTTGGGCGCAATCGACAAATGCCGCGGCACAAATCTGAGTGATACGCTCCGTATCTTAAAAGATCTGTATGGAAAAGACTTTCCCGCGGAACAGTTTATGAAACGTTCCGGCGAGCTGTTTCATGAGATGGAAGCTTCTTTTGGCATTCCAGTTATGCCTTTTGCCGCGCAAATCCTCAAATACTTAAAGCCGCGATATAGGCTTGCGCTCGCGTCTTCAACCAAAAAAACGTCTGTTTGCAGGCAGCTTGGTAATGCCGGTCTGCTTGAATACTTTGAAACCCTCACTACCGGCGATATGGTCGTTCACGGAAAGCCAGACCCTGAGATTTATGCTTTAGCGTGCAAATCTCTCGGACTTGAGCCGGAAGTTTGTGTCGCCGTGGAAGACAGCCCTAACGGAATAAAAAGCGCAAGTTCGTGCGGAATGCGCACTATTATGGTTCCGGACAAGGTTCAGCCGGATAAGGAACTGCTGCCTCTTATATGGAAAGTATGCGGAAATCTTGGAGAGATTGAGCGTATTCTGTAATTATACGGAACCGAGTCCGCCCGGTTTAATCTGAAAGTGGCTGAAACTCATAGTAAAGCTGGCCCGACCCTGTGTAACGGAACGCAGGTTTGTAGAAAATCCGAACATCTGCCGCATAGGTGACTGTGCGTGAATAATCTCGGTAGTCGGCTTGGATTCAAGACTTGAGATTATGCCGCCGCGCTGTGTAACCTGGCTCATTGCATCACCTACAAAGTCTTTGGGACAGAAAATATCTACGTTCATAACCGGTTCAAGCAGTTCCGGCGAGGCTTTTCGGCACGCTTCATCAAATGCGGCTACCGAGCAGGCTTCAAATGCGAATGGTGTTGAAGTAAGTTCGTTGTATTTCATTCCGGTAACTGTTACGACAATGTCCGTACACATATAACCGTATTGAATTCCCGATGAAAAACTGTTGTTTATGCCGCTTGCAACTGCTTCGTATATTTCATTAGGAATGGTTTTGTCTTTTACAAGATTTACAAAGCTGTTTCCCTTGCCCTGTTCGGCTGGTTCAACTGTAAGTGTTATTTCGGCAGTGTTTTCTTTGCCGCCAAGAACCTTTGAAAAGGATTCGGTGTGCGTGGCTTTTTGGGTAATGGATTCTCGGTATGTAACCTGCGGCGCGCCGATTCTTGCGGCAACCTTAAAATCGTCTCTCATTCTTGTTGCAAGAACGTCAATATGAAGTTCACCCATGCCGGAGATAATAACCTGTCCTGTTTCCGCATCTTCGCGGCTTGTAAAGGTTGGGTCTTCCTTTGAAAGAATTTCCAGCGTTTCATTGAGCTTGTCCCTGTCGGACAAGGTTTCAGGTTCAATTGCGACCGAAATAACCGGTTCAGGAAAATGCATGCGTTCCAAAAGAACAGGCATGCCTTCGCTCGTAAGCGTGTCACCTGTCTGTGCAAGCTTTAGCCCGATTATTACGGCAATGTCGCCCGCGCTTACGGAATCCATCGGCTCGCTTTTGTTTGAGTGCATACGCAGAATGCGGTTCACGCGCTCGCGTTTTTTCTTGCCGGAGTTAAAAACCTGCTCACCCGTCTTGATTTTGCCAGCGTACATTCTTACGTAGCAGAGAGAACCCATTTCCTTATCATACTGAATCTTGAATACAAGACCAACGGGTGCTTTTGCTTCGGGATCGCACGGAACCTTAACTTCTTCTTCTTTTTTAAGGTGAAAAGCCGTTGCGGGCGGAATTTCGTCCGGGGCTGGAAGATAATCTACAATTGCGTCTATGACCGGCTGAACGGCGCAGTTTTTTCTTGCCGAGCCGCATAAAAACGGAACAAGTTCCTGTGCTATAGTACGGCGCCGAATTTCTTTGCGGATTGTTTCAGGCGGTATTTCTTCGCCGCCAAGATAGAGTTCCGCTATTTCGTCATTGCCGGCGGCAACTTCGTCCAGAAGTTTTTCGCGCCAGCTCTGTGCTTCTTCGAGCCTGGAAGAATCAATGTCGCTTTCTATGATTGTTTCGCCTTCGTCTTCGGGACTAAAGCGGTATTCTTTCATTTTGATAAGGTCTATGATGCCTTCAAAGTTGCTTTCTTTGCCAATCGGGATTTGCAGTGCTACCGGATTCGCTTTGAATTTTTCGCGTACTTCGTCGATTGCGCCAAAGTAATCCGCGCCGATTCTGTCCATTTTGTTTACAAAGCAGATTCTCGGTACTTTGTATGTGTCCGCCTGGCGCCATACGGTTTCGGTCTGCGGCTGAACACCTCCTACAGCGCACAAAACGGCAACCGCACCGTCGAGAACACGGAGTGAACGTTCAACTTCAGCGGTAAAATCAACGTGTCCGGGAGTATCAATCAAGTTTATCTGATAACCTCTCCAGTATGTGGTGGTTGCCGCGCTCTGAATGGTAATTCCCCTGTCCTGTTCCTGCTGCATCCAGTCCATTGTTGCTGCGCCGTCATCAATTTCACCTATCCGGTGGATTTTTCCGGTATAGTAAAGTATGCGCTCTGATGTGGTTGTTTTACCTGCATCTATGTGAGCCATAATACCGATGTTTCGCATTTTACTTAAATCTGACATAGCAACTCCGTTTTTTGCATAATATCGAAAAAAAACGTTTTTAGCAATCAGGCGGGAGGGCGCAAAGAAGACTTACAGAACAATCCGATAGTTCTCAACTGATTTTGTGACACAAACGGTTTTAATCATTCAGGGAGCGGGTCCCAGTAACGGGAAAAAAGCAAGAGAACTTCCCATAGGGCTCCCTTCTTGCTTTTTTCCCTACGTCCCGCTCCCTGAATACTAATGCTGTATGTGTTATAAAATAAGTTGTGCTGTCTTTTTTTTTGAAATGCAGCAATCTTTCCCATTCTCGAAACCAAATTCAGTTACAGTTGTTATATATTTTATATACGCCAAAAAAAGGAGGAGAGAGCCTATGATTGTGTTTAAAACAAATAGAGCCGTTTAAGTTCCAGTAAAACTTAAAACGGCTCGGGCAAGAAGTCGGATAAACCGAATCTCCAAATGCTCGAGAGTATTCTAATTTATCCTTCTTCTTTTGTCAAATGCGTGGGTTTTCACCATGCAGTCTGCAACCGGCAGAAAATCCATGCACGGGTTCTTGTGGAACTATTCCATATCAGACTGGTGATTATTTATAAGGAAGGTAAATTATGTTACAGATTTATTCATATCAGAATACTCTCACACTCAGCGAAGAAAAAGACAAATACTGCTTTAGAAGTGTTGTTGACCAGACTTTGGACAATGAACAGCTTATAAAGGAGATAATCAACTACAATTCAACCATAACCGAAGCTGACGCGCGTGCGGTTCTCTCAGTTCTTAATGACAAGGTAAAGCACTTTGTAAACCTCGGTTACAAGGTTGAACTGCCTTTCGGCTACATATTCAACAGAGCAAAAGGTACAATCCCCCAGATTAACGACGGCTTTGTTCCCGGCACAGGCAACCACCGTATTACAACGGTATTCCGGTTCAAGAGTGATGCCGAGTATGATATGACAAAGAACGCAATGTACAGGAATGCCGGAAGCGGTTATGTGATATTCCCTGTTATTACAGGTCTTTATTCAATTCTTAGCAGCGGCAGGGAAAGTGAAAATCTTTCTTTTGAGGCAGGTGCAATGCTGCGAATAAAAGGAAAAGATTTTTCTTTTGATCCCACCGACAATCTTCAGGGTGTTTTCCTTATAGACGGTGCACACAATGAAACCCGTCTGGAATCCTACAACCGTATCGGCTCTAATGTGGTAGAAGCCTATATTCCTGCCGTAAGCGCGGGAAATTACGAGGTAAAAATCGTAACAAAGCCCGGTACTGACCGCTATGAAAAAAGCGTGGCTTCAAAGACTGTTGAAGTAACAGCCTGATAATCAGACTGTGTAATAATTGTGCGCCGGTAAGTGAAAGTGAATCTCATTTACCGGTGTTTTTTTGTTTTACGGCTGATTTGGACATAAAACACATACTGTTTTCAGCTTAAAATATGCAGGGTGTGAAGAGCAAAGCTGTTTGTCCTTAAAAGCCAACTTTGATTTCCTTTTTTATGATGTTTAGTTAACCCTAAACTGAATTTTTTGTTGCTATTTGTCATAGTTTAACTTTAAAGCTTGCCAAGCTGTCATTTGAATTGACTGCATATCATATCATAATGTAGTTTTATTAAAAATTTTCTAAAACCCAATTTACTGCCTCCGTTTTATAACCTGAATTGCTTAGAATTTCTGCCATCCTTTTCATAACATTAGTTTACAGTCATGCTGCTTCTGCTTTCTTTATTTCTATATAACATAAGGCATTGTCCATATAAACTTAAACATTAAATTAAGTGTTTCGAGAACCAATAAACCAAACAATATCATCAATTGTCGGCTTCCGGCCGAGAGAAAGCCATTGATTCCTGATTTTTTCAATTACCCTGCTCGGTTCTTCCGACCAAACTTTATATGTTCCATCGTTGTTTAAAGTAATAGGCAAGAGTTTTTTCTCTATCAACAACGGTTTGATCAGATTAAGTGTTAATGAACAAATTTCCTGCTCCGGTAAATTTCCTATAATTTCCCTAACATCATTTGCCAGCCACCAAAGCCCCATTTCACTATCAATCGAAGTTTTAACCCATTCATTTTGTAGATTAATAAGTTTATTCATCATGGTTTGAATTTTATCTCCCTTATACCTATTCCAGAAATATCAACATCAATTGTAGGAAAATTTCCTGATGTTCCGCTTGGTCGTATTTTAATGATTCCACCATTTGGAAGTTCAACCATTCTTCCTGGATAAGATGTTCCTGTTATTGATTTGCCCCCTACCGCAAGTTCATCAAAGAGTTTAATTGCATCATCCTTTGAACCATGAATAATTCGAATTTTACTACTTGTTCCAGCTTCACCTATTAGCTTACCATTTGGACGTAATATCTCTTCTATTGTTCTTGCACCATTACTAGCAAAACTTTCTCCACTAGTAGTCACTTCAAAAGTTTTTGCAGCTTTTGACAATGTCGACCAAGTTCTGATATTGTCAAGTTCAACCACAGCTTGATCTAACAATCCACTAACACCTAGTACATAAAGAAGCTGTCTCGAATCCATCCCAACTACATTAAAACACACATTGTCAATTGTTTCTTGCATATCAGAAAAGAATTCATTCCAAGCACCTATAGAATTATCTAATGTATTAAGCATTCCTGCTGCAAGATTGTAAGTTCCAACGATACCATAATTAACTGTTATATCAAGTGCTTTATTACCAGAATTTATACCTCCAAATGTTGGGAGACTTCCATATTTTCCTGTACCATAATTATATGGTGCAGAATATGCTGTAGTGGATGACTTATTACCGGTATTAGTATTGTAACCCGCTTGTTCATTTCCCGTTTTATTATCAGGTGTCGCTGCTACACGTGTTGCTCCAGAAGCTCCACCTGGAAAATTGATTGTTTGTCCCGGGGAAATTATATCTGGATTTACAATACCGTTAAATTCGGCAATTTCCTTAGCGGTATAATGTGTTCCATGCTTTTGGTTATATTCCCATGTTATGTTGCCAAGAGTATCTCCTGATTTTACCGTCCTGCTGTCTGTCGCAGACAATCCGAAAGGATCACACCAGTTTACAGGGTCATTTACTACATAAGCAAACCAGTTAGCTCCATCCCTTACCGGGTCAACCGTTGTAAATCTTGCGCTTACAGGGCTGTAATCTCTGAAACCATAGTCATAAAGTCCTGTTCCATTGTCATAAACCTTGCCACAGTAACCAAAGCCAATGTCATTTTCGAGATTCCCCAAATACGGCGAACCGAAAACATCATAGCTGTAATCTGCCTGAACACTGCCATATTTGTCAGTAACAGAGCGGACTGAACCTAAAATATCAGTACCAAAATATGAAGTACTGTTGTCACTGTTTACGGCAATGGCCTCTCCGTAAGAATAAAGCACATACTCGTTGTTCGGTCTGCTGCGGGTTTTAGTTGTACTTGTTGATGTACTTGTGCTGCTTCCAGCTTCCGGCATTGGTACAAGCGGATTTTCGTCTATGTAACGGTAGCGAGTACCAATATCAGTACCACGTTCATTACGACCGCCTTGAGAAGTTCCAGAGCCGGTAACGGAAGTTGAAGTCTGACGGTTCGGAGTACGGTACTTCTGCTCAGGTAAAGCCATAGGGTAACTTCCCTGCAAAAGGGATTTACCGATTATGTCAAACGAGAAACCATCATACAGATTTCTTGTATAATCACCCAAGTATTGCCGTGTTTCTATTCTTCGACCGAATGCATCATACTCATATTCAGTAAAGTTGCGTGTGTTAAGAACAGAATCCTGTACATCACTGAAACTCATTCTGTTCTGAGCGTTGTATGTGTAGTCCTTGCGGTAACGGGCGGCACTTTCGCGCAGCAGATTACCGTTAGCGTCATAAGTATACTTTACACTTTCGGATTTACCTAAATCGCCGCTTTCAACAAGCCTGTTTTCTTTGTCGTAACTGTATGCTACCGTTCCCCAAGAGGTAGTTTTACTGGTTCTGTTTCCGTTCGCATCGTAGGTGTAACTTTCTTTCCAGACAACCTGATTTACTGTAACAGCTCCGCTTCTTCCGCCCGCTATGTATTCAGCGGCAGCACGTACTTGCATCAGTTCTCCCGATGACAAAAAGTAGTTCTCCGCGTTTCCCTGTGACGGCAGAAAATAAAGCCCCTGTTTATCCGCCTCCTTTCTCGCCGTTTCTTTTATGTCCTCATTAAAAGGATAAAAGACCGTTTCGAGTCTTGACTGGTTATCATATTTATATATGGTAACCAAACCTTTATCATTTACTGTCAGGCTTCTTCTGCCCGACTTGTCATATACGTAAGCTTCACCGGAAAGCAATTTGTCCGATGAGTTAATCTGCTTTATGCAGACGGTTCTTCCAGCCTTATCGTAAAAGGTCAGTTGTCTTACGCCGTTGCCGAACCGCCGTTCTTTTTCACGTCCGCAGACATCGTATTTATACGAAACAGAAAGCTGCTTTGAACGATCTTTCTGGGTTAAAAGCTCACCGTTTTTACCGTAACCGTAGCTTATATCGCGTTCTTTGCTTAAAAGCCGTGTGCGCCGTCCTGCTTTGTCATAAAAATAGCTGACAGCTTCGCCGGTTTTTTCGTCAGTCTCTTTTGTAAGCAAACCTGCTTTATCATAAACATAACTTAAAGTACCGCTTTCATTTGTTGCACGGAGGATGTTGCCACACTCATCATATACGATAACGGTTTCACTGCCGTCGGCATACTTTGTTCGCTCCGTCCTTGTCCTTTTATCAAAAAGGATTTCTGTAACATTGCCTTCAAAGTCTTTTTTAGCTTTTAATTCACCGTTATCATTGTAAGTGTAGTTCTGCGTACCGTCAAGACGGTTTTTCTCAGATACGAGTCTGCCGAATTCGTCATAACTGTAAACATAGTCAGAGTCTTTACCGTCTGTGAATGTTACCGTTCTGCCCTTGGCAGAATAAGAATAACGCTCTGTTATCTCTCCGCCGGTTTTTACTTCAACAATGCGACCTAGTTTGTCATAGCGGTATTCTTTGTTTACTCCAGGACGGGCTTTTTCTGCTATTAACAAGCCGTCACGGTTGTATGTGCCTTCAAAGAGAGTCCCTTCTCCGTCTGTAGCTTTCGTTACTAAATAAAGTTCGTTATAGTCATAACATTTCTTTGAGCCGTCGGGTGCAACAATTTTGCTTACCCTGCCGATTGCGTTGTAAGCATACTCATACTTTGAACCGTAGCCGTCGTAAGCCGCTTTTGTACGTCCGATGCTGTCGTATTCATAAAGGCGGCTGTTGCCCATGCCGTCCGTAACTTCAATTACTTCGCCCCAAGCGTTGAGAGTATAATTTGTTTCATAAAGTCCGCCGTAGAGAACCTTAACATTCCGCCCCGCGTCCGAATACTCATATTCCACATATTGTGTGGCGTTTGATTTTGTAACGTTAGAACCACTGCCGACAAGCACTGTCTTTATACGCTCGACATTATCATAACTGTAAATTGTTGTACTTGAAGGGCTGTTTTCCCTTACCAAAAGACCTCGTTCGTCATACTCAAATGTCGTTACATTACCCAAACGGTCGGTAACGCTACTGATTGATCCGTCGGGGTTGTATACAACTTTAACCTGCTTTTTGTTTTCTTCACCGAGGCTCGAAAGATTCCCGGCTCTGTCGTAGCCGTAAACATAGTTTCCTCCGTGTCCGCTTTCTTCCATTACTGTTCGTCCGGCCGAGCTTAATGAGCGATGGGATTTCTCATTACGAGCGTTCTTAACATCCGTTACCCTGTTCCATCTGTCATAGCTTACAACGGTTCTGTTACCTTCAGGACTGACAGACGTAAAATCCATTCCATCAGCGGTATTCGCATACTCATATTTCTGAGTTATCGGTTGTGATGCAGCCTGACCGTACTTGTCCGTCTTTGAACGTTTAACAGCCTCGATTCTTCCTGCGCTGTCATATACATATTCTGTTATCCAGCTGTTGTTCTCATCGGAGCGAGTTTCTCTTAAGGCTTTTCCG
Organism: Spirochaetota bacterium; assembly: GCA_016285185.1. Lineage (GTDB taxonomy): Bacteria > Spirochaetota > Spirochaetia > Treponematales > Treponemataceae > UBA1240. Next base: position 23,647 of record JAEEQG010000124.1, read on the forward strand.
GCTTTTGTGTATGTGTAGCTTACAACCGTTTCAAGATTTTCAGGTTTTGAGCCAGCTTTTACGGCTGTTACTAAATGCCGTTTGTCGTATTCGTATGCAAAAATACGTTTTTCGCCTGTTATGGTATCAGTTTCTTCAATTTTTACAATATCTTTTCTGCCGTTTGTGGTGTATGTCCGTTCAAGACCTGCGGGAGTTTTCTCGGTCACGGTTTTCTGAGTATAAGTGTATGTGTATTTCTGTCCTTCGCCGTCAGTATATTCGGTTACACGGTTCCGGTCGTCATAAGCCCAAGTTTCCTTTACGAAACCCTGCTTTGTGTATGTCGTCTTTGAAACGGCGTTGCCTTTATCATCATAGCCGAAAGAAGTACGGCTCGCCACGTTTCCGCCGTATCTGCTTATATCTGTAACAAGTCCTTTGGAATCATAAGTTGCCGAAACAGCTTCTATGCCGCCGCGAAGTACACCTGTACAGTTACCCTTTGTGTCATAGCGGAATTCGGTTATGATCCCGTCCCGGTCAACCGCTTTTATGCAGTTGTTATTATTGTCATAGGTGAAATTCTCACTTGAACCGTCCGCATACTGAATCTTTAAAAGGTTGTCTTTTCCGTCGTAAACATATTTTGTTTCTGAGCCGTTTACGGTCTGCGTAAGCACGTTTCCTGCTGCATTATAGGTTGTTTTTATTACAGTTCCGTCAGCAAAGTTCTGTTCAGTTATCTGTTGGTTATCATCATATTTATAAACAGTAGTTACGCCGTCATGGTCAGTGTAGGTTGTAATTCTGCCTGTTCTGTTATAGTCAAACCGTTCTGCAAAGCCTTCTTCGTTTACTGTCTGTGTGGTAAGGAGATTTCCGTCTTTGTCGGTTAGCCCGTATTTGAACTCAACAAATGAACCGTCTGATTTAATTAGTTTTACGAGGTTTTTGTCAGAATTATACTCAAAGCGGCTTTCATCGCCGTCGGTGTCTGTAACGGTTTGCAGGAGACTGCCGTTGTAGGTGTAAGTTACACTCTGACCGGCGGGCTTATCTCCGTCATAAAGCTCAATCTTTGTAAGCAGCCCTTCGTTGTTATAAGTAAATTTCAAGCGTTGAACGCCGTTGTCGCTCTTAATCTCCGTAAGTCTTTGCTGTGAATCCCTCACAAAGCTTGTTACATTGTTGTTTCTATCTGTTATAGCTTCAAGCAGGCCCCATTTGTTAAAGGTCTGGGAAGAGCCGTCCTTAGCCTTAAGAACAAAGCCGTCTGCCTCAAGCGCATCTTTTCCGTTCCGGCTTGTAAGGGTATACATGGTCTTATACTTAGCCGGCACGGCTTCCCAGTTACCGTTTCCTTTGTAATCAAAGACAACAGGCTTATAACCGTCAAAGAACAGAATCAGAGTATCATTTCCGGTGGATGTATGTTGTGCTGCCTTAGCATATTTATTAAGTAATTCCAATTTTTTTGCCCTTTCAGCAATACCAACATACTCTGCTATTCTTTTTTCAGTTGTGGAAATAAGACTGCCTGTCTTTTGTGCAAATTCCTGATACTCCTGTGGTAATCTGGAACTTATGCCGTAAGGGCTGTTATCAACTTCTTTTTTTATTTCATTTGCTTTTGCAACAATTGTTTTAAGATTTTCTGCATCTTTATCTGCTCCCAGAGTAACCCCTCTTAAAATGCACTCTTCAAGACCAATTGTCCAATTGTCGCCGAGAAAACCGCCTCCAGTCACTCCTCCGCTGACATAAAATCTTTCTGTACTAATAGAAGAAATAAGTGTTTTTAATGTTATATCAGTATCATTCTGTATATATCTGCCTGAAGTAAGCAGAACAGGATCACCGCCTGCCGGAGAGTTCCACATATCAAGCTGGCTCTGATAATACTGAATATCAGCTTTCGTATTTTTCAGACTGACAGAATCTGGATTGGTTTGTTTTTCCAGTTCTGCAAGCTGCCTTTTGGCTTCAGCGAGCCCGCGCTGTGCTTCTTCTCTGCTTATATCAGGAGAGCCGCCGCTGCCGCCGCCTGGATGATTTCCACCGGTTTCTGTACCGGAACCGGTATCTGTTCCGTGGCCGGTAGTAGAAGTATTGCCTCCGGAGGGTGAGCCCGGGTCAAATGAATGCGGATAGCCGCTGGAATTTTCATTCCATGCAAAAACTCCTGTGCATGAAATTACAAAAACAAAAAGTAATATTATTATAAAAAGTTTTTTCATTTTCTTAATTTCTCCAATAAAGTGTTAAAAAACCTGCATGGCAGGGCTGTGCAGGCAGGTTTGTTAAAACCCGCCGTACTGAATAATGGATAAACCGTTGCTTAGTGATTTAGCTTCTTGTGAACAGTTTACAAGTGAAAATAACTATGGGTTTCTTCGCTTGTCTGATTTCAAGCCACAAAGCAGTGCTTCAACCTATGGTTTCAGAGTGCTTTGCGTCTCAAAATCAGGCTACGACTTTTGTATCGTGCTAAACTTAATTTGTTGAGTAATTTAGAGTAAAATTTTTATTTTGAATCCTCATCAAGCAAAGTCAGGTATGCGCCAAAGCACCAGCCGCGTGTGCCTTTTGGCAGTGGCTTGCCATCCTTGTCGAATGAATCTTCGATTACTTCAACTTCAACCCAGTCTGCAACTATACCGTCAATGTAACCAGGCCAATTGTATTTTTGTACTACTTTAACTTTTGTGCCTTTTTTCATGCAGACAATTACTTTTGAATCAAGATCATGAATAGAATGTTCAGTTCTTAGACGCAAATTATCACTGCAATACATCAAGTCACCTTCATTTAATGTTATTACCGGTATATTCAAAGAAGCAATTGTCGGCATTCGAGTCAAAATTTTCTTACTATCTTTAAAATCTGTTATCAAGGGCAAGTTGGTATTATTTTTTGTAGGTTTCAAAACTTCAAACCATACATGATTTTCGTCTATAAAATGCATAGCAACTTCACCATACAGCATATTATCACTAATTGTCCTAATGCAAAGAATAATCGTCTTGCTGTCTTTTTGATAATAATCCAATAAATCGCAACCGCCACCCTGTTCCCAAATAACAGATTTTCCATCACTGTTCTTTTCAAAAATCAAAAGCTCCCATGTCATACGGAGATATTCGATTCCATCAGCATTTACCATCTGGAGTGATTCATAAGTATATTCGTCATGGTCAATATCCCAAACACCCCAGATTGAGTCTGGTGTAATCTCAGGGTAAACAGAAACCATCAAAAATAATGAAATCAAAAATATTAAATTCTTTTTCATAATTACGCCCTTTTATTGGTTATTAATAGTTATTTGAAAATATCTTGTTTCAACAAGAACACGTCCACCGTCACTTGAACCACTAATTGGATCAAATACTAAATTTCCGTTTTTGTCTCCTTCTTGATAATGCCCCACTTCTCCTGAATTTGGACTGTCCGCTCGTGTAACACAGCGTATACTTGCAGTTGCATTTGCTTTAACTCTTTCATACTGATTTTTATTATAAGTTTGACCACTAGGACGCGCTTCTTCTATAGCCATATTAGTAATATCAACTCCAAGTTGTTTCATCGCCTCACGAATAACAGCAATAGAATTGTTTACAGACCATCCATTTAGACCACTTGGCGAAGAAGATCTTAAATTTGATATTGCAGCATTCATTTGTGCTTCTGTAAGATTTTTCCCTGCATAAGTTTCTGCAATTCCCATCAAGGCTCGCATTAGGCATGGACCTTCTTGTGGTAACATAGATGCCTTACCGTCTCTAAGTCTGGCATTTATTCGGTCTTCATCTGCCTTTTTTTGCTCTTTAATGATCTCTTTCAAAACGTTATTTTTCTCACTTAAGCTAGTGTTACTAAAGTTATATGGATTGGAACTATTTCCCGAAGAATTATTATTCATAATCTCTTGTATTTTTTGAATATGAGTTCCTGGATTCTGTCCAACAACCGTATTTGAATTCAATTTTGTGATGTTAAAATTAACATTCGGCTGTGTAAATCCTATATATGGATTTTTAAATACATCAGAACTAAATGTTATATTCAAGTCATTTTGGTTTGCATCTGTTGCAGACAATCCAAATGGATCACACCAGTTTACAGGATCATTAACAACATACGCGAACCAGTTAACACCGTCTCTTATAGGGTCAATCGTGGTAAATCTGGCATTATTCGGGCTGTAATCGCGGAAACCATAGTCATAAAGTCCTGTTCCATTGTCATAAACCTTGCCACAGTAACCGAAGCCAATGTCATTTTCGAGATTACCCAAATAAGGGCTTCCGAAAGCATCGTAGCTATAATCAGCCTGTTCTGTACCATATTTATCCGTAACAGAACGCACAGATCCGAGAATATCTGTACCGAAGTAACTTGTTGCACCGTCGGCAGACATTGCTACAGGCTCACCGTAGCTGTACAAGACGTATTCGTTGTTCGGTCTGCTGCGTGTTTTGGTTGTACTTATTGATGTACTTGTGCTGCTTCCTACTTCCGGTATTGGTACAAGCGGATTTTCATCTATGTAACGGTAGCGTGTACCAATATCAGTACCGCGTTCATTGCGACCACTCGGAGAAATTCCAGAGCCATTAACAGAAGTTGCAGACTGTCTGTTCGGTGTTCTGTATTTCTGTTCAGGTAAAGCCATTGGATAGCTTCCCTGTAATGCAGATTTTCCGATTATGTCAAAACTAAAGCCGTCATACAGATTTCTTGTATAGTCACCCAAGTACTGCCGTGTTTCTATCCTGCGACCAAAAGCATCATACTCATATTCGGTAAAGTTACGGGTGTTAAGAACAGAATCCTGCACATCACTGAAGCTCATGCGGTTTTGGGCGTTGTACGTATAGTCCTTGCTGTAACGTGCGGCACTTTCGCGCAGCAGATTACCGTTCTTGTCGTAGATGTATTTTACACTTTCGGATTTTCCTAAATCTCCGCTTTCAACAAGCCTGTTTTCCTTGTCGTAGCTATAAGCGACAGTACCCCAAGCCGTTGTTTTGCTTGTACGGTTACTGTTCGCATCGTAGGTGTAGGATTCTTTCCAAACAACCTGATTTACCGTTATGGAGTTACCTCTTGCACGAGAGAGGTTTTCTGCAGCGGCACGCAGTTTTATCATCTCTGATGAAGAAAGGAAGTAGTTTTCCGCATTTCCCTGTGACGGCAAAAAGTACAACCCCTGTTTGTCGGCTTCTTTGCGTGCAGTTTCTTTTATGTCTTCATTATATGGATAGTAAACTGTTTGGAGCCTAGACTGGTTATCATATTTATATATGGTTACAAGACCTTTTTCATTTACAGTGTGGCTTCTCCTGCCTGTTTCATCGTATACATAAGCCTCACCGGATATAAGCTGTCCTGTTCTGTTATACTGAGCGATGCTGACAGCACGACTGGCTTTATCATACCGTGTTTTTTGTACAACACCGTTCGCAAAACGTCTTTCGGTTTCACGTCC
>JAEEQG010000125.1 GCA_016285185.1 Spirochaetota bacterium
AAAAAAAGCTTGTTATCAGTTTTTGTGTTATCATTAGAATATGGTTATAAACCGGCTTTGTATCAAAGCCGGTTCTGGTGTATCTAACTGCTATTGAACTACCACCGCATCCGAAACTGTTTTAACAAGTTCCTTTCGTACGTGTATTGAAAATTGTTCAAAAGTTTTCGATATAATTTATCTATGGCATATAGAATTATCGAAATAACACAACAAGCTGAATGTCATGTGACGAATGGACAGCTTGTAGTTGAAATGAAAGATGGAACAGTTCAGATTCCTCTCGAAGATATTGAAATTATTTTATGCATTGGTGCAAAAATCCGGTTCAGCACAATGGGACTCGGCGAGTTAAACAAAGCAGGAATAGTTGTTGTAGGATTTGGAAAGAATCATGATCCAGAAACCTTAATCGAACCATATTTTACAAATCAGCGTCATTCATCTTTGTTACGCAGACAGATTTGTTGGAATGATAATTTTAAAAGTCAGCTATGGAATACCATTATTCGACAAAAGATTGATAATAGTTCACGTAATCTTGCAGTTCTTGGACTTGAAGGTATAAAAGAAATTGAGGCATTCATATCACTTGTGCACGATGGTGATAAGGATAATATCGAATCTCAGGCTGCAGGTGTTTATTTTCAATTTTATCATAAAGGTTTGAATCGTCGCAGTAATGACCCTGTAAATTCGGCATTGAATTACGGCTATGCTATTGTTCGGAGTTATATTATTAAAGCGCTTATTTCAACAGGATTCCATTGTGCGCTTGGAATAAACCATCACAACGAATACAATAACTTTAATCTTGCAGATGATTTAATTGAACCTTGGCGTGCAATGGTAGATCAGCTTGCATTTGAAGTTATTGGGACAGATTGCAATCTTTCATTGAAACAACGGAAAATACTAACAGGAATTCTTCACAAACCATGCAAAATCGATGGTAGGGTCATGAATATTTCTACTGGTATAGAACTGATGGTCAGCAGCTTTAAGAATGCGGTTGTTGAAAATCAAAGTGAATTATTGAAACTTCCTATTCTTATGAATTTTAAGGGTGTTTTGCCATGCGAATATTAGTAATGTTGAATCCGACAAACAGATATGGTACAAAGGGTGCATATACAGAACTCAGAAAGTTTTTGATTATGGACGGATATTTAAAATTACAGAATGAAGTATTTATGCGTATTGAAGATACGAAAAAAAGTTGCATAAAACATCAGAACAGAATAAAATCTTATTTACCGCAAACGGGCGAAGTGAGAATGCTGATTTTGACGGAGAAACAATTTGAGGATTGTGTTTTATGTCAGGAAAAAACAGACTTACAGGAAAAACTTGTAGGGGCAAAAGATATAGTAACACTATAATTCTGTGTAGTTACTGAATGACCTTCCGTTTTCGGCAGGTGATACAACACAAAAAGCCCCGGATTTTTGCATCTGGGGCTTGCTTTTTTTGGGATATGTGGTATAGTTTATTCAGGCTTCCACGCAGGGGAATAACGGCCGGTATTGGACCGACCGCCTTTTGTACGAAGTCTTTTTTATTTTAAACAACTGATCTTGTTGCCATAAACTAAAATAACTTCTTTTACAAAATCTAATGATTTTTTTAATGTTTCTACTGAATGACCTTCCGTTTTCGGCAGGTGATACAACCATATTTCGGAATTTTGCGGATTTTTCTTACAAAAATATATCGTTTTCGGCGGAAGCTGTCTACATTTTTGAGCATAAAAAAAAGCAAGCGGTAAGGGCTTGCTTTTTTGGGGGAATGTGGTATAGTAAAACTATAGATTGTTGCTTGCCAATCTGGAAATTATCCGGTAAAAGCGGGACGAACGCCACCCCTTTAAACCTTGCACTTAAGCAATGCAAACTGGTGACGGTAAAACGTTCCGCTTTTATATTTTAAAGATTCTTCCGTTTTGACTGAATGACCTTCCGTTTTCGGCAGGTGATACAACTTAAGAAGTGCTATTGATCAAGGTTTAACACATGCTATATTAAACATTTCTGATGACATGCCTGAATCGGAAATAACGCGAGGTTTTAATAGATTTAAGGGGAAAAAGCATTCCGTTGTGCTAAAAGTTTTATGGATTTATAAAGGAGTGATTTCTTTTAATAGTGTTTAAAAAAAACAAAGGGCAAAAAGTCGCCCTTCTGGACGTTCTTGTCAATATGTATTCCATATCCACGCGAACAATCAAAGTATACCACATTCTCCCAAAAAAGCAAGCCCCAGATGCAAAAATCCGGGGCTTTTACTGAATGACCTTCCGTTTTCGGCAGGTGATACAACGAAAGAAGCGTATGTTGGAAAGAAAGATGTTTCTAAATTTGATATTTATGTTAATTCAACAACTAAAGAAGAATTTCTTATTAATAAATACAAAACTATAGCCATTCCAATAAATTAGGAGTCATTATGACAAAAATATGTGCAGAATTAGGAATAGAATTATTTGATATTTCTCTTTTGGAGGAATGTAAAACGATTTTTGCTAAATTAGGTTATTTTAAACAAGCTACAACAAAAAAGAATAGCATTATTTTAAATTATAGAACTTCTGAATATGAAACTTTTGATTTAGAAACTGTTTCTGATAACTTATGTACAATAATCGAAAATGCGAACATTTCAGAAATATTATCTCAATTTTATTCGAAGAATAAAGGAAATTGTTATATGAGTATTTGTTTTATTTTTAACACTGATAATGATGCATGTATTATTTTAAATGAGAGAATTATTGATTTAGCAAGCAGACTTTGTGTTAAAATTCAATTTGATGGAATATAAAAAACCAATTAACATAATTAGTGCAGAATTGTATCTGAAACAAGTCAGAAAAACAAAGTAAATCCTTACGATTGTTGTTAAGTACGAGGCATGTAGTACCAAAGTAATTGTTTAATGTTAACTGAATGACCTTCCGTTTTCGGCAGGTGATACAACTTAATACTGGAAGGAAGTTTCTTAATAATTTTAGAGATGAATCAGAAAAGAAAGATTTGTATAGATATTATACCGCTGATGAAGTAAAAGACTTGGAAAAGAAACCTTCTGATAATATATCTAAATGGAAAAAAGATGTACCTGAAAATTATTACGATCAAATGGAAGCAGATAAGGAACAAACAGTGAATACAAATAAAGGATGTACAAAATGAAAAAGATAATTTTAATTCTTATTTCTTTATCATTTGCAATTTCTTGCTTAGCCAATGGAAGATGTGAAAAACTCGAAAAAGAAATACTGAAAAATCCAAATGTTTTAAGTGTTGATGTTGGACAAATTGATAAATGGACTGAAGAAATATATTTTGCTCATATAATATTGTCCAATGGCATTTTATTAGAAGTCCGGGAATTTAATAGGAATCTATCTGGTAAAATGATATCAGTAGAAAGAATTGGAGATTGTGAGTTCCCTTATTGTACATATGCAATGAAAGTTCCAGATAAACATGGTCTTAACAGTGCTTATTTATATACTTCTATTAAAACCTTTCAATTATCATGTTTGCTTAAAAAGAAAATTATAACTGTTGATGATATAATAAATAATTCTGATGAAATTTATGCATTTGCAGAAATGCTTTCTCGAGAAAGCCCTGAAGAAAGAACAATCAGACGTAATCTCGGTACAACTCAAAATGATCCGAATTTTACAGGTAAATTAGGTAATTTTGAAACAGATGAATATTGGGGACAAGTTTTTGCACGCGCTTATTCCGAAGATTTTTGGAATACAAATCCAGGTGATTATTGGGAAGGTATGTTTGCAGATGAATAAGTGCTTTTCTCATCTTTATAATCTGTTTGCGTATACTGAATGACCTTCCGTTTTCGGCAGGTGATACAACCAAAAAGGAGTCTTTTTGAAAAACAGAATAATTGAATTATCAAAGCAAGAAATTGATATTTATAGAAAAAAAATTATTTCTGATAAAAACGTATTTCTTGCCGAGATTAATGGAGAAAAAATAAACAATGAATCTGATTATGTAAAAGCCATGGTTAAAGCTCTTAAAATACCATTTAAGATACCATTTTTGAAACTTGGATATTTAGAAGATTGTATATGTGATTTAATGTGGATAAAAGCTGAAAACATAGTTATAATAATTCATAGTTTTGATCTTATGTTAATTGAAGATGTTGAAACTAAAAACAGGATTATAACATTTTTTCAAAAAGTAGTTTTGCCGTGGTGGGAAGGAGAAGTTGTTGGGCATATGGTAGATGGAAAACCAAGAGCTTTTTCTGTTTATTTGGAGCAGTAAAGTAACAAATATTATACTGAATGACCTTCCGTTTTCGGCAGGTGATACAACGAAAAGATTGCTCAAGAAATTGTAGAAATGCGTAAATAGGAGGTATAATAATTATGAAAGTTACTGATTTTGAATTTCTGAAAAAAAGAATGCAAATATTAAATGGTTCTATATGCAAAAAAATTGGTCGGTCATGTAATTTAATATGGTTCCATTTTCTTGTTGACGACGAACTTTTTTTTATTAATGTACAAAGTGCGTTAAGATTCACAAAACATGGAAATATTTTATGTGCGAACCTTGATATATATGAACCAAAAGCAGAATTATTAAATAATCCGTCTTTTAGCTATAAAACATTTAACTGGGATGTTCAAGGTGAGAATTATTTTGATGAATGGGTTAAAACAGAAGGACAACAATTGATAAATGCCGCTATAAAACAGATTTATGTTTCTGAGTTTGGAGATTTAAGAATTAGCTTTGACAATGATATACAGCTTGAATTGTTTAATAATTCATTAACTGAGTGCTGGAGATGTTTTGAAGATGATTCAGATAATCATACTGTTGTACAGGGAAATGAAATAGAAGAATAATTAAAAAATTATGGCAAAAAAGCGCCGGTAAATACTGAATGACCTTCCGTTTTCGGCAGGTGATACAACTAAATATTTACCAATGGTAAACAGCTTATTTACCCACTGCGTATAGTCGATTTACCCTCTGCGCATAGTCGATTTACCCACAGTTCGTCGACGATTTACCCTCGGTAAATAAACTGATTACTCCTACCTTCAGGAGGTGCTACGACTCAAATCAATATGATTTTGGAATCAAATTCACTTAATTCCAGAGTAAAGACTGAATGACCTTCCGTTATCGGCAGGTGATACAACTCATGGTGCCGTTCCGAACTTCAAGGGCAACTGTGACAAAGTGCTATGTTCCAAAAAGCAGTGCCTGAATAAAGTTGGCTTTGTTGAATCCGAACGGTTTTGAAGCAATCCTCAAAAAAAGTCCTCGGAAAAGCCCTTCTTCCGCAACTACGTTTATTATGTTTCCTGCAATGCAGATAAGAAGTGCCGGAACAGAAAGTGCCACACTGGTCGTTGCTCCGCTAAGCGCAAAGTTTGTGACAAAAAAGCCGAGTCGTACAGATTTGCCCTGAGCAACGAGGATAAGGATTTCTGTCAGGTATGAGACGGCAAAAGTTACGATACCGAGCGCAAACCCGTAAAACATGTTTTTCCAGATTTTTGAAAAATCAAAGCCGATTTGTCTGAATGAGAGCTTCCTTTAATGAAGTGCAAAGGCAAGGACTATGATGGAAAATATTTTGCAAATAACGTTATCGGCAATAAAAGTGCGGTCTGTCTGGATATAAAAGAACTCAATGTATTTGACTATTGAGCAGATTACATATACAAACGCGATTGTAAGCAATGCATTCTTTTTGGTTATCTCTTTTTCATTCATTCCGTTAATCTAGCAACTGAAAACTCTGCTGTCAAGGCTGGTTTGCATGCAAAGTTTTATTCTGATTTGTTGAAGAAAAGTGTTTTTTATGGTATAATAGTAATATAAACTATATCTCTATAATACTTTACGAAAAACTCTGCATAACCTGCTTAGATTTTAAGAACAATCTAGTTAGATTATATGAATAATCTAGCTAGATTAGGGTACATAATCTAACTAGATTATGATCCCACTTACTGTAGTATTACGATCCCTATCACTCTGATATTACTGGCCCTGTTACGTTAGTATTACTGTCCCTGATATTAAGATTCCGATATTGGGAGTTACCGGACTTGTGCGCTGGGCAGCATAAACCTGTCAGACTTGCTTGATTCAATAAAGAAATTCTGCATGAACTTCTGACCTTCTTTATTAGGGTGAATCCCATCTTCACAGATAAAACGCTGGTAATTCCTGTCCATAAGGAACTGTTTTCTGATATCAAGAAGCAGACAGCCTGTATTGCGGGCAATATCAAAGATTTCGCACGAATATGATTCATGCCAGCGGTAAATAAAGCCGATGTCACCAAGCCATTTCAAAATATTTGCCGGATTCAGGTTCTTGGAAATAAAAGAAAAATAACGTTCAGGCACAAGTGGAACAAGTGTCATCAAAATCGGTGTGACATTGTGCTCGCGCAAAGTCTTTATCATAAACTGAATTGTTTCTGAAAAAACATGAAGCGGCGTATGCGGTTCGTGTTCCTTCTCAGGATGCTCCGAAACTTCTGCCCAGTTAAAATCGCAGTCATTGCCGCCGAATTCAAGGATTGCCGCATCACAGTCAATGTTCTTTTCAATATCATGAATAAGCACATCTTTTCCCTTGCTTACCGTACAGCCAAAATAGCTGTGGTTTATTATCTTGATTCCAAGCTTTTCGCCTGCAATCTTCAGACTGTTTTCCGGGTTGACCATATACTGTTTGTTCCCAAAACTCTGAATAATTCCTTTTGTTATTGAATCTCCCCACACCGCAATTTTAGAAGCCGGGTTTTTCATTCTTTCCATAATGTCCATCAGTTTTTCCGTTTATAACAATTAGAGTATCAGTATATATGACACACATTTTTTAAAACGGTTGCACCTATCAGTAAAAAAACAGGACAGAAATTAAAAATAAAACAAGTCCTCGAATTTTTTATCCAGTGCCACACACAGAATGAGCGCAAGCTTGGCGGTAGGACAGAATTGTCCTGTTTCTATGGAACTGATTGTGTTCCGCGAAACACCGACCATTTGCGCGAGGACTGAATGACCTTCCGTTTTCGGAGGCCACTGTTTTCGGCAGGTGATACAACCTACGTTAACAGAGTCTCCAAAGCGTTTCTCGTTAAAGAGTTTCTCCGAAATGGTTTTGTTAATGGCATTAACAGAAACAAAACGTTTTGAGTATTAGAAATGAAACGTTTCGTGTATTGAAACGAATCGTTTCATGTATTGAAATGAAACGTTTTAAACTGAATGGGTCCCGCTCACTGAAGTTATAAAGCTGTTTTACATGAGTAGTTAATTAACCTGACAATCCGGCTGTTAGATTTCGAATTTGTTCATTTCTGCTACAAGTGATTCGATACTGCTGTTGTTCTGCGAAACAACCTGTGTAACGTTGTTGACAGCATCACCGATTGCGGTAGTCTCGGAAGAAATATTATCCATATCGCTTGAAATCTGTTTTGTTTCTTCGATAAGTTTGAACATTTCCATCGAAACGAGAGAACTTCCTTCGTTAATCTTGTCCGCACCGCTCTTTACCTTTGCGGTAATATTCTGTGTTTCGCGGAGCGCAATCAAAACCTGTGAGTTACCGGCATTCTGCTCGTTCATGGCGTTAAGAACAACCTCATCCTGATTGGCAACAGTGTTCGAAAGATTGTAAATATTGTTGAATTCCTTTTGTACGGTGGTGGTGCGCTTGGCAATTTCGTTGATAGCCGCAATAATCTGCTGTATAACGGCGGTAATGCGCTTGCCCTGTGAACTTGAATCTTCGGCAAGCTTTCTGATTTCGTCCGCAACAACGGCAAAACCTGCACCGAACTCACCCGCATGCGCAGCCTCGATTGAGGCGTTCATCGCAAGAAGGTTGGTCTGGCTTGCGATTGACTGGATAACGCGGCTCGCGTCCAAAAGACCTTCGGATTCCTGGGTCATGTTCTTTACGTCTTTAACGGTTGCTTCGATACTTGTCTGTCCGGAATTTGTAGCACTACGCAGCTCTTCAATGGCTTCCTGGTTTTTCTTTACAACGTCGGTTACCGACTGGATGTTGGAGACCATTTCTTCAATAGCAGCCGATGATTCTGTAAACTGTGCTACCTGCTCGTCAATACACGTATTAAGGTTGAGAACTTCTCCGGTCATCTGCTTTACAGTTTCCTGTACGGAATTGACGCTTTCGGACTGATGCGAAACCTTGTCAAAGACTCCCGATATGGAGTTGGAAATCTGATTTACAGAATTGGATGTACCTGCCATCATGCTGGAAAGCTGTTCGGCAACACTGCTCGATGTATTTGTGTTGTTCTGGAGTGATCCAAGCAAGGCTTTTATAACATCGTAGAATGTATTAAGGTCATTGATAAGAAAACCGAACTCGTCACGCGAAAGAATTTCTATCTTGTCGCGTTTGTAATTGCCGCTTGCGAGATCGCCCGAAAACTCCTTGATAAGTTTGATACGTATTGCGGTACCGCGTGATTGGGTAAAAATATCAAACAAACCGGTAACAAGCGAAATGAAGCCTACAGGAACAATGTGCTGAAGCAGAAATTTTATAAAATTCATATCGGTTGGAATCGTGTGCAGCAAAGTTCCCGTAAAGATAAAAAATACTGATGTAAACGAAAAGAAAGCAACAATCAGGTTACGTGCGATAAGCGGCATTGTGCCGTAGCCCTTGAGCAGCGGGATGAATTTCATTGAAGTTTCCATTTTCTGCATAAAAAGGACATAAAAGAGCAGGGCAAAAGTAAAAAGGTTTGCAACCGAAATAAGTGTAGCGGCGGTGATGGTATTTGCCGCATTTGTTATACCGCTTAAGCGGCACAGAAGAATAGGAGAACCTATTGAAAGGGCTATCGGGAATACGATTGTAAGTGTCTGGTAGTTTTTAAGCTGCTTTGATATGTTTTCAACACTCGTCTTGCCTGAAGTATAAAGTGCCAGATTTCTGTTTGCTGATACATACAATATGCTCGGAATAGCAAACGCTATCAATAATATAATAAAGAAAGGAATGCTCAAATACATTGACATGACTTCATTTACTGTAAGAATCCGTAAATAAATCCATGCAAATGCTGATGAAAAGAAGAAAAAAACATAGATGCCGTATGAAAGAAACAGCACGGATTTTGGTAACTTAGAATTCATCTGATACTCCCTCGCTAAAACATAAAATGGTTTTGAACATTATTACATATAAACTATCAGAATAAATGTGAATTAAAATATTACAGATAGAATTATATTTTATATAGATACAAATTGTCAATGAAAAAAATAATCTATTGACTTGTAATGTGTTTTTTAGTTATTGTGAACAGGTGTTATACAGATATTCAGCAGACAAAAACGGCAGACCGGTAAAAAAGGCCGTTATATACACTAAAAACGAACATCCAATAAAAAAAGCAAAGATAGATCCTGACGCTCTCAAGATAATAACCTGTCTCAGGGATAACGGTTATAATGCATATATTGTAGGTGGTGCGGTAAGAGACCTTAT
>JAEEQG010000008.1 GCA_016285185.1 Spirochaetota bacterium
CGGTGTGTGCATTGCAGCAGACATCATAAGCAGACCAACTTTCTGTGTTTTAAAGAATCCGCCGTGTCCTGTCAGTTTGTCGATTTTTACGTTTTCCTGATTGAACAGAATATCCATTCCTGTTCTCAATGCGCCGAGCGATGTAAACAGCTGTGCACGCATAAAGTTTGCAAGATTAAAAGTGTTTTTCTGCGTACGAACAAAAAGCGGACGTCCTTCAGAAAAACCTGTCATTGATTCTCCGGAAATGTAATTGTAGGGAACAAGCCCACCGCAATCCTTGTCAGCTTCAAGTGCTTTTGCCAGCAGATTTTCGTACAAATCGCCTTTACCGATTTTAAAACCACATGCTTCTATAGCCTGTCCAAACAGACGTATCCAGTTATCATATTCACCTGTACAGTTGTTTGCATGTGCCATCGCTGTCAGTGAGCCGGACGGTGTTGTTACAAGATCGATTTTTCCGTTGTAAGCTTTAGAAAGATCTTTTTCCAGAACAATCATCGCGAATACGGATGTTCCTGCGGAAACGTTTCCTGTTCTTTCCTTTACACTGTTTGTAGCAACCATACCGGTTCCTGCATCTCCTTCCGGCGGTGCAAACGGAATTCCAGCTGCAAGGTCGCCGTCACGGTCAAGCAATTTAACACCTTTTTCTGTTAATGTTCCGGCTTTTTCTCCTGCGAGAAGAATCTTGGGGAATATATTTTCAAGCTTCCATGCGAATTTTTCTTTTGCCGTAAGCTCGTCAAATTTCTTTATCATTGTTTTATTATAATTCTTGGTACTTATATCGATAGGGAACATTCCTGAAGCATCCCCGATTCCAAGAACTTTTTCTCCCGTAAGCTGCCAATGGACATAGCCTGCAAGTGTTGTAAAAAATACAACATCCTTAACATGCGGTTCTTTATTCAGAATGGCCTGATAAAGATGTGAAATACTCCATCGCTCGGGAATCGGATAATTGAACAATTTAGAAAGTTCTTCCGAGGCTTTTCCAGTGATAGTATTGCGCCATGTTCTAAATGGAACAAGAAGTTTGTCGTTTTTATCAAAACTAAGATATCCATGCATCATTGCACTGATACCTACTGCTTTCATTTTTTTAAGTGTTACGCCGTATTTGTCTTTTACGTCTTTTTTCATGTTGGCGTAGCATGTAGCTAGACCGTTATGAATTTCATCCAGTGAATAAGTCCATATTCCGTTTTCAAGACTATTTTCCCAGTCAAAGGCTCCGGAAGCGATCGGTTTGTGTTCATCATCAATCAGAACGGCTTTGATTCTTGTTGAACCAAATTCAAGACCCATTACCGCATTACCGTTTGCAATGAATTCAGCAATTTTTTTTGTTTCGTTTGTCATATTTTCCCCTTTTGTTTTTTTAAATAGTCCCTTAAAACACATTATATCATCAATGCTGAATTCTAGCAAAGACTGTTTTTGTTTATTTTGGAGAATAAGGGGGCAGTTGAAATACATTTATTTCTAATATAAAATACATTTCATAATGAAAATATCAGAAACTTTTATTTCAACACTCAGAGAAATCCCTGCCGAAGCGGTTATTGCAAGTCATCAACTCATGCTCCGTGCAGGCATTATGCGTAAGTTAGGAAATGGTCTTTTTGTATATCTGCCTTTTGGTTTGCGGGCTTTCCGCAAAGTAGAAAATATTATCCGTGAAGAAATGGATAACATAGGTGCTATGGAATTCAAACAGCCGGTTGTTGTTCCCGGCGACATCTGGAAAGAATCCGGCCGGTGGGAAACAATGGGAGCCGGTATGCTTAAAGCAGTAAACCGCGTTGAACAAGACCTGGTTGTAAGTCCTACTGCGGAAGAAGCATTTACCGCGACTATCCGCGACGAACTCAACTCATATAAGCAGCTTCCGATTGTAGCTTATCAAATAAATACCAAATACCGTGATGAAATCCGCCCGCGTTACGGCGTAATGCGCGGACGTGAATTCACCATGAAAGATGCATATTCATTCCATGCAACACAAGAAAGCTTGGATGAAACTTATGAAAAATTTGCAAAAGCATACAGGCGCATTTTTAAACGCTTAGGTCTTTCCGTAATTCCTGTTCGTGCTGATTCCGGTGCAATGGGCGGCAACGGCTCAGAAGAGTTTATGGTTGAAAGCGTAATCGGCGATGACACACTCATTCTCTGCCCAAAATGCGGATACGCAGCAAACACTGAAAAAGCGGCATGTGCGCCCGACACGCCAAAAACGATTGACGGCGAGTCGCAGAAAGCAACAGACAAACCTTATGCTCCGATTGATACGCCTAATGTAAAGACAATCGAGCAGCTTTCAGAATTCTTAAAAACAACACCGCAATCTTTCATCAAGACGCTCATCTATCATGTTATTAACAGCGAGCTTGATTTGTCTAAAGCGCCAGGCTGTGCAAAGCTCAAGCGTGTAACAGAAAACGGCGGTGCAAACCCATATTACCCAGACAGCTTCTTTGCAGTATGCATACGTGGCGACCTCGACGTGAACGAAGCAAAGCTTGCCGCCTTGCTCAAGGCAAGTGAAGTTGAGCTTGCTTCTGATGCAGATGTTGAACGCATCACAGGCGCAGTCGTTGGTTTTGCAGGCCCTGTTTCTCTTAATACCGTGCCGGTAGTTGCAGATGAAACTGTTATGGCTATGCACGACTGCGTAACAGGCGGCTTAAAGACAGACGTACATTTTGAGCATGTTGAGCCTGGTCGCGATTTTACGCCGTTCATGACAGCGGATGTGCGCACAGTTGTTGCCGGCGACAAATGCCCTAACTGCGGCGCCGAATTCTACAGCAAAAAAGGTAATGAGCTTGGCCACATTTTCAAGCTCGGCTACAAATACACAAAGACGATGAACGTAACGTATCTTGACGAGAACGGTAAGCAGCAGATTCCGACGATGGGCTGCTACGGCATCGGCGTTGACCGCGCGCTTGCGTCTATTATCGAAGAGCACCACGACGACAACGGCATTATCTGGCCGATGACAGTTGCGCCGTATCAGGTTGCGATTGTGCCAGTTAAGTACGAAGGGGCCATGAAGGAAGCTGCTGACAAGATTTATGACGAGCTTCAGAAAGCGGGAATCGAAGTATTGCTTGATGATCGCAACGAACGCCCGGGTGTTAAATTCAAGGACATCGACTTGCTTGGTATTCCAGTACGCATCGTAGTTGGTGACAAGAACCTGCCGAATATGGAAATCAAAATCCGCAATAACGGTGAAATGAAACTTTTACCACATGAAGAAACCATTAAATTTGTTGCTGACTTTATAAAAGACGAATCAAACAAATTGAACTCCTGATATATAAGAATTCCATTTTAAATCACCCCAAAATTATACAAGATTTTGGGGTTCTTTTTTCTCTTGTACGAACATTTCACATTCTATAAATTCAAATTATTCTATGTCTTACAATAATTTATAGCTAACAACTATATCTGGAAAAAAACTCTAACTATAAAGTCTTACTATTATATATGCCGTAAATAAAAAGAAAGGAGTTCAAATGAAGACTTTTTATAAAACATTCTTGCTTGCGATTATTTTCAGTTTATGTTCTACATTTATTTTCTGCATTCCCGGTATAAAAGAATTTATACCTACAGAATCAGGAGAATACGTTTATTATCATGATTACACTTTTAAGGATGAAACATATATAGGTTTTTTATATTATGATGAATTCACACTTGGTTTAAAGTATTACAGTCCAAAAGCTCAACAGGGTTCAAAAGATATAGAAATTGCTGTTTCACTTAATCCGCTAAAAGACGCTCCGGAACTCACAGGTGAAAAAGTATTATCAAATGTATCAAATGATGATGTTTTCATATTGAATTATCTACATGAACTTTTATATCAGTTTGCAGCCTATAGAAAAAATATAAATGATGTTGATTTGTCAAAACCACTTGTACTGCAGGAAAATTTTTCGCAGTTCGGTGGTGATGTAACAATGACGTATGATTTTTATATTCCAGTTTTTAATCTTCGTTCCATAACTTCTTCCGACGGGAAAAAGCTTTTTGAATTGGCTTCAATTGGAAAGCTTTCAAGCTCGCAGGATTCTTCCTTTTCACTTTACACAGGTACTTTAAAATCCAACTCTGATCCAAAACCATCAAATTATGAATTGAAAAAGCAGGGTTTCAGAAAAAGAATCAGCGCATCCAATTCTTCTGTTCTTTTAGATAATCAATGGAACAAAATAGCAGACAATGTTTGGCTTTTAGGCGATTGTGCAACATTAGTTCTTGCTTCAATTGAAATTGATTCTTCTTTTACAGAAAACGGAGAAGATCCCTCTCTTTATTTGGCAAGGTCATACTTAAATTCTATCTTTGGTGATATTGACTGTATACCACGTTTTGAATCCATCAGCGTAAACATGTCCGACAAAAAAACTTTTGTGGAGAATATTTGCTATACGCCCTCTATTGATAAAGATTTGAAAAATATCCGATATTTTATTAAAGGAAAAAATAACACATATTCCGTAATAATTCTGACAATTTTGAGCGATGCTTACAAAACAAATCAAAAGTATTTTGATAACATTTTGAAATCCGCCAAATATTCAAAATAGATTTTCATCAAAACAAACTCCAATCTCCTGAAAGGATTTCGTCTCAGGAGATTTTTTTATGCAGTAGAAAAACAGTCTTGTTTTTTATTTCCTACACTCATATACTGAATACATGAATGAAGTTTTAATAAAAGCCGAACAGATTCGCGATGTTTTTCGCTACCTGCGCCTCTTTGAAAATTCAACTCTGATTTTTCATATAGATGACAATGTTATAGATTCTGCCGAATTTCACAACCACATTCGGGATATCTGCCTTATCCACGAAGCCGGATTGAAAGTTATAATTGTACCGGCAGCACGCAAAAGAATTGATGAAATATTAAAACAATCAAACATAGATTGGACCATAAAA
>JAEEQG010000126.1 GCA_016285185.1 Spirochaetota bacterium
AAAGGTATTGGACGCGGACAGGCAACGGCAACAATTGAAGTTGCAAAAGCCCGTGACGAATACTACAAAAAGACCGGTGTTTATATTCCGATTTGTTCTGACGGCGGTATTGTTCATGACTACCACATGACGCTTGCACTTGCGATGGGTGCAGACTTTGTAATGCTCGGCCGCTATTTTGCGCGCTTTGATGAAAGCCCGACAAACAAACTGATTGTAAACGGTAACTACGTAAAAGAATACTGGGGCGAAGGTTCAAACCGTGCGCGCAACTGGCAGCGCTACGATATGGGCGGCGCCAGCAAGCTGAGCTTTGAAGAAGGCGTAGATTCTTACGTTCCTTATGCCGGTTCATTGCATGATAATGTTACGATGAGCATGAGCAAAATCCGCCACACAATGTGTAACTGTGGCGCGCTCACAATTCCCGAACTGCAGCAAAAAGCCAAGATTACGCTTGTTTCACAGGCATCAATCGCTGAAGGTTCCGCTCACGATGTTATTGTCAAGAATACTTCGCTTCGTGCTGAATAACTAAAAAAAAGTGACAATTAAAAATTCTTGTGTTAGAATATTTTTGGAGGTAATAGACAATGGAATTGGATATGAACCTTATTAATGAAGCCTCTAAAATTCAGCACAGTGTTGAAGAGGCAAAAAAATCGGGAACAGCTATTACAAAAATTTCCGTTTCCGAAGCTTTCTTTAATTTTTGTCTGGCAAATACACCCGGATGGGACAAAACCTTGTATAGTTTTCCTGTAGCGGTTGATTCTTCGCTGGCATCAGATGCATTTAAAATTCAGTAAACAAAAGGCTGCCTGTTTGGGCAGCTTTTTTTATAGCGTGATTTTTCCGATCAGTGGCAGAGGCAAATATTCCTTTTCATATCGCAAAAATGCATTGCGTGAAATATTTCTGCCTCCAAAGCGTGCTATATGATCTGTATAAATCTGTGAATCTATAAGCTTTCCGCCGGCGCGTTCAAATTCCCTTACAAAGTGACAGAAAGCCGCTTTTGAAGCATTTGGTTCAATTGTAAACATTGATTCACCAAAAAATACGCTGCCTATAAGAACCCCGTAAAAACCGCCCGCCAGTTTTCCGTCACACCATGCTTCCACAGAATGTGCAAGGCCTGTTTCATACAGCTTGCAATATGCGTCAATCATATCATGTGTAATCCATGTCCCGCTCTGTTCAGGTCGTTTTGCGCCAGCACAGTTTTTTATCACATCCTCAAAACGGGTGTCGAGCGTATAGGTAAAAACATTTTTATTCAGCACCTTGCGCATACTTTCGGGAATATGAAGTTCTGTCGGGAAAAGAACAAAACGAGGGTCGGGCGACCACCACAAAATGGGAGAATCTTCATTGAACCATGGAAAAATGCCTTGCAGATAGGCGGAATGCAACATTCCTGGCGAAAGGTTGCCGCCTGTTGCAACAAGTCCGTCATCGGCATTTTCTACAGAAGGAAACTTGAAAAAGTCATCTGCTTCGAGATAAGGAAAGTTCGGGTTGTCTCTACTGCGACTTTTACTTGACTGTATATGGCTCATATTTGATTGTGATTTTACCGTTTTTGGCACCGCAAACTGCCTTTCCGCCCGAAGCAAGCTTGCCAAAAAGAACTTCATCTGCAAGCGTGGTTGACAGCAGCTCTTCTATTGTTCTGCTTATGTTACGTGCACCGAATTCTGGAGAGTAACCTTTGTCCGAAATAAGCTTTATGCAGGCAGGAGTTGCTTCAATAATGACGTTCTTTTTTAGAAGCTGCGCGGAAAGTTTGGTTATTTCATTCCGGGTGATTTTATCTATTATTTTTGATGACAGCTGATTGAATGGGATAATACCGTCAAGTCTGTTTACGAATTCCGGCGAGAAGACTGTCTTAACGGCGTCCTGAATTGCGCCGGTGTTCAAACTTTTTTCGCCGAATCCAATCGCCTGTTTGTTAATGTCTCTGGCACCCGCATTGGATGTCATTATGAGAATAGTGTTTCTGAAATCAGCTTTTTTTCCCTGGTTGTCAGTTAATGTGGCGTAGTCCATTACTTGAAGAAGAATGTTGTAAATGTCGCTGTGTGCTTTTTCTATTTCGTCCAGCAGAACAACCGAATTGGGTTCTTTTCGCACCGCATCGGTCAAAAGACCACCTTCTTCAAATCCGACATAACCCGGGGGTGAGCCTATAAGTCTGCTGACAGTATGTTTTTCCTGATACTCACTCATATCAAAACGGATCAAAGGCATACCAAGGTTTTCTGCAAGTTTTTTTGCAAGTTCTGTTTTGCCGACACCGGTTGGACCAGCAAACAGAAAATTCGCAACATTTTTTTCCGGAGAGCGGAATCCTGCGCGTGAGCGTTTTACTGATTTTACTATAGCTTTTACAGCTTCATCCTGCCCGAAAATCTGCGACATAAGACTGCTTTCCAGATTTTGCAGGTTTTCTTTTTCTCCGGTTGTGACGGAAATTTCCGGTATGCGTGCAATTTTTGCAACAATTTTTTCGATAAGTTTGTCATCGATGACATTCGTTTTGGAATCTTGGCTGTGCAGCCGCATAAAGGCACCGGCTTCATCAATTACATCTAGTGCTTTATCCGGTAACTTTCGTTCCGGTATAAATTGTTTTGAGAGTGTTACAGCCTTTTCTAGCGCGGATTCTGTGTATGAGACAGAATGATATTCTTCGTATTTTGACTTGACCCCTTTTAGGATTTTTACTGTTTCAGCTTCGGACGGTTCAAGAATGTCAATTTTTTGGAAACGCCGTGACAAAGCCCTGTCTTTTTCAAAAATTCTGTTGTATTCAGAATATGTGGTTGTTCCGATGCACCGTATTTTGCCGGATGTAAACATCGGTTTGAGCAGGTTTGATGCATCCATGCTGCTGCCAGAGGTTGAACCGGCGCCCACAATAGTATGAATTTCGTCAATGAATAGAATCAGTGGAGAGGCTTTTTCGAGTTCCTGAGTGATATTTTTGATACGTTCCTCAAAATCACCCCGGTATTTTGTTCCTGCTACGAGAGCCGTCACATTGAGCGAAAGAATTTTGAAATCTTTAAGCAAATCGGGAACATCGCCGCAGGCTATTTTTTGTGCAAGACCTTCTGTAAGTGCGGTTTTGCCTACACCTGGATCACCAACATGAATCGGATTGTTTTTGTTCCTGCGGCACAAGATCTGAATTGTTCGCTCAAGTTCTTCTTCTCTGCCTATAAGAGTGTCAAAACAGCCTTTTTTGGCCAGTTCTGTTAGATTAGTTGTGAATTGTTCAAGAGTACTGGTTTTCCCCTGGGTTTTCTGCGCATTTGTATGTGTGTTATCCGAATTTGTAACAATCGCATCTAAAAGCTTTAGTTTGTCTATACCACTCTTTTGTAAAAAATAAGAACAATGGTTTCCTTTTGCTTCAAGCAGGCTGACAAGTAAATCTGTCTGTTCCAGTTCTGCCTTTTCACATGAAGCGCAATGCATAACGGTTGCATTTATAACGTTTTTAAAGCCTATTGTCTGAATTGGTTCATTGTTGATAAGCGGGGGAATTTTCCCTGTAAAAAAATCAGAAAGACTGTTCTGCAGATATTTTACATCAGCATCGCATGAATAAAGCAGTTTTTGAATTTCCTCATTCTGAATCATTGTATATAGGATATGTTCCGGTGTTATAAAACCGTGATTTCGTTTTTCCGCTTCAACGTATGAGGCATTAAGAATATGTTGTACCTGTCTGGAAATTTTGACTTCCACTAGTTTTTCTCCATGCTGCATCTGAGGGGGAAACCGTTCTTGCGCGAAAAATCCCTTACCATCGCTACATAAGTCTGCGCTATATCAAAAGGGTATATACCGACAATTCCCCTGCCTGTTTTATGTACAGATTCCATTATAGCGACTGCATCAGGTTCCGGCTTGTTAAAAATCTGAATCAATATAGAAACTACAAAATCTTTTGTTGTGTAATCATCATTCAAAAGAATAACTTTGTAATCTTCAGGTTCTACTATTTGTGTTTCTGATTGACAGCACTGCTGATTCTCAAATTCTGTATCCATACGTACAATATATATACAGAAGAGTCTTTAATCAACATGTCCCTTTGTTTTCAGCGTGGTTTCTTATTGTCAGTAAATCTGTTTCAAGAGTTCTTTGGTACGGATTTCGAGCGAAACAACGTTGCTGGTATCTTCGTTTGACGTCATTTCTGTAAGATAAGGAAGAATTGCCCGCTTTTTTATTTCTTCCCAGTTTGATGGAAGAATATTAGGCGGCAAAAGATTTTCGGCTGTGGGGAGATGTCCGTACAATATTGGATAATGCAGCGGAAAGTATTTTTCGTTCACGGATTTTAATGATGAAAAACCACCTGCAATGCCAAACGCTTTGTTTGTAAGGTTCATTTTTTCCTGGCGGTTCAGCATGAGTTTTTGGTTTTCGTCTTTGAGCAACCACAGAATAAAAGCTTGTGCGGCATCGCGGTTTTTGCTTTTGCGGTAAATACCAATATAGTTGATTTTGTCCTGAACGGCAATTCTGTCATTGTAGTGAATCCAACGGAAATCAATGTTTTGCAGGCGATCATTTGAGAGCGAAAAAAGCTCATTTGATTTGGTATAGCAGAATAAGCATCTTTCTGTTGTTATCAGTTTGTATGAAGGATTGTAAAGATACTTGAATTTAAAGTCGTCTTCGGCGTCGGTAGAGGTGTTTGTATTGATACTCCAATCTTTGATGTATTCAATGGTTTTGTTCATTGCATCTGAATTGTATGAGAACAAGGATGTGTTTTCGGCATAATTTGTGTTAAAAAGCTTTGATACGGTATAAATAAAATCGGAATCCCATCTGGGTGAAAACCCCATGGCTGTAAAAACGCCTTTTTTGTTCTGCTTGTTGTAATCCTGCCCAAGCTGCTTGATTTGATCTATTGAAAGCATAAAATCGTCAGGCATGAGGGAATTATTTTTTTGTGAAAAAAGAACGAGCGGCAGATTGAACGAAACCGGCAACAGGTACTGATGCCCTTTTATATTACCAAGTTCAAGCAATTGTTTGTAAAAGTCTTTTGTATTAAGCCGTTTGTCATTGAAAAGATAATCAAGTGAAAGAAAGTTTTTGCGAAGCTTCTCGTTTTTGAGCCATGGACCAAGAATAATGTCGGGCATGTTTTCTACAGGATTGTCGAATGCTTTTGAAGGATTTGACTGGTATTCTATGATTGCACGATATTCATTCTGTGAGGAATTGAAAAGTTCAACGTAAGAAGCAACAGCTTCCTGATCGGTAAGGATAACAATATCTTTTTTTTGTCTGGAGCATGAAAATAACAAAACAGAAAAAAGAACTGCAGTAATCAGGCTCTTGTAGGAAAACTTCATAAAAGTATTATGCCAATTCTTCTGCTGCTTTGTAAACAGTTGAATAGACTTCTTCTATCTGGTCGCTGTCAATGCTTGAAAAAGCAATCCGCAGATAATCACTACCCAATGCGATGGTTCCTATCTGGTACTCATGCAGGAGCTTGTAACGCAAATCCTCCGCATCGATTCCGTTGCATTTGAAACACATAAAATAACCGGAATTGAATGGTAATGGAGTAAGAACCTTGTTGTTCCTTCTTTCGTTAACAAAATTGCGTACAATTGTGTATCTTTCCTCAAGAATAGCACGGATTTTTTCTTTTTCGCCTTCAATCTTGGGATTGTTGATTGTCCTTATCATTATTGATTGTGCAGGAGTTGATCCGCAGGAAACTGAAGATCTTATGATACCCATGAGCTTGCGGATAAGAGCATCGTATTGTTCTTCAATCATGCCCTTGGAGCCGAATGTGAGGAATCCTGCGCGAAATCCCCATGCAAAGTCTTCTTTTGTAGGACCGTCGATTTTAACGGCAAAGATATTCTCATGAATATTGCACAAAGATGCAAACAGAGATTCGGGTGCAATGTTGTCTTCATAATTCAATCCGAAGTATGCGTCATCAACCAGAACGAGAATGTCTGTTCCCTGTTTTGCTATATCGAGTAGAACTGAAGTTATAAAAGCTTCTTCTTCTTTGGTTGGAGAATAGCCGGAGGGA
The DNA here is from genome assembly GCA_016285185.1 of Spirochaetota bacterium. Lineage (GTDB taxonomy): Bacteria > Spirochaetota > Spirochaetia > Treponematales > Treponemataceae > UBA1240. Next base: position 6,095 of record JAEEQG010000126.1, read on the forward strand.
TTCTGCGGAAAGTTGAGCAAAAGGCGTAAAGAACCTTTTTCGGCTTGTTTTCTTACAGCGTTTTCAAATGACTGGCGGTTAAAACCTGAATCATTAAAAAGCTGGAATCGTTCCAGCTTTGCATTGCATCTTGTTTCTGCAATCAGCGAATAATTGTCCCATGATGGATCCGTTGTGAGCAGAGTGTCTTTTGAGGATAAAAAGAGGTCGCATATATATGAGATTCCTGCTGTTAATCCTGGTGTGACAACTGGAATCGAAAATGTTTTATCTTTTAATGAGGGATTCTTTTTTATAAGCTGTTCTTTCCATAATCTGCGGAATTCGGGATTTCCAGCGGTAGGAGCATAAGCGACGGCTTCTGCTGCTGACAAAAAGGCAAATTCCTTTTTTACGGAAGGGAGAATGAGAGGCTCTCCTGCTTCAACTGCCATTCCGATAGTTGCGTTTGTCTTTTTTCCGAATTTTTTTGCTTCAGCTCCCTGAGCAATGATTCCTTTCGGGAAAAACATTCTTTGTCCCATATCGGACAACAGCCTGTATGCAACAGTCGGTCGCAGGGTATTATTCAAACTTTCTGCCAATGAATCAATCATATGAATAATCATACACATTTATGTATTTTTATGCAACCTTAAAACCTTAATAGGAAAAAGCACAGTATGAACAATCGAGTTTGACATCTGAATATTCTATGTGATATGCTATAAGTGTGAAAAAAGCTTTTGTTTTATTGTTGAATTTTCTTTTATACTTTGTATTTTCAACATTTTTGTTTGTATTGGTTTTTATCATCTATAAAAGTTGCATAAATACGGTATTTGGCAGCCGGGGCTTTTCTGTTTCTTTTACGGAAGTTCTGGTTTTTGCGTTAAAAGCTGTGCCGGTTTCTGCAATAGTCAGTATTTGCAGCGTTTTTTTAAAGTGTGCGTCGACCAGGAATTTCTTTTGGGGTTCTGCACTTGTGATTATTTTTATTATACTTGCTGCTTTCGGCGGAATAATTCCGCTTTCATTTGTCGCCGGTAACAAATTGTCTGCCGGTACAGCGGCTCTGCCGGTTAATAACAGCGGCTCAAGATATGATGAAAATGTGTTTGCTGTCGTAGACGGTGATGTTTATTACTTTACGACCATAAACAACAATGGTGGTTCGGGGCTCCGAAAAATTTATCTTGATGACCGGAAATTCTTTGAAACATGCAAAAACAAAGTACTCCCCGCAGGTGTTTCGTCTGAGGCACAGCAAACAGCTTTTGCACAGGAACTTCAGACTCCCGGATTTGTTTCAGTAATACAAAAAACAATTCAGAATTATGTTGCTTCACTACAAAAAGCATGGACGGGCGGTTTGCTGACATATCTTCCGCTTGCGCTTATTGCGGTCGGTTTGTTTTCTTTGTGGGGTGTTTTGTTTTATACTTCGTGGAAGCTTCTTGATGCCTTGTTTTTGTGTACAGGTTGCGTTGTTGTTTTTATTTTAAATTATCTTTTGATTACACCGTCCTTTTTTGATAATGTAAGAACATTTTTATCCCAAAAACTAGGAAGTGGGGCAGCATCGCCGCTTGCAATGTCTGCTGCGCTAAACCTGATTCTGCTTGTGGGATTTTTGCTGGGTGGTTTGTTTTCGTTTATTTTTCATCGTAAGAAGTATGCCGGGACAGAAATATGAAATCAATAAATTTTAAAATCAGTATTTTTGCGATTGTTTATTTTGTTATGGCCTTTATTGCCGTAATTATCTACACATTGCAGCAGTCCGCACCTGCTGAACTGTTGCAGCAATTTACGGCAAAATATATGTTTTTGCTGATACTGGAAAACTTTTTAAGGCTTTTGCCGGTTCTTTTCCTTACAACAATTCTGATTGCTTATTCCTGGAATTATGCAAAGTATCAGGATGAAAAAGAATCTTTTACAAAACTTTCTGTAGTTATGACAGACCTGTTGAAACGGGTTTTTGTAGTCGTTCTTGTTGCGCTTGTTTCTATTTTACTTGCTTTTGAGCTTATCATGCCGGTTCTTGAGATAAACCGGCGGTCGATTTTGAATTCATCGCGCAATTATAAGGAATTCAGAGAACTTGTTACAAAGTCGCTCGATAAAAAAGATTACGTAAATGCAAACCTGTATGCCAATCAAGTTTTGCGCATTCTGCCAGATTCAGCCGAAGCAAAGGCAATAGTCGCCGATGTTGAAAAAAAGACAAAAAATGCTGATGTGGTTGTTGTAAAACAAAAGGAAACTGAAAAGGGATTTGTTGTTGAAAATGCAGAAGTTCCGCAGTTAATCGAAATGGCACAGAAATCTTTTGATAAAAAGTCATATTTTGATGCGCATTATTATTCAACTCTGGCTTTGCAGGCTTTCAATCCAAAAAATGCAAATCTGGATGATGCAAAGCGCCTTGCATCCGAATCTTGGAACATGCTGCAATCATTTGAAGATGCGGCTGGTTCTCTTACAAGAGATATTTATCAGCGCAAACGGGACGGATATGATGCTTTTATCAGCGGCGATTATTTTGAGGCCTATTACATATTCCGCCAGCTGCACAATGAGATTGGAGATGATCCGGATATAAAGCGGTATATGAACCTTGCGCAAGAAAACCTTGAAAAACAATACTTCTTTATGGATGAAACTTTAAATCTCAAACCGTTTGAGTATGCAAACGATGTTTATTTTTCCGTAAAAACTTTTGAAAACGAACGATGGGTTGTCGGTATAAAAGGTATTTCCGCAGTGGAGAATGCTGGGCGGGTTGTTCAGTATATGCGTGGTATGCATATTATTGTGTACGGTACGGACGGAAAAATCAAACAGAATTATTACGTACCGTATGCAAAGACTTCAGAGCAGAAGGCTGATTATTTTGAGTCGAAGTATCAGGTCGCAGTTGAGAAAGAAAAGGTAAAAACGCTGCCGTTTGTTATTTTAAAGTCTGTTGACAGGGAAAATAAGAATATTGCGGTTACTCCTGTAAATAATCTGGATGGTGAGAAGATAGAAACAACGTCTGTCGTTCTCCCTCTGCCTTACAAGGATTTGCTACAGATTATAGATACCGCGCCTGGTCCGGACAATATGGCTCTTAATTCGCTTATTGCGTTCTGCGGTAAAGCGGAGAAATATGGTTTTGCCAAGCAGAGTTTTATCGATGCATTGTGCAACAGGTTGTGCTTTCCTCTTTTATTCCTGATTATAGCAATGCTTTCGGCTATCTTTGCATGGAAGTACAAGATTTCTGCACAGCAAATGGTCCATTTTTGGTGGCTGCTTTTGGTTCCGTTATTTTCAGTTTTGTATTACTTTTTACTGGAATTGGGCAAATTTTTGCAGAAAATGGTTCTTTATATCCTTTCCGCCTCGATCGGTGTTTATGCAATGTATATTCTTGCAGCTGTTTATCTGTGTATCTTTGTCATATTGTGCATGCGTTATATTAAATTGAAAGAATATTAGAAAAATCCGTTATTTGATAATTATTCTTTAATAATTTTAAAAAAACTGCAAATATACTATAGACATAATTAAAAAACCCCTTTATTATGCGTGATGGATGTCAAAATATCCTGTAGATTTCAATTTAAAGGACGAAAAAATGAAAAAAATCTTATCATTAGTTTTTTTTGTTGTATTGTGTGCCGGAATGGTATTTGCCGGTGGTGGAAAAGATGATGGTGATGTTGTAAAAATCGGAGGTATCTTTCCTCTTTCCGGTGGTGTAGCTGTTTATGGTATCGGATGCCGCAACGGTGTTGAACTTGCAATTAAAGAAATCAATGCAGCAGGTGGTATTAACGGAAAAAAAGTTGTTCTTATTTCTGAAGACGATGAAGGAAATCCTGAAAAAACAGTTAATGCTTACAAAAAGCTTACTACAAAAGATGGTGTAAAATTTGTTATCGGTTCACTGACATCCGGTTGTACAAAAGCAATCACAGACCTTGCACAGGCTGGAAAAGTTGTTCAGATTGCACCTGCTGCTACAGCAGCTGATATTACAGATGCCGGTGATTTTATTTTCCGCGCATGCTTTATTGACCCATTCCAGGGAACTGTAGGTGGTAAATTTGCTTCTCAGAACCTTAAGGCAAAAAAAGCAGCTGTTCTCTATGACGTAAACAACGACTATTCAGTTGGTTTGTATGAAAACTTCAAGATTGAATTTGAAAAGAACGGCGGTAAGGTTGTTTCTGCGGAATCCTATGCAACAGGTGACAAAGACTTTAATGCACAGCTTACAAAAATTAAGAACGCAAATCCAGATGTAGTTTATCTTCCTGATTACTATGCAACAGTTGCTCTTATCGCAAAACAGCTCCGTGCCTCAGGCATCAATACTCCTATTGTTGGTGCAGATGGTTGGGACGGAATTATCGACAATGCTGGTGATGAAGTTCTTAACGGTTATTTCTCAAATCACTATGCTGCAGACTCTACAGACAAAGCAGTTGTTAAGTTTGTAAACGCATACAAAGCTGATTACAAAGAAACTCCTGTTTCTTTTGCAGCTCTTGGTTATGATTGTATGTATCTTCTCAAGGATGCTATGCAGAGTGCAAAAACAACAACAGATTCAACTGCTGTTAAAAAAGCTCTTGAAGCAACAAACGGTGCTTATGTAACAGGAAACCTTACATTTGACAAAAAACATAACCCTGTAAAATCAGCCGTTATGGTTAAAATTGTAAAAGAAAACGGTAAATTGACAGTAGTATACGAGACTACAGTTAATCCGTAAGTAATCGCTCCGGTGATATAATAAAAACCCGCTGTGCATACAGCGGGTTTTTTGTTTTCATTTACTGTATTTATATTGAAGAAACTTTGCAGGCGGTCTTTGCAGTACGTTTCAAAGCAAAATCAACTGACTTTTGCTCTGAAATTAAGTGAATTTGATTCCAAAATCATATTGATTTGAGTTGTAGCATCTCCTGAAGGTAGGAGTAATCAGTTTATTTACCGAGGGTAAATCGTCGACGAACTGTGGGTAAATCGACAATGCGCAGTAGGTAAATCGACTATTTACCCATGGTAAATCGACTATGCGCAGAGGGTAAATAAGCTGTTTACCATTGGTAAATATTTAGTGCGTACGACTACGTAGCTTAAGTTCGTTTTAATGGCTTCTTCTTACTGTGAATTCTTTGGGGTTTTCGTTTTTGTGAGAATCAAAAAGGCTCTTGTACTCGTTGTAAAAAACTTCCTGCGCACGAATAAGTTCCTTTTTGGGTTCAGCTTTTTTACGAACCCAGCTGCCGCTGCACGTGAGCTTGTGAGCTTTTACATTATCAGCAAAGAATGTTGAAAGCATATTCTTTAAGTGGGCAACAATATCTTTCTGAGTAACGGGGAACATGAGTTCAACCCGTTTATCAAGATTGCGTGGCATCCAGTCGGCGCTTGAAAGATACAGCTCTTCATCACCCGCATTCTGAAAATAAAAAATGCGACTGTGTTCAAGATAGCGGTCAATAATACTTACAACAGTGATGTTTTCGCTCTGTCCTTTTACGCCTGGAACAAGCATACAAATTCCCCGCACGTTCAAGAGAATGTTTACGCCCTTTGCGTTTGCCCTGTACAGAGCCCTGATAACCTCTTCGTGACCGAGACTGTTCATTTTTGCCATAATAAGTCCGGGGTTGTCAGGAGTAGAAAGCTGAGCTTCGCGGTCTATCATGGAGATTAATTTGGATTTTAGGTTGACCGGTGACATTGCAAGTTTTTTCATTGTAAGAATTGCGGAATATCCGGTAATCATATTGAAGAACAAAGTGGCATCGTTTGCAATCTCATTCTTACTTGTAAAGATAGAGAGATCGGAATAAAACTTTGCGGTTTCGTCATTGTAGTTACCTGTTGAAAGATGAACGTAACGATGAATTCCGTCAATTTCCTTTCTTATAATAAGCATTAATTTGGCATGAACCTTGAGGTTCGCGATTCCGTGAATAACTATTACACCTGCCTGCTCCAGGCGCGATGCCCATGATATGTTTTGTTGTTCGTCAAAGCGGGCTTTGAGTTCAACAAAGGCTGTTACATGCTTTCCTTTTTTTGCGGCTCTTTCAAGCGACTTGATTATTGGAGAATGGCCGCTTGTTCTGTAAAGAGTAATTTTAATCGCAAGAACATCAGGGTCTTCCGTTGCCTTTGAAAGGAATTTTTCTACTGGTTCGTATGATTCATACGGAACATGCAGCAGAATATCCTTTTGTTTTAATACATCCCATGGTATTGTTCCTGCAAGTTCCTGCGGCTTAAAATGTTTCCACGGCTTGTACTTGTATTCCGAATACTCCTGTAGACTGTACAATTCGTTCAGAACGGTTAAATCTACAAAATCCGATGTTTCGTATACGCTTTCTTTGTTGAGCATAAGGTTTTGCATCAAAAAATCACGTATCATAGGACTGGTATTGTTACTGCACATTCTTACGGGAAACGAGGATTTGCGTTTTTCGATAACTTCTTCCATTGCCTGGATAAAGTCGTTGTCACGGTCTTCGTCAACTGAAGAATCGGCATCTCTTGTTATCTGAAAAATAAGAGTTTCTTTTACCGAATAGCCCTGAAAAAGCAGCGTGCCGAATTCAAGTATTATGTCTTCGAGCAGGGTAAAGTATTTTTTATCGTCGGCTGAAGGCAGCCAGATTATTCGTTGCATGGGCGTTGGTATCTGGACTATTGCGAACGGGGTTTTGTTTCCGTTGCCTGAAAATACTGTGGGTTCGTTTTCTACAATCGGGTTTAACAGAAAGGCGGCATGCAGCCGCAAATTGGTCAGGTGTGGAAAATTGTCCGGATCTGCTTTCATGGGGGTGAGGAGCGGAAAAACTTCGTTAATAAAAAAAGTTTCGGCGTAGTTTTTCTGAGCCGGCAAAAGCTTTGCGCCCGGAACGTATTCAATGCCTGCCGCAGAGAGTTTTGGTAATATTTGCTCATGCAGGCACTTGTACTGCGTGTTTGTAAGTTCGTGTACTCTTGCGGAAATTTTTTGCAGCTGTTCGTTTGCTGTATAGCCGCAAATATCGGTTTGTTCGGGCTGTTTCCAGTTTTGGCGCATTATGCTTGCTACGCGAACCATAAAAAATTCGTCAAAATTTGAGGTAACGATTGAAAGAAAGCGCAGCTGTTCAAAAAGCGGAACATCGGCATTTTCTGCTTCTGAAAGAACTCTTGCGTTAAATTCTATCCATGATAATTCTCTGTTGAAAAAAAGATATTTTTTATCCGCCATAAGAATAACCTCGAACAAAAAATCAGTTCAGAATAACCTTATATCCGAAAATATTCTGGAACAAATCTGCTTTTTCTGCAAGCGCATTGCGTTCCAGTGTTTTGTCGTGGATGTCTTTTGTTGTAAGATACATATTTTCATTGTGAAATTGTATCTTTAGGTTTTTTATTTTTTGCTTGTGACTTCTGTCAAACGCATCCGCTATACGCACTATCGCAGCTAGTTTTTGTACGGTTATGCGGTCTTTGGGTGAGAGAGCATGGAATTTGGGATCGGCTGTTGTGGGTGGTGCACCCTTATGATACCGCGCTACATGCGAAACGATTGTCATTTCTTCTTTTGAAAGCCCGAATATTTCAGAATTTGCTATGATGTACAAACTGTGCAGTTCGTGGTTACTGGTCCTTATAAACGAACCTACATCGTGAAGAAGGGCTGCTATTTCTAGCAGCAGTCTTTCTCTTCCTGTAAAACCGAGTTCTTCTTTCATTGCGTCGTAGATTTTTAGTGCCAGACTACGGACGTATGTTGCGTGTGCTTCGTCAACGCTGTATTTACGGCAAAGATTCAATGCCGAAGCAACAACCTGACTGAAAAAGTTTTCCTGAAGCTCTGTGTTTGGAACCGAGTATTTGCTGATTATTATTCCTTCATGAAGGGATGATCTTAAAACAATAATGTCTTCGGCGCCTGTTTGGTTTATAAACAGCTTGTAGGTCAGAAGGTTTATATTAAGAGCCTGTGCTTCAGCATATGAGATTTTAAATTTAGCAATTTTTTCTTCCTCGGTATATTTTTGGATATTTTCAACAAATGAAGCAAACTTGTTTCTGTTGATTGTCCAGCAGTTGTCGGAAATCTGCTTTCCTGCTATTTGTGCAGCGAGGCGTGCTTCCTGTCCTATGGCGATGATTTGGTTTATTTCGGACAACGCAAGTTCTTTGTTTAAATTGACACCCATGTTGTTGATGTATTCTTCCAAAAATCGTCGTATATCTTTTTGAGAACCCATCATTGATTTAATGTGTTGTTCTATAATTATTGTTCCTAATCTGAGACTGTGTACGGCTACCATTTCGCCTTTATTGAAAAGCATCATTTCGGTTGAACCGCCACCTACGTCTATGATAACAGAGTTTTGTGTTTTAAAACGAGAAATCTGGTCTTTAAGTCCATGCAAGACGGCTATATACATCAGCCGGTTTTCTTCCAGACCATCAATAATCTTTACGGCAAGTCCTGTTTTTATCAGAATGCGATCAAGAACGGTATCTCTGTTGATTGCTTCCCGTAGTGCACTTGTTGCAATAATTGTTATGTGTTCGGCAGGGATTTCGTATGTGGATATTTGTTCTTTGAATCTGGAAAGAATTTGAAGACATTGCAGTAAAGTTTCTCTTGAGACAAGTCCTGTTGTAAAAACATCCCAGCCAAGCGCAATCGGCAGTTCTGCGTGGTCTATAAAAGTCCAGTTCTCGCTGTCCTGCACATCGGCAATACTAAGTCTTATTCCTGTAGAACCGATTTCGATAACTGCTTCTTGTGTTGTCATAGCTTATCAATCAACATGGAACACTTGCCTGATGGAATAGGGAGTGTTTTCTTTTTCTGTCCTAAGATATTTATTGTAAAATAATATAGTTTTTCGCTTTCCATGTGGATTTCCCAGCCTCTGGTACTCTTGTTGGAAAGAATAGTAATCAGGTTTCGTTTGAGCGAAAGATTTTCAATTCCCATGATTTCCAAGTTAGGAATAATCCAGTCTACGGTTTTTCTTGGTAGACTGATTGAAAGACCTATTACGTTTTCAATCATCAACGCAATGGTGGAAAGTCCTGCATATTGCAGATAACGCTTGCGCGGGAAAGATTCGTCCGCCGAATACTTTGCAATGCCAGATTTTGTAGGCAGATAAGCTTCCCAAAGATCACCTTTTGTCTGCGCATTGTCAGGGAACAGTGCATCGAGTATATGATAAAGGTGTCTGATGGAAGATTCTCTTGCAAGATCCCACTTCTGATATTTTTCAAGCCCTTTTATTACCATAAATGTCAATGAGGGAAATACGCTTCCGCAAAAAGCTTCGCCGTCTTCGCTGAAATGAGGATCGTCTGCCGACAGAGTTGGGAACGGGTGATCTGTACCGAATGAGTTTGGATTGGTGAGATGATCTACTAGGCAATCTGCTTTGTCCTCATTGGGAATCTCGGCGAGCATGGGCCAGAATCCTGCAATGGTTTTGCAGGGAAGTCGTTGTTCATTTTCATCAAGATCGTAATAAAAACCTGTTTCGGGATCCCACATTTTTGAATTAATACGTGTTTTGAGCGAAAAATACATCCGTTTGTATATAAAACTCAAGTCTTTGTCATTCAGGATGTCGCCCAGTGCGGACATATACAATGCACTGATTGCAAGACAGCTGTTAAAGTCTACGGCATATTTTACATTTACGCGTGGAGAATTAGGCATTTCGGATGCTGCAACCGGTGTTGAATAAAGTCCGTTCTCACACTTGAAGTGTTCTTCAATCCAAGTCATGTATTTTTGTAGAACGGGCATAATTTCTTTGACGCGTTTTTTGTTTGCGGATTTGTGGTAAAGGTTGTATTCTGCCCAGGCAAAAAGTGGCAGACCTGTTCCTTCGGGATTGTTTTTTGAAACAACGGGATTGCCGGTTTTTATGTCATATTTCCAGCGTATGGCACCGTTTTCTTCCTGTTTGCTGTAAAAGTAATCAAGGTTCTGGTTTGCCGGGAAATTCCTGTTTGAATACACAAGGAAAAATGAAGAAACAATGGATTCAAACTGACTTATCACTAGTTCATCATTTTGAGGATATAAAAAATAACCGTCGGCTGATTGTTCGTTAGTTTCCGGATTCAGCCAATAATCCTGCAGCCATGACCAGGTTTTGTCGTAAATATCAACGAAGTCCTGGTCGTAAAAATGTATTTTTGGAAAATCCCGCTTGTTCACAAAGGCTCCTTCATTGTTTCGCCAACTTTTTTTATGGGTGTCTTTTTAGTATATCACAAAAAATAAAAAAGTTATATTATTTTTTTTAAATTTAGTAAAATTTGAGATTTTTTGTAACGGGAGTTTTTATGTTTCAATCTCATGTGTATCTTGAAGTGCGAATCCTTATATCGACAGAAAAACAAACGTTTTTTATGAATGAAAAACCAGAGTTAAGTACGGGTGCCGTACAAAAGGCGGTTGCTTTGGCACGTTCACTGAATGTTAATTTTTCGACTCTGTCAGGTTTTGAAAGACTCGTCGATTTGCCTTTAGTCCCTGAGAATCGTTCTTTTACCGGTTTGACAGTAAAACTTGGTGAAAAGGGCTTTATGGAGATTGAATTTCATCACAGAAAAAAAACAATAACCATTGATGAAATCAGAATAGAAGAAGATGCCGGTAGGTTGACAAGATCTTCTGGAGTTCCTCGTATGGATTACACTTGGGTTGGTTGCCCGAGTCTGCGTATAAAAACAGCTCCTGATTTTGAACTTGGTGAGGAAGCAGAACTTTTTTTGAATGAGCTGCGGCGACGGCTTCAGTACATGCAGCTACTTGACGGGGTTTCAGCTGACAGTCTGATTCGCTGTAATGCTTATGTTGCACTTTCACGCTATCCAGATTTGCCGGATTATTATGTAAAGCTACGCAATCTTAATTCTTTCAATTTTGTACGAAAAGCAATTAATGCTGAGATTGACCGGCAGGAACAGATTCTTTCGTCCGGAGGCGAGATCGCGTCTGAGAGCCGTCTTTGGAATGAGAAACAGAATCTTACGGAATTTTATCAGCCGAGAAACAGGGATTTGCGGCAGTTTGAGTTATTGAAGCCTGTTGCTGAGTTTGATTTTTCCCCATTTTTGTCTGTTGAACGTAATGATAGATTTTCGATTGAACAGCCTGAAGACAGGCGAAAAAGATTTTGTCGTGAATATGGTCTTGCCCGCGAACGTGCAGAGTTGATTTGTGATGAAAAGGCGAGGGCTGATTTTTTTGAAAATGCTGTAAAAGCCGGAGCTGAACCGATGACGACTGCGCACTGGATTTCTTCTGAATTGATAAAGCTTTTGCGCCGGAAAGGGACAAGCATTGAACATACTCTGCTGACTCCGGAATATTTTTCTGTAATTATAAGCCTGCTTTCATCTGGTGAAATTCACAGTAGTATTGCCAAGCAGTTGATGCAGGCAGTTGTGGAAACAGGTGAAGATCCGGTATCGCTTATAAGGTTGAATAACTGGCAAAAAATCACTGATACGGAAGTGCTCGCCCCAATTGTGAAAGAAGTTATAAAAACCAATCCTCTGGAATCTGAAAAACTTCGCAAAGGGGACATGCCTCCTCTTGAGTTTTTGACCGGTCTTGTAATGAAAAAGACAAATGGTCTTGCTTCTCCGCAGATTGTAAAACAGCTTTTAAAGGAAGAACTGAATATAAGCATAGTTTATGTTCTTTCCATGGGCGGCGCTATTTGTGCAAATAGGCAGAAAAACGGAGAAGTGGCTGCCGGTGATACACAGGTTCTGCGTTCACTGCTTGCTGATACGGATAAATCTGTACAGTATCAGGTTATTTCTGTCGGCAAGCTTTTGAGCGAAGAAATAGAGCCTGCTGATTGGGCTGGACTGATTGCCGAAGTTGCGGCAAGAATAGCGACTGGTACGGCAAATGGTATTGTTATTGCGCATGGAACCGATACTCTTGCTTATACAGCGCCCCTTTTATTCTGGTTGTTCTCAGATTGCGGCGTGCCTGTTGTTATTACGGCTTCTTCGGCTGTACCGGATGTTTCTGATGAGGCAAAACGTAATCTGCAATTTGCCGTAAAAACTGCCTGCAATAAAAAGAACGGTGTTTATGTTGCCTTCGGTGGTAAACTGTTGTCGCCGCTGAATTTAAAATTTGAAAAACCTTCGCCAGACGGCTTTACAAACTGGAATATGGAAATACCTGTCTATACATGTGAGAACGGACCGTTTGCAAAACAGGGAAACATTTTGATGGATGCCGATACTTTTGTTTTGAAGCAAGTTCTTAAAGAAGCTGCCAACAATATGGTTGTGTGCAAAGTTTATCCCGGACTTCGGTCGGAAAGTTATCTGCGTCTTGTTGATGATGGTATCCGGTATATATTCCTGGAATTATATGAAACCGGCACAGGAAGTATGCGGTCAAGTGATTATTCATTAAAACCGCTTCTTTTGAAAGGCAGGAAAAAGGGGTGCAAGTTTTTTTGTACTTCGCAACAACAAAGTCTTTTGAATTTTTCCGATTACAGTACAAGCCGCAGAATGTGGCGTGAGGGTGCTGTTCCGATGGGTGGTCTGACGACGGAATCTGCGATAGCTTTGTATTTTGCCGCAAGTATTGTGGCGGATAGTCCCGATGAACTTGACAGTTGTATGGAAGCGTATTCTAGACTTTTTTAGTCAATGAACAGCTTGAGATCGAAAAATAATATAAAAATTAAAGAATTACTTGCATAATTTTTTAATATTTGTTATAAGTTTAATTCCGAGTATTTACAGTAATGTTTATTAACTCAGGTTCTTTGAGAGTCAAGCGTATTAACGCAAGGTACAGTCGTAAAGATTAAAAAATCAGGCTGTGCCGCCTGTGATGAAAAAGTAATCTGCTGTCAGTAGTTACTGCAAAGTTTGTCATCATGGGTTCAAGTTTCACATTTTATGTGTGCCGGGCTCTTGGATGCCAGACCGGTCATTAAGCGGAAAGTTTGATGGTGATAGGTGGTTCCGGGCGAAACAGTCCGAAAATATGGGCTGTAATGCAAAATCTTCCAAAAATTGGAAGGGTCTCACCTTTTTACAAAATCAAACTTTTAGTTGTATATGTGTGTTGTTGTTTAACGTCACACCAATTTAACAAATGATTGCCTTTAATCTGTTAAGGAGGATCAAATGGCAAAGGAAAAGTTCGAAAGAACAAAGCCGCATATGAACGTTGGTACTATCGGTCACGTTGACCATGGTAAGACAACACTTTCAGCGGCAATTACAGCATACTGTGCTAAAAAGTATGGTGACAAAGTTCTGAAGTATGATGAAATTGATAATGCTCCAGAAGAGAAAGCCCGCGGTATTACAATCAATACCCGCCACCTTGAATATCAGTCAGATAAAAGACACTATGCACACATCGACTGCCCCGGACATGCTGACTATATTAAAAACATGATTACCGGTGCTGCTCAGATGGATGGTGCTATTCTCGTTGTTTCTGCACCTGATTCTGTTATGCCTCAGACACGTGAGCACATCCTGCTCGCTCGTCAGGTAGGTGTTCCTAAGATGATTGTTTTCTTGAACAAGATCGACCTTCTTGATGATCCAGATCTTCTTGAGCTTGTAGAAGAAGAAGTTCGCGATGTTCTCGAATCATACGGATTCCCACGCGATACTCCTATTGTAAAAGGTTCTGCATTCAAGGCTCTTGCAGACGGTGCGACAGCAGAAGATACAGCTTGTATCGAAGAACTTCTTAAGACAATGGACGAATATTTTGATGATCCTGTTCGTGATCAGGATCTTCCGTTCCTTATGCCTATTGAAGACATTTTCACAATCTCCGGTCGTGGTACTGTAGTAACAGGACGTATTGAACGCGGTGTTATCAATATGAACGATGAAGTCGAAATCGTTGGTATCAGACCTACACAGAAGACTGTTGTAACAGGTATTGAAATGTTCAATAAACTGTTGGATCAGGGTATGGCTGGTGATAACGTTGGTCTTCTTCTTCGCGGTATTGATAAGAAAGAAGTTGAACGCGGACAGGTTCTTGCAAAACCGGGTTCAATCCATCCTCATACAAAATTTGAAGGACAGATTTACGTTCTTTCAAAGGAAGAAGGTGGACGTCACTCACCGTTCTTTACAGGTTATCGTCCTCAGTTCTATTTCAGAACAACAGATATTACAGGTACAATCACACTTCCAGAAGGTGTTGATATGATTAAACCTGGCGACAACACAAAAGTTATTGGTGAACTTATTCACCCTGTTGCTATGGACAAAGGTTTGAAGTTCGCTATCCGTGAGGGTGGACGCACTATCGCTTCCGGTCAGGTAACTGAGATTAAAGAGTAATTAAGATTGGGTAAAAGTCGGATTTGCTTGCAAATCCGACTTTGCTCATGGAGGAAACATGGCGACCGAAAAAATTCGTGTCAGACTTCGTGCTTTTGATGTTGAGCTGATTGATCAGAGTGCAAAAGCTATTGTACAAACTGTTCAGAAGGCTGGAGTAAAGGTTTCAGGACCTATTCCGCTGCCTACCAGAATTAATAAGGTGACGGTTTTACGTTCTCCTCATGTTAATAAAAAGTCACGCGAACAGTTTGAAATGAGGACGCATAAACGCTTGATTGATATCATCGAACCATCAGCAGATGTTATGGATTCGCTGATGAAGCTGGAATTGCCTGCAGGCGTGGATGTAGAAATTAAACAATAATAACGAGTACGTTTTTTAACGTACCGTTTTTTATTAAAAAAAGAGTACGGTTCCCAGGATCAGGGAATGGCGGCTTGGTGAAGAAAAAAGTGAAAACTTTTTTCTTAAGGAGTAAAGTCAGAATGAAAGGTCTGATAGCAAAAAAAGTGGGTATGACACAGGTTTTTGACGAAGACGGTAACCTGACACCGGTTACTGTGATCCGCGTCGAACCTAACAAAGTTGTAGCACTTAAAGACAAGGAAACTTTCGGATATGATGCAGTAGTTCTTGGCGTTGATGAAAAGAAAAAATCTACTGTAACAAAGTCTTATGCAGGACAGTTTCCTGAGAATGTAGCCCCTGTAAAACACCTTAAAGAATTTCGTGATTTTGATGGTGAAGTTAAAGTGGGTGATGAAGTTGGTGTTGAGCTTTTTGAATCAACAAGATATCTCGATGTAACAGCAACTTCAAAGGGTAAGGGGTTCCAGGGTGTAATGAAACGCTGGGGATTCCATGGTGGACGTTCTACACACGGTTCAAAATTCCATCGCGAACCAGGTGGAACAGGACAGTGTACATCTCCGGGACGGTGTTTTAAAAACATCAAGATGCCTGGTCGGATGGGTAGGGAACGTGTTACAGTTCAGAATTTGAGAATTGTAAAAATCGATCCTGAATTGAAAGTTGTGATGGTTCGCGGGTCTGTTCCCGGGAATAAAGACTGTGCGTTGATCATCAAGTCAGCAGTTAA
>JAEEQG010000127.1 GCA_016285185.1 Spirochaetota bacterium
ATTATGATTATGCGCGGGTTCGTTGCAAGCGCGCGCGCAATTTCAAGCCGCTGCCGCTGGCCACCGCTAAAGTTTGCGCCGTCCTCGCACATTTTGGAAGAATAACCCTGCGGACGGGCTGCAATAACTTCGTGAATGCAGGCATCCTTTGCGGCCTGAATGAGCGATTCTTCCGGCACAGTAGAATCCCACATTGTAAGATTGTCTTTTACAGTGCCCTCGAAAAGCGAAATATTCTGATCAACCACAGCAACAGACGCGGCGAATGTTTTGCGCTCAATCTCACTCAAAGGCTTTCCGTCAAAAAGAATCTCGCCATTCCACGGCTCATAAAGCGCGCTCGCAAGCTTGCCTATCGTTGATTTGCCCGAACCTGTAGCACCAACAAGCGCGACGCGTTTTCCGGGAGTAAGCTCAAGATTCAACCCGTCTATCAGCGGTTCTTCAAGAGGGCTGTAGCCGAACGAAACGTTTTTGAATGAAACATAGCCTTCAAGCTTTTTAACAGGAACATAATCCGTGCAAAGTTCATCTTCCCTTTTTTCAATCTGATCCTTAAAAATTTTTGGCGTATCATAGTCCATAACATCGTCAATGCGCTGCATATCGGCGCTGGCAGAAAGAAGCGATGCGCCCAGCGACATAAATGAATTGACCGGCGCAATAAAATTTGCAAGCATCGTCTGAAACGCCATCAGCATGCCGATTGTCATGTAGCCGTCCATAACACGGAACGCGCCCACCGTCAGAACCAGAATGCTCAATATAGAAGAAACTACACTTGGAGCGATTGAATTTGCCGTGTTTGTTCTGCTCAGTCTTTGATTTTCATTGACAAGCTTTGCCTGCTGCCCTGACCACTGCACAAAAAAGTCGTTTTCAGAACCAGAAGCCTTTATAGATTCAATCATCTCGATGCCCGACATCGTGATTCCGTCAAGCTTGCCGCCTTCCATCTGAATCTTAAAAGACTTGTTCCTGATTTTTTCGGAAGTGACTCTGAAAATCACAATCTGAACCACCGTCAGCACAACCGAAATGATTGTAAGCGGAACATCATACAAAAGCATGAGCACCAAAAAGAAAACCGTGCTGAAAAGGTTAATCACAACGCTTATAAGCTGACCTGATATAAGAGCTGAAACCGAATCGCATGAAGCAATGCGGCTGCAAAGCTCGCCGGGAAGCCGCTGAACAAAAAACTGCATCGGGAGCCGGAATATATGTTCAATAAACTTTGAGGCGGAAGTAAGACTTAAGCGCGTTTGGAAGCGCATAAGCACAACGTTTTGTATCAGCGAAAGAATTACGTTAAAGGCTGCCGTAACAGCCATTGCCGTCATGAGCGGCTTTAAAAGGCTCAGCGAATTTTTTATCAGGATGCTGTCTATAAAAAAGCGCGAAAAAACAGGATAAACAAACCCCGGAATGAAAAACAAAAAACTAAGCACGCCCAAAAACAAAAAGATTGTTCCCAGCCCTCTTGTTCTGCGCTTGATTTTGAGCCGGATTTTAGGCTTTTCGCCGCCTTTCTTAAAGTTTTCAGTTTTTTCAAATGTAAGAACAACGCCCGTAAAAGACTCGTTAAACTCATCGGGCTCTATAAACCTGCGCCCTACGGCCGGGTCGTTTATAACCGCATTTTTACCGCGGAAGCCCTCAAAAACTACAAAGTGATTGAAATTCCAAAAGAGAATGGCTGGGCATTTTATTTCGCGAAGGGTTTCCGTTTCCATCTTAAAACCTTTCGCTTCTAGCCCGAATTTGCGCGCAGCCTTAAGAACGTTCGCGGCCTTCGTTCCGTCACGCGAAACGCCACATTCGCCACGCAGCACTTCAAGCGAAATATGTCTGCCGTAATAACCCAGAATCATGGCAAGACAGGCAGCACCGCATTCAAGGGCTTCCATTTGAAGAACAGTTGGAGTTTTTACACGAACTTGCTTTCTGGACATTTCCGGCGGAACCTCTAATCCTGCTTTTTAGGCTTTGGAATGTAATCTTCGCCTATGCCGAGAAGCTTTTTCTTTAAAGAAGGAATCAAAAGCGAAACAGGGCGGTGCGTTTCAGTTGTAACGGTTGCCTCGCATATAAAACCAGAACCGATTTTTTGCGCAGGGCCTTTTGACGAAGACCACTTGTAGCCGGAATATGTGGAAGGGTCAGGCACAATGCTGACACGCACTTCAATCGGGTTCATAATCTGATGAAAAGTATTGGCAAGTGCCATATTCTGCAGTCTTGAAACAAGGTAGTTGTCGCTCACGGGAAATTCCGAAACTTCCATGATAATTCCCATAATATAGCCGTATTCTTCCTGCTTGATTGTTCCGGGAATAAGCCCGATTTTCATGCCGGGAACTAGTTTTTTGCCGTCAGCGCCTGAAAAATAAACAAGTGCCTCAATCGGGTTTTCATCTCCGGCTGTGTCTATAATCGCAATTGTTGATCCGTGCTGAACAAAATCGCCCTGCCGGATAGGAATTTCCATAACCGTGCCGGAACAGTTCGCAACAACTTGAGTTGTAATCTGATAGTTTTCATTTAGAACCGCAATTTCTTCACGAACTTCCGTAATCTGCTGTTCTATATTGATTTTGGGCTGCTGCGAATTAAGAAATTCGCTTTCTGTTATAAGCCCCTGCGCATAAAGCTCGCGCATAGTCTGCCGGCGTGAAGCTGAACTGGCAGCGCCTTCGTTGATTATTTCCTGCATCTTGTAAAGCCCTTCGAGCTTCTTTTCGTTTAGCTTTATCCGATCAAGAATATCCTGCCGTTCAACCCGCGCTATTACCTGTCCGCTGTAAACCCTGTCGCCGCGGGAAATAAAAACATTTTTCAGCGTACCCTGATTTGTGTATTTGATGCTTTCTATTTTATCAACGTTCATTATAACGCCGCTGCCGTGCACAACCTCCGGAACAGAACCAAAGATTCCCCACAGAACCGCAACAACCATCATAATGCCTACGGAAATGAGCGCAAGCACGGTAGAAGGCTTAACAACCGTCATGGTCTGGTCAAGCTGATCGAGCGACGCCATTCTTTCCAAAGCTGATTTTCTGAATATTTCTCTTTTTGCTGCCATCTGTTTTTTGATTATATCACTTTTTTTTCATTTTTTTTAAAAATTTTTTAGCCTTTTTTCCAAGTGCCTCGTATAAATAAGTGCAAGCGAAAATGAGCTGCACAAAACAATGCCTTAAAGGAGATGAATATGAGAACTACAACATCACAACTTAAAACTTTTGAGCTTTCCGAACAGGAACTCAACATTGTTAGTGGCGGAACAGCATGGCCGAACACTTACAGCAAAAGCACTTATCATTCTTTTGGCATCAACACGCACTACTGCGTTACAAGCCGTGATGAGTTCTACTTTAACGGGATTCGCATGAATTACGATCAGGCGAATGAAATTGTAAAACTTGGCAAGAAGGTTTTGGACATGATAAATGCGGGACATAGCGGATCAAACAAGATTACTACTAGTGAACCTGCTTTTATCCGCGCGTTCAACATGGAACTTAAGCTCACCTACGGTTCAAAATACCTGTGGGATGGAACACCTGGCTGCGACGTATAAGGAGGAAGATTATGACAACAACTATGGAATTGAACGAACTGGAACTTGAAAGAATGGCTGGCGGAAAGGTTAATCCGAATGTGGACCCTGGCAAACTTCCGAATATCGACAAGATAATAAACAATAACTTTTATGAATGGATTGCGACCAAAATCGCAAACTGGCTCCAGCCGCCCAAACCGAGGGACCGGAAGGTTAACAATGACGTCGACATCTATGATGTAGACATCTAAATCAGACAAAAGCTGCACAAACTGTGCAAAAGGAGACTATTATGACAAACACAACTTATACAAACAAAGCTATGGTTCTTACAGATGAAGAACTTAACATGGTAAACGGCGGAACAATATTCGGAGCCGAATGTGCAAATGCTGAAGCTTTCCGTGCCGGTATTTCGATGAAGTACTGCTTTGTAACAGCCCACGAGTTTTATATCGGCAGCACAAGGATTTCAAAAGATCAGGCTTTTGAAATCTACGAAAAGAGCTGCAAGGTCTGGAAAGAACGTTATGCTGCAACAGGTGACCTGGTAGGTTTTACCCGCGAATGGAAGCAGGTTCTTAAGAGAGACTACGGCATTGACTGGGACGGAAAGGCTGGTGAAAGGACTTTCGGTTTTTAATAATTCAAAAAGAGGATAAAAATGCTGATAAAGTAAAAAAGGACATCTTCAAACAGAAGATGCCCTTTTTTTTTAGTTTATGGTATAATCTTTTTTAAGAGGAATATGATGCAGAATTTGATGTTATTCTCAGCGGTATTTGTTCTGGCTTTTGTTATAACGGCGCAGTTTTTTTGGTTTTTGCACTATATGAGTAAAGAAGGCAACATTTTTACAGTTACCAAGGAAGGTCTGCCAGAACAAAGTCAAAAAATCAACTCTGTTTTTGCAAAAATGCATCTTAATGAAACCGACAGGACATCAGCCCAGCTCCTTCTTGAAGAAATTGTAATGCGGATGCAGGAACACACAAAACAGGTTGTTACGGCCCGCGTAAAGAAATTCTATGGTCATGCAAGCCTGTATCTTTCATCCAGCGGAGAAGAATATAATCCTATTGAACCAAACAAGCAATCACAGGGTGAAGACTATTTGCGCGATCTTATTTTTAAGGCAAACGCGATGCGTTTGAACTACAAACGCATCGGCAAAAGAAACGTGGTCATCATCAAGGCAAATAACTAAGCTTAATAAGCGTAGGCAGAAACCACCATGCGCTTACTCTTTCTGATACCAGCAGCGGATTGTGGCTTCTTGAATGATGTGCCCTTCCATAGCGCGTTTTACGTCTTTTATCGTTGCGGAAGCAGGCAGATCCAGTTCTGTATCAAGCACATAAACCGTAAAATGATAGTTATGCTTTGAATGAAACGGCGGTTTTGGTCCGCGGTATTTGTGCCGCCCGTAGCCGATGCCCTGAACAGCATGGAACGGCTCTTCAATTGCTGCACCAGCTGGAAGGCCTTGTGGAATGCGGTCAGCCGCCGGAATGTTCCAGCAAATCCAGTGGCAGTATTCGTCGGTAAAAGGCATATCTTCGTCGCAGAATGAAACCGCAATCGTCTTTGCATCTTCTGAAAGATTTTCGAGAACAAGCTCCGGCGACACGTCTTTGCCGTAACCCGTAAACTGAACCGGCAACATTCCGCCGTCTTCAAAAGAAGGGCTTGTAATTATAAGTGCAAGTGCAAATAAAATTTCTTTCATATGATTTCTCCTATGTTCAAAAGCTTATCAGCTTTTTTTAGTGCTGTAATTGTCATATGACAAGAAATTAAATTTTTATTTCGCGTTTAAGGCGGCTTAATGAGCTTGGCGTAATACCAAGATATGATGCGATGTGTTCCTGCTTTGCGCGTTTTATTATTTCAGGGTTTTCGCGTGCAAAGTCGATATAACGTTCTTTTGCTTCTTTGCTTGCAAAGTTATACGCTTTTTTATCTGTCTGCAAATATGCTTGATTTACAAGATCAGAAACATTCTGTGCCAAAGCAGGCATTTTCTGGCACAGTGCTCTTATACTTACGGTTTTTATTACGGCAGCTTCCGTTTTTTCGAGTGTTTCAACAAAAAACGGCGACGGCTCATCTGAAAGATAGCTGTAAAAGCCGAACCACTCGTTTTCTTTTGCAAAGCATTTGGTGATCTCGCTGCCGTTTTCGTCTATGTAAAAAGCGCGGACAAGCCCTTTCAAAACCAGATACATTGAATCTGTCTTTGCGCCCATGCGGATGATCTCTGTGTTAGGCGCGAATTGAGCAAACGAAAAAAGCGTCGCAATTTCTTGAGCAGTTTCCTCGTTCAGCGACAATTGAGTCTTTAGATATGAAAGCAGCAGTTCGTGGTTTTGCACTTTTCAGCCTCACAAAAAAGCCGGGCGCAAAAGCTGCAACCCGGCCTTCATCGTTATTTCATGTTGATTATGCTCTTATCATAATCTTTCGGTGGTACATAACCCATAAGGTTCATTAATGTTGCAGGCCAAGAACTGATTCCAAGACCGTCGTTGAGTTTAGTATTGTCATACTCGCCTTTGTATTCCGGATCGTAGATGATGCCTGGAACTGGGTTCAAGCTGTGGCTTGTCTTTGCTTTTGGCTCGCCGTCTGCATCCTTCTTTACGCTGCCGTCTTTTGCGTGTTCGTACATATCGTCACTGTTTCCGTGGTCAGCTGTAAGACAGAGGATACCGCCTGCTTCATCAATTGCGGCCTTAAGGCGACCAAGCTGCAAGTCCATGCCTTCCATAGAGCAAACTACTGCGTTGAATACACCTGTGTGTCCAACCATATCTCCATTAGGGAAGTTCAAACGGATGTGGTCATACTTACCGCTCTTGATTGCTTCAATAACTTTGTCTGTAATTTCGGCACACTTCATCCATGGGCGCTGTTCAAATGGAACTACGTCTGATGGAACTTCAATATAGTCTTCAAGCTTTTCGTCAAACTTGCCCTGCTTGTTTCCGTTAAAGAAGTAAGTTACGTGTCCGTACTTCTGGGTTTCAGAAATGGCAAGAAGCTTAACGCCAGTCTTTGTAAGATATTCACCCAGTGTTCGGTCAATGCTTGGTGGGTTTACAAGATACTGAGCTGGAACATGAGCGTCTCCATCGTATTCCATCATTCCGGCATATTCAACAGCTGGAACGCGTACACG
>JAEEQG010000128.1 GCA_016285185.1 Spirochaetota bacterium
AAAAGACCGTCTTTGTAAATCTTTATTGTTGCTTTGCCGGACGGATAAATAACATTGTAAAAAATACAGGCAAGGTCTATCCATATTTTGTAAAAATTACCGGGAAAGATGTTTTTTGTTTTGTTGGTCATGTGGGTAATAAACGCGTCTATGCCTATACTCGCAATATTGAACGCATACCAGGGCGGCAGCACTTTAAGGCTTCTGTCAGCTTTGCCGTTTCCTGCCTGGTCGTCTGTTGTACGGCAATTAACCCTGATGGCTTTTTGCAGTGAAAAATGCGCGTTTGTAGAAAGCAAATCAAGACTCTCACGCAGGGTTCTGCCGTCAGAACCGTCGTTTCCTGTGCCGAACGGCAGTCTGAAAACCGTTATCCGGTTTTTTATTATCTGCGAATATTCGCCACCAATATCGAATGCTATTTTGGCTAACGCCGTCTGAACTTCAAGCGAAGTTCCGTCTCCGCCAGCGGTGACAATAAGAAAAAATGTTTCGGAATCTTCCGGCATACCTGCTCTTCCGACTATCTTTTGTATGTATTCGTCCAAAGAAGATGTCAGCGATGTTTCATACACATTCACCGTAAGGCTTTTACACTGCTGTTCCTTTGTTTTTGCAAGCGTACTGTAATCCGCAAGAACCCTTTCGTGTTCTGCTGCAAGCTTTTTTTGGGTGAATCCGCCGGCAACAGGGTTTGCGATAAGTTCCATACAGAGTTTTTTGTCTTTCCATAACGGACAGGCGGAAACAATCGGCTTTAGATACTCGGATAGTTCAATAGCATTCATAGTGTTATTACCTATATTTGTGTTTTATTTTCTCCAGTATACCGGGAAAAAGAAAATAATCATTGTATAAAGTTCAAGACGTCCTGCCAGCATTGCAAACGAGAACCACAGTTTTGCCGCATCAGCAAAAAATCCGTAATTCTGCGTTGGTCCGACCATAGCAAAGCCCGGTCCGACGTTTCCTACAAGAGCAAGACTTGCCGTAAAAGCCGAGAACAAATCCGCACCGCCGCAACTTGCAACAAAGGTTGTTATTGCAAGCAGGATAAAGTATACCAGCATAAAAGACGTTACATTAAAAACAATGTCTTTTCTGCCGGCGCGTCCGTTAAGCCTGATACTAAAAATTCCATGTGGATGTATCATTCTGCGGATTTCGTTTGAAGCCTGTTTTGACATAACAACCCAGCGCACAACTTTTACACCGCCGCTTGTTGAACCGGAAGAACCACCGATAAACATCAGCGAGAATATTATCATCTGTGCCGCCGCCGGCCATTTATCAAAGTCAGCGGTTCCCAAGCCTGTTGTTGTAGTTATGGATACAGCCTGAAACGCTGAAAAACGCAATGCGGAGAAAAAGTTGTTGTATAGCGGCAT
Organism: Spirochaetota bacterium; assembly: GCA_016285185.1. GTDB lineage: Bacteria > Spirochaetota > Spirochaetia > Treponematales > Treponemataceae > UBA1240. Next base: position 1,389 of record JAEEQG010000128.1, read on the forward strand.
GATTATAAATGTTATTGCCAGAGTACAGACAAAAAGAATTGAAACATAAACCTTGAATTCGGTGTTTTCAAGCATTTCTCTGCCTTTGCCTATAAGAACCTGATAGTAAAGACTAAAGTTTACACCCGCCAAAGCCATAAATGTGATACATACCCAGTCTATAGCAGCAGAATTGTAATGTCCTATGCTCGCATTCCGTGTGGAAAAACCGCCTGTTCCCAAAGTTGAAAAAGAGTGCGCAAGAGCGTCAAAAAAACTCATTCCGCAAAGCAAAAGCAGAATTGTCTGGACAACCGTCATTCCAAGATAAATAAACCACAGGAGTTTTGCAGTCATAGTTATTTTGGGTGTTATTTTGCCTTTTTCCGGCCCGGTTGTTTCCGCCTTTATAAGCTGAAAACCACCGACGCCTAAAAGCGGCATAAGTGCTACTGTAAGGGCGACAATTCCCATGCCGCCAAGCCAGCACATTTGAACACGCCACATATTGATGCACTTTGGCAGATTCTCAACATCAGACAAAATTGTTGCACCGGTTGTGGTAAAGCCTGAAACACTTTCAAAAATTGCATCGAATACATTTGTAATTGTACCGGACAAAAGGAATGGAACAGCACCCAACAAACCGGCTGTTATCCAGCCGGAAGCAACTATTGCAAATCCGCTTCTGGTACTAAGGCGCATATTTTTCTTTTTCCGGAATATGAACAGAAAAAGACCGGCAACCACATAAACAAAAAGCATTGGAAACAGAAATGCTTTTATAGCTATTGTTTCTCCATAATAAAGTGCAAAAGCGGAGGGAATTAGAAATGTTGTCGCTATTATCAACAAAAGAACAGCCAACATCCTGATAACAGTGATAGCCATTTCAGCCTCCAAGCTTGCTCAGAATTTGTTTGTTGTCTTTTGTTTCAACAATGAATATAAGTTTGTCGCCGGTTTCAAGAATTGTGTTTCCGTCAGCAATCATATAAGTATCCCCTTTGTTGACCAGCAGAACGATAAACGCTGTTTCCGTGCTTCTTATGTCTTTGAGAGCTTTGCCCCTGATTTTTGAATCCTGCGGAATTTCAAATTCAACAACTTCAAATTCGCCCTCGGAAAGTGTGTGTACACCGGTAACATTTTTACCGCGCAAATGGCTCAGAATGGCGTCAACAACAACGTCCTTTATAGGAACGGCAACATCAATGTCGATGTTCTTTGCTATCAGCGCATAGGCGGAATTTGTTACAAGACAAATACTGCGTTTACAGCCAAGAGTCTTAAAGTATGCGGACGCAACCATGTTAAGTTCGTGGTTGTGTGTTGCCGCAATAACCAGATCAAAGCGTGAAAGGTTTTCTTCTTCAATGAAAGATTCATCGGTAATGTCAGCGTTATAAACTATTGCATCTTCAAAAGTTTCAGAAGCTTCTTTTGCAAGGTTATAGTCTTTGTCGATTATTACCAGCTGAGGATGATTCTTTGTATTTTTATCGAACAGTTTTCCTATAATAGATTTGGACTTTTCTTTTTCTTTCTTTAATATACAGTCCGCAATCTTTGTTCCTATTCTTCCCGCACCCACAAGTGCAATTCTTTTAATCTGATGAACATTGGAACCTGTCAGTGGCAAAAAAGCACTGAGCTTTTCTTTTTCAATAAGAATAGAAATTGTATCACCGGCTTTAAGTTCTGTATCTCCGACAGGAAGAAACGTTTTTTCGTCTCTTGTTACAAGTGGAATAAGAACTTTTGTCGGCGACATAGAATTGATGTCTTTAAGCCGTATACCGTCAAGACAGCTTTCTTTTTCTATCTCGACCGAGGCCATTTCATATTTGGAATCGTCAAATTCAAGAATATCGGCAATGGCTCCATGCTGATACGCCGTAACAATTTCTTCGGCAGCGGCTACATCTGGATGAATCATGTAGTCAATGCCGTACATGTGCCGGTTAGAAGCTGATACAGCGTTTGAATTTGAATAATAGTCGTAATTTCTTACTCTGGCGATTTTTATAATGTCAGGATAGACGGAATCAACCAAGGAGCAGGTTATCATATTTATTTCATCGGACTTGGTTAGAGCTATAAGCGCATCAGCCTTTGATATACCAGCCTGTTCCAGTGTGTTAAGGTTGTTTCCGTTTGCCTGAATAACCAGACAGTCCACGCTGTTTGACGCATGCCGAACGGTTTCTTCATCGTTGTCAATTAAGACAACATCCATCTTTTCTGAAACAAGTCGCTTTGCTAACTGCAGTCCGGTAAAACCTGCTCCGATGATTATTATTTTCAATCTTGGTCTGCCTCTGAAAGACGAGATTTATTGCGGTTTGTATATCCCAATACACAACCTACAACCGCAACTGTTATTATAACTGCCGCTGCCGCTTCAATTAACGCCTGTGGCATCAAGCTTGCAATTACCACAATAAAACCTTTATTCTCAAAGATTTGGGTAATTTGTTCCCTGAACAACAGGAATAACGAGCCGATTACCAGAACAGTATTCGTAAGCGAACCGAAAAAGGCCGCAACAGCTGCTGGTATTATTTTAGGCAATATTTTGATTTTTCGCAACAAATAAAAAACTGCCCAGGCAACTAAGCCTATACAAGCGCGCGGAACAACGGATACAAGAGGATTTACAAAGAACGGATCCAAAACGCCGGTCGGCGAGATTGCCGCCTGAATCATACTCCAGACACCAAAAATGAGTCCGATTATAAGTCCTGCAACCGGACCTTCAAGAATTGCACCGATAATTACAGGCACATGAAGAATTGTTATTGCTGCACCTGCAAAGGGGATAAATCCCAGTTTGGTAACACCCAGTAAAATACTTAATGCGCTAAGTGCGCCGGTAACGGCGATTTTTTTAATCAACTTCTTTTTCATAAAATTTACCTTATTATAAAACTTTCTTTAGTTCAACCTCTTCCGGCGGGCTTAAAGCTCCGCGACACCTATTTTTCGCGCGGTTTCTGCAACTGCCGCAGCAACGGCTTTTGCAACACGCGGGTCAAATGGTGACGGAATTACATAATCAGGCTTCAGCTCTTCTTCCTTTATAAGTGAAGCCAAGCCCATCGCCGCCGCCATTTTCATTTCTTCCGTTATTTTTCGGGCACGTACATCAAGAGCACCTCTGAACAGTCCCGGAAACGCAAGAACGTTGTTTACCTGATTCGGAAAATCGGAACGTCCTGTGCCAATAACCTTTGCTCCGCCTGCAACTGCGTCCGCATAGGGGATTTCGGGTTCCGGATTTGCCATTGCAAAGATAATCGGGTCTTTTTTCATAGATGCAACCATTTCTTTTGTAATAAGATTGGGTTTGGAAACACCTATAAAAATGTCCGCTTCTTTCATCGCATCCTGCAGGCTGAGTCTGCGGTTCTGTTTGTTTGTTATAAGACAAAGTTCCTTTGTTAAAAAGTTGTAGTTTTCGTAATCGTCTTTCAGTACAATTCCCTTGCTGTTAAAACCGAGAATATCTTTTATACCGAAATCCAGCAGCATACGACAGATTGAACTTCCAGCGGCACCCATCCCACTGACAACGGCGGTAACATCTTCTTTCTTTTTTCCGATTAACTTTAATGCGTTGCTTACAGCAGCAGTTACAACTATCGCTGTTCCGTGCTGATCATCGTGAAAAACCGGAATATTCAGTTCTTTTATCAGTGTGCGCTCAATCTCCACACAACGCGGTGCGGAAATGTCTTCAAGATTGATTCCGCCAAAGCTTGGAGCAAGTGCCTTACAAATACTTATTATTTCTTTTGGATCTTTTGTATCAAGGCAAATTGGTACACAGTCAACACCGCCGAATTTTTTGAAAAGCACAGCCTTGCCTTCCATAACCGGCAGACCTGCTTCCGGTCCAATGTCACCAAGCCCGAGAACCGCCGTACCATCGCTTACAACGGCGATTGTGTTTCCTTTCCAAGTGTAGTTGTAAACCTGCTTTTTGTCTTTTGAGATAGCCCTGCAGGGTTCTGCAACGCCGGGCGTATAAGCCAGTGACAAATCCTTTGTATCGTTAAGCGGCATTTTTAATTCAGTTGAGATTTTTCCTTTCCAAATGCCGTGCTTTTCAAGAGATTCTTCGTAAATTGTAGCCATTCTAATTCCTTATTTCAAAAATATCAGAGTAATTATTCCAAGTGGAATAAGATATGCGGCAAACCATCCCAGTTTGCCTTTTTTTACTATTTTCATCAGTACCTTTAATGCGAATAAGCCGGACAAAAAGGCCGCCGCGCAACCAAGCAACAGCACCGGTAAAGAAACTGAAGATGTCAGCGAATCCAGGTCTTTCAGTTCCAGAAGAAATGCTCCCAAAATTGCGGGTATCGACAGAATAAAAGCGAATTCACCGGCTGTTTCCCGCTTCATACTTGAAAACAAAGCACCCGAAATGGTAATACCGGAACGCGAAATTCCGGGCAGAACACCAAAGCCCTGCGCCAGTCCACAGATAACACCCTGTTTTATGGAAACACCATCGTTCTGAGTTTTGTTTTCAGTGTTTTTCTTGGCGAAAAACTCAGAAAAGACCAGCAGCAGTGCTGTCAGAATAAAGCCTGCAGATATAAACTTTATAGGCAGTTTTTCAACAACGTCCTTAAAAGCGATACCCATAATTCCGGTTATAATCGTTCCGCAAATCAAAGCAACAATATATATTTGCAAAGGTTTATCTTCCGGTTGTTCTTTCCGTGTAATAAACCTGAAAAACACTTTTATAAGTTCCCAAATCGGTTTGTAAAAAAACAAAACAACCGCGCACAATGTTGCCAAATGCAGCATTACATCGTACAAAAGCGGGATTTCTTCCAAGCTGAACAAGTTTTTCAAAACAGCCAGATGTCCTGAGCTGGAAACCGGCAGAAATTCTGTAAGTCCCTGCAAAAGGCCCAAAAGCAAAGATTGTAAATATGACATATACTCCTCAACTGCTGTGATTATGACTTATTAGGCAAAGAGTAGCAATAGACATTGAAACGGTATTACTATGATTTTTACGAAAACCTGTATTAAACCAGTTTACCGATATGACCTGTGGAGTTAATCTCCGATAATGATTCCAAAATAGAAGGACCTGTTCCCAAGGGAGAGGCAAGGCTTGGCAGGGCAAAAAAGCGGTCGATGAACATTCCTGCCGCACCAAAAGCAACTGCAAGATGACCGAGAGAAGAAAGTCGTACTTCGCAATTATGTGTTGAATCATACGGCCATTGGTAAATAATACGTTTGTTTATCATCTCCGCCAGCTTTTGTGCATAATCCGCTGGTAACCCGCCTATGTAGACAGTTTCCAGATTCAGCATATTCACAAGAAATGCTACATGCATCGCCAGTTCATAGAAAATGGAATTCTTTTCGTTTATGTCAGCTTCAGCTATTTCCATGTTTTCTTCTATCGAAAGGAATTGCCCCAGTTTGCTGCCATTCCAAAGGAGACTTCGGAATTCACCGGCAGAAAAATCGTTACCTTTGTAAATCTTTCCGTTGATTATCAATCCTGTACCAACTGAAATCTGGCTACCATCCAACTTGGCTTTTTCGTGCTTTTGCCTGATTTCCATCAATAAAAAAATACTGTTCTGTGTTCCCATATCGTGCATAAGCGTTCTTTCGCTGTAACAACAACAACGTGCATCATTTTCAATAAGTACAGGCATCTCTGCTTTGACCGAAGCAAGGTGCGAAAACGGGAAAGGTGAAGAAACCGACAACGGAATTGATTGCAAGATAATACCTGCATCGCTGTTTACAACACCGGATAATCCCGTTCCGATTCCAACGATCTTTATATTGCGTTTTTCGGCTTCAGCTTTTAAAACCATACGGGCTCTTTCAAAAACTCCAAGGCAATCACTGACCGGCATCTTTTCTGTGTATTCAAATAAAACATTTCCGGGTAAATCCAAAAGACAGCAGACAAATCCTTCCAGATTTATTTCAATACCGCCTACTGCGGCAAAGCTTTTTGTAATTTCCAAATAAACCGGTTTGCGACCTCCAAGAGGACCTGTCGTCCCTTGTGCATATTCTGAAACTATTCCGATATTAACAAGTGAAGAAACAATTTTCGTAACAGTTGACTTATCCAATCCGAGTTCTGTTGCTATTTCAATACGGCTTATACCATTTTTTTGCCATATAAGCCTGAGTATTCGCGAAACATTTATATCGGACTGGGAATTTATCATTTTCATGGTTAGTTGATTATATGAACATACTACTTATTTTTCAAGATAATTGTTTTATTAAAAGAAACTGAAAAAATTATCAGAAAGTTTTAATGTTTTATTTTAACTTTGATGATATTATAATGCTGTAATCAAAAACCAAGGAGTACAATATGAGATTCAGAATGCTAAAAAGTGTTATAATGCTTGCTATTTTTGCGCTACTTTCATGTTCTTTGTTTGCAACTGACAAAAAATCTAACTCTGCGAAAGTAAATGGAGATGTCCGCATAAGCGTTGACCTTGATTTTGGTATCATAAGAATTGGAACTTCAATACCACCCAGGAGATGTCCGCCACCGCCGCCACCTGTACATAATCCTCCGCCAAAAGCGCATAAACATGCTTTACCACCGCCACCACCACCCAGAAGATGTCCCCCACCGCCACCAAGACGTGTGCGTCATCACAGAGCTGTGAGAAAGGTTGTTATAAACCCTACAAAACCATTACCACCGAGTACACATTTTTACCCGGATTTATATGGGGATACTGATTCTGATACAGAAATAACAAAATAAATAAAAAAGAATTCACAAATTCTATTAAAATGTGCAAAAAAGTGAATTTGTTTTCTATATATTATGTATGAGAAAACTTATTCACTTTTTTATTTTTATAACTCTGTTTCCGTCTTTCGTTTTTTACGGATGTGGCGGTGGGGGCGGAAACAATGCTTTCATGGTTCAGGATACTTTTTATCAGGCTCCTGCAGAATTTGAACTTGTCTTTCCTGACAATGTTCCTTTTTTTATTACAGACTACAAACTTGTTTGGTTGGATGAAAACTACTGTTTACAGCAAAAAAATCTGCCTGCCGGTACAAAAACAGAAAATGTCCGATTTTCACTCAATAAAACAACACCTATCCTTCTTTATCCACTAATAAACGGAACCCAGTTTTTTATTCCATCCGGTGCGGTTTATCCTTTCGGTAACATTGAAAATGAAAAAATCCATCTTTTGCAGGAAGCAGGTTATGCCGCCGAAATATTACAATCAATTCTTTCCGTTGTTTCTCCTCATAACATTGAAGAAAAAGAATATTTTTGCAGTTATTTTAACTGGGATCATTTTGTAGAAAGTCTGGGAAAACACAAACCTTTGTATCTGTTGGACAAAGAAAAAATAATAACGGGTATTTGCAGCGGGACAATGAAAGCTGCCAACATAAAAAAGGTAAAAACCTTTTCCATATCCAGCTCACAGGTTCCTACAAGTATTGAATGGCTTTATTCACCGGAGATTACAGAGGGTAATATCCTTGCTAAAGACAAATTTGAAATATCACAAAACGGTTCAATGTTTTATTCTAATTTGGGAATTATCAAAATTGAAAAACAATCATCTTCTTCAAATTCACTTGTCATAACTGAGCTTGCAAGGTAAAATCAATGTATTCATGAGAAGATTCGAATCGATTATACTTCTACTTTTAATTCTCATTTTTACACTGTTTTCGTGTAAAAAGGCCGAACAGTCAGAAACCAGTATAAGGCTTCCTGAGGCAGATTCCGTAAATCAGGCCCCTGCTAACAGTGTTTTAAGGTGGTATTATTTTTCGCGTTCCGGTATTGCTTCTATAGAGACACCAAAAGATACCCCTCAGACGATATTCAGGCCTTGGACAGAAACAATGCGTGTTTCAGGCACAGCACAAATCGATTCAAAATCCTACATGTTGGTAAACAGGCTTGGACTATTGGTCTTACCCGACAAACTGGATGAGCTTCCTGAATTAAAAACTGATGTACTATATTTTACTGATACAACAGCTTCAAATCTGATATCTATTGATAGTTATCCCGTTTTTCATGTGTACAGGAACAGTTTTTTTAACAGTAAAGCATCTGTTTCGCCTATGCCGTTTTTAATTCAATACAGAACAACCGCAGACATTTTCTTTCCACTGCTTAAAGTTGAAGATCTTGAGTTACCATCAAATGCAGAGACAGTCCATCTGCAATTTGACGGAACAAACTGGATAGGTTCTTTTAAATCATCTACTGAAGAGCGCACACAGTTCAATTACTTAAAATTCTTCTCATATGAACCGTTGATTTCGCTGACAGGTTCTGCAAAAAAAGGGCAGATTCAAAAAGAACAGCTTACCCAGGAGCATTTTGAAGAATTGGCTTCGCAGCGAGATTTTTCAACTGCACCAAAAAAAATGATAAATCTTTTACGCCAGATTCCTGAAAATCTTGCACTTTCTCTGGAATATACCGAAAGCAATCCTGTAAGCCCCGTAAGCTACATTCGCGAAACAAAAACCGAACCAATGTTCGGTAAGGTAAAGAATTTAAGGAACAACATATCTGCCCTGTTCAATGACGGTACTTTTTATTTTGCCGGTGCAACCGACAATATGCCCATTGTAAATAACAATAATCCTGTTTGTCTCCGTCTGCCCAAACTACCTTCAGGCTTTTTATACACTGATTTTGTGTTTTCTGGCTCAATTCTATACGTTGCATGGGAAGAGGAACTCTTCTATGAGACAGGAAGAAGCGGTTTTCTTGCAGTTGATTTAAGAAAAGTTCTTTATTAATTCATAAACCATTGAACCAGACTTTGGAACAGTCGGCAGATTATCGGGTAAAAACCAGTTTGCCTCATTCAGTTCATTTTTTTGCGGAACAAGCTTCCCTCCTGCCCAATCTGCAGTCACACCGATTAAAAGCTGATCAGGATAGGGCCATTGCTGACTTGAACAATACTTTATGTTTTTGATGATTATTCCGCATTCTTCTTTTACTTCACGTATTGCACAATCTTCAAGACTTTCGCCTGGTTCAAGAAAACCAGCCGGACATGTGTAAACATTGTTATTGCCCTGATTTTGTCTTACCAAAAGAAGTTTACCTTCTTTTTTTACAAGTACAAGCACAGCAGGTGAAATACGCGGGAAAAAAACGTTTCCACAGAAAGGGCAAATTCTTGCTGTCTCAAACTTATCATCCTGTAAAGAACCGCCACAGCTACCGCAAAATCTTGCAGTTTTTCGCCAGTTCAGCAGTGCCAAAGCCCGGGAACAAAGACCGATTAAAGCATAATCAGCAGCAAAAAGTTGTCTTAAATTTATCCAACAAAAACCGTTAAGAGCAGGAACATTTTCCTCAAGACTAACAGTAAAATAGGATTTATTGTCTTCAAAAAACCAGTCAATAGCATAATGCTGGTCAAAATACTTTTGTACAATTTCTCTGTCAGGAAGTTCAATAGCGCTTGATTTTTTAACTAATAAATCTTTCCCTCTGAAAACAAAAAATGTATCACAACTGTTTATTACATTAGAAGTTATCATTGACATATTATTAGCATAACACTGATTACAATAAAGTCAAAATTTTTTTTTGGATTTTTAAAATAAATCCAACATAGAATCAAGATATATAGCTTCGCGAACATTCAACTGACATTCTGGTTTTGTCATATAATATAGAAGAAATTCCAAAATAATAGCGCTGCCAAGTCCACGTCCTTCAATCTTGAAATTTGAGAAGCCCATCGGCAAGTATGTGTTCTGGATATCCCTAATCCCGATAAAACCTGGATTTTTCATAGCTAAAGAAAACCGATAGCCATTATCAGAATCCTGTGAAGTACATTTGTAATCAGGAACATCTTCGCCCAGATTTTTGCGGCTGACATTTTCATAGCAATCTTTGCGGTTCTTACATGCAAAATTGCAACATTCATTACACAAAAACTCCACCTTGTCTTTTTGCATCTGTGAAAAATCTGCAAATCTGCTCAGAGTTTTGTTTAGACGAAAATCTGGTACAACGTATTTAAAATCTATTCTGTCAATTTCAGCTTTTAAGTCCGAAAAATCTGTCATCACCTTTGTTGTAGACGAAATAAGATAAAGTTTTGGATATTTGTTCCTAAGATAGCCCGCAAGCAAATTCGAATGAACGATTACTCCGCTTGGAATTTTTGCTTTTTCAAACATTGCACAAAGATTATTGCACTTTTTGTCCGAAAGATGTTCTTTATTAAGCAGTGAATTGCTGAATGTAAGCCTTGCGGAAATCCCGTAGTCATTCACGAGGGCAAGGACATCATCTGCGTCGGCATCCCCAAAAGTCGTTCTGCCACCACCCCAAAGACAATCTGTTGGCGCACCGTAAATTGAAGCTATGTTACACCAGTCATAAAAATATTCCCGGTGCTCTCTATAAAGCGGTAAAAACAATTTGTACAATTCATAAAACTCAAACAGACCAGGCAGATGGTAATATGCTGTATGAGAAGTTTGTCTTTGCATTTTTTTACAATTTTTCTATCTCTTCCTGCCAGGCACTGACCATTGCATCACTTGGCATTCGCCAGTCACCTCGTGGAGAAAGGTTGATAGTTCCCACTTTTGCACCATCCGGCATACAACTACGTTTAAACTGCTGGCTAAAGAAACGCCGGTAAAAAGTTTTAAGCCATTTAAGCATGACGTCATCACTGTAGTTGAGCCCGGAGTTCTTGGCAAGAAAGAAAATTTTTGCCGGTGAGAAGCCAAATCTCAGCAAATAATACAAGAAGAAATCATGCAGTTCGTAAGGACCAACTAAGTCTTCGGTTACCTGAGAAATCTTTCCTTCTTTAGGCGGCAATAGTTCCGGAGAAACAGGGGTATCGAGAATATCACGCAGAACAGCGGAATCTTTATCATCAGCAAACCACTCTACCAGATAACGGACAAGTGTCTTTGGTATTGAAGAATTGACACCGTACATGGACATATGGTCTCCGTTGTAAGTACACCAACCAAGTGCAAGTTCAGACAAATCACCTGTACCGATTACTATTCCGTTTGTCTTATTTGCGTAATCCATAAGTATCTGTGTTCGTTCACGAGCCTGACCGTTTTCGTATGTTACATCGTGAATGGATTCATCCTGACCGATATCTTTAAAATGCTGACGTACAGCATCTGCGATCCTGACTTCCTTTAACGTTACGCCACATTCTTTTGCAAGTGAACAGGCATTATTATAAGTACGGTCAGTTGTACCGAAACAGGGCATAGTAATGGCCGTAATTTTATCGCGGCTTATACCTACGCTGTCAAAGGCACGGCAAGTTATGAGCAGAGCAAGAGTTGAATCCAACCCACCGGAAAGTCCGACTACAGCAGACTGACAATTTATGTGGCGCAGACGTTTTGCGAGCCCTTGGTATTGCAATGTGATAACTTCAAGACAACGCTGTGTCCGTTTTTCTTTATCGTCCGGAACAAAAGGATGGGGATCAATATAACGGGAAAAATCACTTTTCTTATTATCTACCTTCAAATCAAATAGTACTGTTGTATAAGCAGTATCAAAAAAACTGTTATTAACGGAAAAACCGAAGCTTGTCGTTTTTCGTCGTTCCTGACAGATTCGTTCGATATCCACATCAGCGTAAATAATATCATTGGAGAACAAGGGAGATTCAGAAAGTTGTGTACCGTTCTCGACAATAATATTATGTCCCGCAAAAACCATGTCCTGGGTTGATTCATTCATACCGGCATTGGCATAAAGATAGATACAGATAGAACGGGCTGACTGTGACTTTACAAGGCTTCTTCTGTATTCGGCTTTTCCAATGATTTCGTTTCCAGCGGAAAGGTTAGCGATGATAGTTGCACCAGCCAGCACATGTCGGCTCGACGGCGGTACAGGAACCCAAAGATCTTCACAAATTTCACAGGCAATGGTTATGGAAGAATCTGTTTTGTCCTGAAGAAGAATGTCCGTCCCAAACGGTACATCTTCAAATCCAGCAAAGGAAATAAACTGGGTTTCCATGTTTTGTTGAAATGGAGTAAACTGTCGGCGTTCATAAAACTCCCCATAATTTGGAAGATAAGATTTTGCATATAGAGCAAGAAGCCTTCCGCCACAGACAGCAGCCGCACAATTGTAAATACCTTCGGTACGAGCAAGAGGAAGCCCAACAAAAAACAATGAATCCAGCTTTTCTGTCTTTTTAATAATTCCAATAAGCTGTTCTTGAGCTGAACGCAGCAGGGTCTGTTGAAAAAACAAGTCACCACAGGTATAACCGGTTATGGACAATTCCGGGAAAACAATAATGGAAGCACCTTTTTTGGATGCTGTTCCAGCCGATTCAACAATCTGTTCGGCATTAAATTTACAATCTGCAACCTTTAACTGTGGACTGACACAAGCAGTCTTAATAAAACCATATGCCATTTTTGTACCTGCTTTCTTTATTGTAGCCTTCCTTCTAAAATAAATCCAGATAAATTGCTTTGCAGAATTATAGATTTTCAAATCGCCAAGAGTCTGCAGGCATTTTTATATAATATATTGTCTTTCTCTTCCTGTGAAAGAGGCAATGCGTTTATCGACTCATATTCATGTTTTGCATTACTCCATGGTGAATCTGAAGCAAATAAGATTTTATCACTACCGTGATTTTTCACAATATTTACAAACCAGTCTTTTGGATAATATTCAAAACCCATGGAAGTATCCAAAAAAACGTTTTTACCTATAAGGGAGTCTTCCAAGTGTTCATATTGCAAATGTCCGCCCATATGTGCAAGGACTATTTTTCCGCCCTTAAGCTTTTCGATAACAGAAGCAAATTTCTCAGGTGAACTTTTAAATGGCTCCGAAAAAGCCGGATCAGCACCCGCATGAAAAAGTAGTATAAGATTTTTTGAAAGTGCATACTCATATACTTTGAGCATGGCTGGATCGTCTACTTCAAACAACTGATATTCGGGATGAAGTTTTATTCCCTTTAAACCAAGACTGACTATATAATCAATATCACTTTTGTAATCAGGAGAAAGAGGCCACAAACCGCCGAAAGACACAAATCTTTTTGAGATTTCAGGGTCCGAGTTGATGCTGTACGCAAACTCATTCACAGTTTTAATCTGAGAATTTTTCGTTACAACAGGTTGAATCACTGAATAATCAATATGCCATTCATCCATGCGCGACAAAAGTGATTTTAGTGTTCCGTCTGTTACTGGATTAAAACATGCATCCGAAGCATTGGTCAACTTTTCCATTGCTCTACCAGCAAGAGCATCCGGCCAAATATGTGTATGAAAATCAATAATCATAGGTATAATCCTGTCGGTAAAACGATGTATATACAAAAAAAGTTCAGCCATGGTAAACATGCTGAACTTTTCAAAAGCTGTATAGCAGGAGTAGGACTCGAACCTACGACCTCCGGGTTATGAGCCCGACGAGCTGCCAGCTGCTCTATCCTGCGTCGTTCACAAAGATAGTACATTATGTTCTTTATTACGTCAAGTAAAAAGATTGACTTTGGTTGTATTTTTTATACGTCGATAGGTAACAAAGCGGAACGTCCATTCACTTTCTATCATTTTGTCAGAAACCTCAATAATCTGCCAGTCCGGATTTTCATCAAGATTCGGGAAAAAAGTATCCGCAGCAGGAGAAGCTGATTCGACCCTGGTAACATAGACTGTGTTACAGAACGGCAAAAACTGCCTGTAAATTTGCCCTCCGCCTATAACAAAAAAGTCATTGCCGATATAAGGCTTAAAAAAACCATTTCTTACGGCTCGAACAAAACCGATTGGCGAAGTAAAGATCACCGTACCTTTTGCTCTGAAATCTTTTTTTCTTGAAAGAATGATATTTATGCGATTTGGAAGCGGTTTACCATCCGGCAGGGATTGAAGCGTTTTCCTACCCATCACAACTATTTTACCAGTCGTCAATGCCTTAAAACGCTTTAAGTCTTGTGACAGCGGGAATAAAAGCTTGCCTTCGTTTCCTATAGCCCAATTTTGATCGGCGTTGACTATTACATTCATTTTGAATATTTGTTAAAAAATAGCTTTTCAACATCGGTCCGTTGTTTGACCGAAAAAATCGGCTCATTGTTCTCTTCATCAAAACGATACGGGATATCAAGTTTTTCTGTATAAGCTGTACTATGCGGGTCATTTGCATACCAGTCAAATACTGTCATAATACCTGCAATTGCTTTTATAAGCGACGCATTCGTCAAACCCGATGTACCCTGCTGCGATAAAACAATCTGCAAACGACGGGATGTTGTATTTGTTAAACTGAAAGAGAATTTTTCCCAAGGATTCTTTATACCCTCAACATTATTACCTGGATTACCATTGTTCATTTCAAGGGCTGTATCGATATTACCGGAGAGCCAGTTAAAATATGATGCAAGTCGGGCTACTTTTTTGCAGACTGGCAATGTTCCCTGTAAAAGATTTTCCTTCTCCATATAATTCAAATCAAATTTAAGATATGGAAAGAATTCTGTCCGTTCTAGCCAAAGTATAGAAGAAAGGGTTTTCATACCGAAAACCGTAGTTTTAAAGTCTTTTTGCGAATAAATGCGATTTACATATTCAGTTACATTCTTGGCATATTCCTTGTCAAAAACATTCATACGGTATAAATACCAGTCGGCAATTGAGTTGTCGATTTCTTCAACCGTCATATGAATAGCAGCCGTTGGGCTTGTTTCAGTAAATTCAATAGCATTACAACCCGGAAACAAGTCTTCTATGATTCGCATCAGAACAACCGCACGCTGTAGTGGGTTTTCAGGTGAAAGCAGGTTAAAACCTTCGGGAAAATCAAACAAAGGCTGAAAATACGGAAACATATCTGGGTTTTCTTCAAGAGAGAGCCAACCTGCTTCAGGAAAAAGACTATCCAGTAACTTGAGGCCTTTTTCGACAGGAGTTTCTGGTTTTTCAGGCACGGTATTGACCGGTGCAAAAGAATCGGCATCTGTTCCAACTGTTGCTGCAAAAGGAACCGGTTCATAATTCTGAGGAAGAATTATGTCTTCTTTTTTTAACAAAAGAAAATCCAGTATCTGAAGGATGTAGTTATCAAGAAAACCCTGCATGGACATACAGTCTGCACCGCACATACGCATTAAGAACGGACCAAGCCCCGAAACAACTGTTTTGTAGATGTAAGTCCACTCTTTGATGGAATCGGCTACTGCGTCTTGAAGACGATCTTCGGCAATATGTGTTTTTCCGCTTATTTCCAACGAGATTTTACTCAACAAATCGCTGAAAGATACTGTACCCAAAAACAAAATCTGTATAACAGGCCTGTAAACTGAAAAAACAAACGGTATCATCATTTCTACCGTAACACCCATAGGTTTGTATTGTAGTTTTGTCGCTTCTTTGCTGATAAAACCCATATCCCATGATTCTATTACACCAAAAAGTCTTAACTGGTTATAGGGTTCTTTACCTATTTTAGTCTTGTATGCAGCTGGTAAAGCGTTTAGTATAAATCGCATTGATGATACGAATTTGTCTATGTGCATTACATAATCATTTAATGTTACCGCAATGAATGACTCGTTTATATAATCAAAACCGCCGCTGATGAACAGCGATTTTAGTTCGAACAGTTTTTTGTATTTTTGCTGTTGCTCCGCTGAAACAGAAGGAAGGTGTTCCGGTAAATTATACTTTAACTTTTGTTCCTTTGTTGCAGAAAAAATACTGCTTGGTAAATAACCCATATTTCTCCTGATTCCTTTTTGAGTATTAAAAACGAATTCTAAGCTTTTTCCCTATACCCGAAACATCCTTTAATGTGAGGGTTTCGCCGTCACCTGTCAAAAGGACACCGCTGAATGTACCATATATGGTGTGATAACCTGTCCGTACTATAAGGACACTCAAAGTGCGTTCTGTATCAGAAATGGGATTAAATGACAAATCCACCATACTTTCAGTATCCTGAATTATCCAAGTGTTCATTATTCCTTTTGGTCTTGTTATTTTAACAGGAGGTAGGGGATACACTTGTCCATCAACGAACAGCACATTTGAATTGTATTTGTATTCATCTCTGGCTGCCATTGAAGAATACGAAAGGTGAAAGCAGACAGATTTTCCATCTATGGTACCCATTCCGGTCAAATAATCCTGCCGGGTTCTTAAGCTGTAGTATGCTCTTTTTGTTTCAAAAAAAGACAGCCCTTCCATCTTTTGTGGAACAGAATCTGCAATAGTCAAAGTTCCTTTAAGAGAACCTGTCTTTTGTATACAGGCAACACATCTGCGCATAATCTGCGTCGGTAAAACCGATGCCTGTTGTGCAAAAATCGCATCATCAAACGGCATTGTAAACGAAGCAGAAACATTTGGTCTTATGTCATCACCTTTGATGTTGAGCAGAACAGAAAGTCGTTTGTCTTTTTCGCTCCAACTTATACGTACATATCTTTTTGAACCGAAAGATACACACACTCCACTGCCTGTAGTTTTTGGAATAAATTTTCTGTGCGGACCGCGTACTGTCCGGAAGGCATATTTTTTACCGGAGTTCTTATCCCAAAGAATTATCTCGGTGTATCCAAATATTTTTGCATCAAAGATATCAACTGTACCTATATAATCCTGAGTAGAAAAACTATAGACAAGAGCTGCCCTAATACGAAGATTTGTAATAAAAGGCGGAAAAGGCAAGTCACCGAAAGGTCTTTTAATACCCCTTATTTCCATTTTTTCAAACGGCTTGTTAAAAGTTCCAAAAATCGGCTTGCCATCTACTATTATATTTTCAGGAGGATTTGTAATTTCCCTAGTATACAAACTATACCATCCACTTGTTTTAAATGCTTTCGCAATTATAACTCATATTTGGCGGCTGTGTATAGTATGGTACAACTTATCAGGCATTTTCATAATAAAGTTTATGCAAATTGTCTTTTAACGAAATTATCGCTGTGACAAGCTGCGGATCAAAATGCTGTCCACTCTGTTCCTGCATAATATGCATAGCTTCTTCAAATGTAAATCTTTCTTTATAAGGTCGTGCAGAGCATAAAGCATCAAAAACATCTGCAATAGCCATAATTCTTGCAGATATCGGAATTTGCTTTCCTTTCAACCCGTCAGGATAACCTGTACCATTCCATTTTTCATGATGATACAATGACATTTCATGGGCAATCTGAACAAACCGTGGTTCTTCTACCCTGAGCAGAGTCTGGAGTATAATTTTGCTGCCCTCGATGGTATGCTTTTTTATTTCTTCAAATTCTTCAGGTGTAAGTCTACCGGGTTTAAGCAGAATGTTTTCAGGTACTTTTATTTTGCCTATATCATGTAACGGTGCAGCCATGGATATAAGATTCATATCGTTTATTGAAAGTTGATCCGTGTAAATGTGGTTTTCTAACAGATATTTGTTTATTAGCGAAACAACTTCTGTCGTCCTTTTTCCATGCTGACCTGTTGTTACGTCAGAAGATTCTATAATATCTGCAAGGCTGTACAATACCTGACGTTGAATCTGTGCAAGTTTTTGATTTCGTAAATAAACGGAAAACATATAGTTTCTTGCTGTTTTGGATGAAAAATAAAGCAGCACAGTACCAAGAATATATTCAAGAATAACACCGGACCCGTTTGTTATAATATAATACATGGGAGTGATTCCAGGCCATATTATTGTAGCTGCCTGCTCTGCACGGAGAACAACTCCTGTCATGTGGGAAATCCCTGCAACAATACATGAAATTAGTGTAAATTTTGGATTAAAATACATGACAGTAAACAAAGGCATTGTCAGATATGTGATTGTTAAATCCAGATTTATATCTGCTGACATACAGGTTATTATGGTCTGAGTTACAAAAAGCAGGATGTATTTGAAAATCTGTTTTTCTTTTTGACTTTTTATTTTTTTATCACATATCAATAACGTGGTTGATGAACATAATGCAAAAAGCATTATGAATAATGCAAAGTTTTTAGGGAAATTATATAATCCTGTCAAACAGAAAATATACAAAAACACACATCCAAAGCTCAATCCAAAGAAGAGCTTGCTACCCAGTGTATTTATTCTATCAATATGTCCCTCTAAAAATTTGGTTTCAAAATCAATCTCGTCAGTCTTCTTAAGCATAACCAATCTATTCTATCATCATTAGTTCAATTTGCAAAATTTTTTTTTATTCACAGCACAATTTTTTGATAACTTCACCTGTAGCAGGCATTCTGAGAATCTTATTCTTCTTTAAGTGGACTTCCGCAATAAGTACATTTTCCTACAGTACCGGCTCTTATACGAGACGTACCGCCGCAGTTTTTACAGGCAATCTCAACAAAGCCGAATTTTTTTACCTTGTTGTCCTTTGCATCGTTCAAAATTACACAAAAGTCACCACCCTGCTGCAAAACACAATTTCGAAAATACCTGTATCGGAATAAACTTTTAAGCTCTTTTTCCAGTTTGTAATCAGGTTTGTTCAAGATTGTAGAAAATTCCTTAAGAGTGATTGTTCCGTCTCTGTCACCGCAGAATATGTCATTATAATTAACAGCAGCATTTATCAATATCCCGGTTTTTATCGCATTCCATAAAATGAAGCTGTTCAGTAAAAGAAATATCACCCATACAATTACTATTGAAATTTCACCTTCTCCAGATAAATCCAGTATTTCCGTTATAAGTGCAAAAACGAAAAATGGTATAAATACTCCACATAATATAAATTCCACAATACGTTTTATCTTGTGAAACGAAAGAATTGCATAATTTAAATATGTATTCATGTCCGAAAACTCCTTAACCTAAATTGTATTTTTTAAACAACTCGATTTCTTTCTCCAATGAATTTATGCCTTCTTTCCAGAAATTCTGTTCTTCGATGGAAAAACCTGCTTTGGCGCAAAGTTGTTCACAGGAAATCCGTCCCGTATCCAAAAGGAGTTCCTTGTATATGGCAGGAAATTTGTCACCATTCTTTTCATAAAGGGCATACAGACCTGCGCTGAATAACATGCCGAACGCATACGGAAAATTGTAAAAATCGAGACTTGTACTGTAATAATGAGATTTCAATGCCCACATATAAGGATGCCGGACAGACAAGCCCGATCCGTAAGTTTTATTTTGAGCTTCCTCCATAAGTGTACAAAAATCCTGCGCTGACAGTTCTCCTTCTGTTGCGCGTTTTTCAAATACACTTTTTTCAAAATAATAGCGAGATAATATATCAACCAAAACCTGACAACAATCCTGCAGATGAAGCTCAATAAGTATCCGTCTTTCATCTTCACCGGATTTTTTTATCATATCCTTTTGTACTATTGTTTCAGCAAAATTACTGGCAGTTTCTGCAAGTGTCATAGGATATTGGCTGAGCTCAAAATCCATATCCTTAATGCAATAAAAATGATAGGCATGTCCAAGTTCGTGCGCCAACGTTGTTATATCAGAAAAAGTTCCCGTAAAATTCGACAAAATTCTGGAAACTTTTTGTTCTGGAAAATCAATACAGTATGCTCCTCCAACTTTTCCCGGACGAATACGGGCATCAACCCAGTTGTTTTCGAAAGCTGTTCGTGCAAAGTTTCCCATATCCTGTGAAAAACTACTGAACCTCTCTATCACATAGTCTTTTGCTTCATCAAAAGTCCAAACTTTGGAAACAGGAGAGTCTCCTGAAGAAGAACCTCCCGGCATAGGAGCGAACAAATCATAAAACGGTAAAGAAGGATCTGTCTGGTATGGATATAAAACCCGAGCTTTTGTCTTTAAATAATCACGCCACATAGGAAGTGATTCTTCAATCGACACAATAAGTGCATCAAGAGTTTTTTTAGAAAGTCGTGACTGCAAAAGACTTTTTTCAAGTGATGTATCCCAATTCCGCCTTTTGTTAAGCGTAAGAGTCTGCCCTTTTATGTTGTTCATACAGGCTGCGAGGGGTATTTCTGCGCTTTTCAGAAGCGCAATTTCTTTTTCGAATGATTCCTTTCTGGTTTTTGGATCTTTGCTATAAGCATCATTGCGCAATTCATTAAAGGTTTTGCCGGATTTTCCATCTCTTAGGTTTGAAATGATCTGTTCCTGCAAGCGGCTCCAACTTTCTCCCCCGGTCAGATTCAATTCTGCCGCTATAAGTTCCAGCTCATCATCCATCTGATGTCTGCACAATTCAATGTTCTCAGCAAATATAGTTGAATATTTTTCCAGCTTAGGGAAACGTAAATATATTTTTTTCAGATCACATTCTTTGCTTTGAACGATTTTTTCATATAAAATCTTTCGGAATTTAATATCAAGTTGTTCGATTCCTATCGATTTTTCTTCAAGTGTGGATAATTTTTGAATATAATTATTATTTGTTGTTTCAGTTGAATAAACAGCATACGCAAACGAATGTAATGACATAAAAAGACTTTTGATCTTGTTTATTACTTTAAGCCAATCATTAAGCCATGAAGGAAAATCAGATATTTGTTTTTTACCCAATAAATTCAATGCCTTGTTCTGCAAGTTATCCAATTCATTAAGTGTATCTGAAAATTTTTTTGAATCATAGGAATAAATCGGTGACATATCCCACTGAGGAATTACTTCTTTTGACATTTTTCTTCCTTATGTACTTAAATATAATACTAAATCCAAAAAAAATCTTGAAAAACTTAGAATTATCAGCTAGATTTTTCGCTGGATATCCTATAATGAAAAACAAGCAATTCAAGGAACTCGCCGTTTGTGGTGTAGAAGCTGTAAAAGCTTTGGGTAATAAAAATCCTGACTCAATAACACGGTTTTATTACAATACGGAACATGCTCCGATGTTCGGTTCTTTGTGCCATTACCTGGCAGAAAAACACATTCCCTACAACTGTGTAAAAAGTGACACCGAGCTTGAAAAACTCTGCGGCAGTGTTCATCATCAGGGCGTTGTTGCGATGATTCCTCAGCCGGTCTTGCACGAAGTCTGCCTTGCAGATATTTCGGACTGGATGCGTAATAAAGAACATATTATACTTCTGGACCGCGTAGGAAATGCCAATAATCTTGGTGCCATCGTAAGAAGTGCTGTTTTTTTCGGGATAAAAAACCTTATTATTCCTACAGACGAGGCGCAGAGCAGCATAACAACAAGCAGTTACAGAGTTGCGCAGGGCGGCATGGAATACATCAGGCTGTTTAAGGTATCTTCTCTACCTGAACTATTGGAATCCGTAAAAAACAAGTTCATAAGAATCGGAACAGATTTAAGGGCAAAAAACGATGTTGCCGACCTTGTCCATATTGCAGAAAAAAAATCTGTCTTTTTGGTTCTCGGTAATGAAGAACATGGTATTTCCCAACAAGTAAAAAACAAATGTGACTTTTTAATCAAAATAAACGGTAAAAGTTCATCAGGCGGAAAAGACACCGATGTCGAAAGCCTGAATGTGGCACAGGCAGCTGCCGTTTTGGCCTATGAGATGAGTAAAATTAAATATCTTTAGTCTTATTCCTGAAAAAAAATATTTTTCTTTTTATTCTCTTAAATTTTTTACATTTTTTGAGTTTTAAGGTGTATAATTATCAAGAAGTGTTATGCCAAAAAAAAATGTTTTACCCTTTGTTTTAATGTGCTTACTTGCACTATTTCTTCCTGTCTATCTCAGTTTTTTTCTATTAAGGTTTCAAACTGCAGATTTAGCCATCAACATTCCTGATATCAGAAAACTTTTGCTTTCAATCTGGATAATCACGATTATTCTGGAAGCTATAGCTTTTTTCATTGTGTTTTCTACAAATCGGGGACTAAGAAAAGCATCCGATACAAACGCACAGCAATTTGAACAGGAACGCTTTTTACGCGAAATCTGCTATGATATTTACGAAAATGTTTTTGAAATTGACGTTACCGAAAATATTCTTATTGGTGAAACCGCAAAAACCGTCCCCGAATTCCTGAACATGAAGGGGAATACAAACTATGATTCAAACCTGGAAGCCCTGCTCAAAAAAGTTGTCCATCCTGACTACATACAAGAAATGAGTGATAAATTCTGTTCTGCAAACCTTAAAAAAATGTACGAACAGAATATAAGCGTTTATCAGTATTCATTTATGGACAAAAGCTACAGTTCCGGTTACCTCTGGAAAAGAGCAACAATCCGACTTTATTACTTTAAACCGACAGCTTCGTTGCGTGCTTTTATTTTTATTCAGAATATTGATGAAGAAAAGAAAAAAGAACTTTCACTAGTAGAAAAAAGCGAAAAAGACTTTTTAACCAACCTTCTTAACAAATTGTCATTTGAAAACTGTATAAAAAGCTATCTTTCACAGCCCGAAACCCCTGATCATAAATGCGCTTTTATTATCCTGGATATTGATAATTTCAGACAGATAAACGAAACATTGGGATATTTAAGCGGCGATTCCATCATTATGGAATTTATCGAAACCATAAAACGTAATATCTCCGAAGACGACATCGTCGGCCGTTTGGGTGGTGTTTGTTTTGCCGTCTTTATGAAAAACTTTTCCACAAAAAAAGATCTTAAAGCTTCCATGCAAAAACTTTGCGATGAAATTCGAAGACGGGTCGACAAAGACGGTATTATTTGTTCTGTCTCGGCCAGTATCGGTGTTTCCCTGTATCCTGAACACGGCAATACTTATAAAGAACTGTTCAGCAAAGCGAATGATGCCCTTTATTATTCTCAAACGCATGGTATGGATACGTTTACGATTTACAAAAGCACCCTGCTTGAACATCAAGCTTTCTTTGTTGATGAAAAAGATATTGATGAACTTGTTAATACAGCAGCGGACGGTATTGCGAAGATTGTAGTAAATCCAGAATTCACATTCCTCTATACAAATCAAAAATTTCTGAATCTTATAGGTCGTACTTCAAAAGACATTGAACATGACAACTACATGGGAATAACATACTTCCATCCAGAAGATGTTCCGCAAATTTTTGAAGCTCTGTATTTTGCACTTGAAAAACGAATCCCGTATTCAATCTCATACCGTATTCAGCACAAAAACGGACATTACGTTTCTGTAAGAACACAATGTCTGTTTGTTGATGAACTTTACGAAGGCAAATTCCCTGTTTTGTACAGTATCTTTACAGATATCACCGATATGGTAAAAATCACGGATGAACTTGTTACCGCAAAGGAAGAAGCTCTTGCCGCTACAAAAGCAAAATCAAACTTCCTTGCTAGTATGAGCCACGAAATTCGAACTCCTATGAACGCAATCATGGGTATGAGTGATTTGATCCTGCTTGATAAGACATCATCGCCGTCTTGTCTCGAGTATGCAAAAAACATCAGTACAGCCTGCCGAAGCCTTTTGGGAATCATTAACGATATTCTTGATATTTCAAAGATCGAATCCGGCAAACTCACACTTACCGTTGTTCCATACAATTTTACGGAGATGATTAATGACATTATCACGATGATTAAACTGCGAGCTGCTGATAAATTCCTGGACTTTTTTGTTCATATTGATCCGGCAGTTCCAAACGAACTTATAGGAGACGAAATCCGTATAAAGCAGGTTCTTTTAAACTTGCTCAGTAATGCTGTCAAATACACACATGAAGGATATGTTGCCTTAACGGTAACTGCAGAGAAAAAAGGCGATGAATACGAATTCCACTATATTGTAAATGATACGGGAATGGGTATTAAAGACGAAGACAGAAAAAAGCTATTCACGGAGTTTGAGCGCCTTGATACACAAAAGAACCGTAATATCGTTGGAACAGGCTTGGGACTTGCAATTACAAAACAGCTTTGCGAGATGATGGGCGGTTCAATTACCTGCCAGAGTCAATATGGATATGGTTCAACTTTCACGGCTGTTGTAAAGCAGAAAGTCGACTACTACGTTCCGTTTGTAGCTCCGCTTGAATCCAACAATACCAAGATTCTTTATTTTGAACCCCGTAGTCGTTACAGCATGCATACCATGATTGAATTTGACGCAATGAACTGCTCCACAGATTTGTGCGTTGATGTAAAAGGACTGTGCAGAAAGCTGACTGATTCCAAAGTTGAAGGTCTCTATGATTTTGTTTTTGTTGATGCCAAATATCTGAACAAAGTCGTCAACTGCATAGAAGCAGAAAGCCTGAGTAACGTAAAAGTCGTTACAATGGCAAGCGAAATGAATGATATCCCCAAAGATTCCGATGTATGTATTCTTATTACGCCTGTTTTCTGTTACCAGTTGGCCCAGGTATTCTCCGGCAAATTCTCAACAATTAAATCACATGTGGCAACAACCGGCAAATTTGAACGTGTTTATGCACCAGAAGCGAATGTTCTTGTTGTAGACGACAATGCCGTTAACCTTAAGGTCGCAAGCGGGCTTTTAAAAACACACGAAATAAACGCCGATACGGCATCTTCAGGTTTTGATGCATTGGACGCATTGCAAAAGAAAACATACGACCTCATCTTTATGGATCATTTTATGCCTGAGATGGACGGTATCGATACAACACATGAAATCCGAAAAATGGACAACGCAAACTCAACAAAGCCTATCATTGCACTGACCGCAAATGCTTTGAGCGGTGTTCGCGAAATGTTCCTGTCCGAAGGGTTGAACGATTTTATGTCAAAACCGATAGAACCGAGCAGGCTCAACGCCGTCCTGCAGGAATGGTTGCCTAAGAACAAAATAATACTTAGAACGGAAGATTCTGCGGATGACAAAGACGATTCCGATGAAAATGCGGATGGAATCGACTTTAAAGCAGGTTTGGCATATGCAGGCGATTCTCCTTCGGTTTATTTGGAAATACTGACCACATACACATTAGGTGCCGACAAACGAATCGAAGAATTACGGAAGATGTCGGCAGATACAGAACTACAGCCGTTTGTAACAAATATACACGGACTAAAGAGTTCTTCGCTTTACATCGGAGCCAAAAAACTTTCAACCATGGCAGCAGAACTTGAAAAAGCAGGTTTGGCATCAGATAGAAAATTCATTGAAGAACACTTTGAACCTTGTATGGATGAATACAAAACAATCTTGGAAAAAGTCAGCGCATATCTGCAGGAATCCAAAGAAAAAATGACAAAAACCAAGAATACTGGTACAATATCACTGTTAAGAGATAAAATTGAACCATTGGCTAATGCAGCTTATGATATGGACATGGTAACCATCGACGATATTATGAAAGAAATTTCAGAGTATGAGTGGCAGCCTGAAATTCAGAGTGCTCTCGATTCAATATCAAAAGGTGCTTACGCTTTTGACTATACAACGGTTTCCGATGAAACAAAAAAGTTAGAAGAATTAATAAAAAAAATGTAAGGAGAACACAACATGAAACAGATTTTTATTGTTGATGATGAAGTAACTAATTTAAGAATTGCGGAAAACGCACTCAAAGACAAATATAAACTCAAACTGCTTACTGGCGGTAAACAATTGTTTGTAATGCTTGAACGGGAATTACCGGAATTAATACTCCTTGATATTCAAATGCCCGAAATCGACGGAATCGCCGTTATGGAAATACTTAAAGAACATGAGGATTATAACAAAATCCCAGTTATCTTTCTTACCTCAAACACTGACAAAGACATCGTTGTAAAAGCATTAAAACTCGGTGCAATTGATTACATCGCCAAACCTTTCGATGCAAACAGCTTGTACCAACGTATACAAAAATGTATCGGTTTTTAATCCTTTCTGCTTTTTCTGTGTAAAAACTGTTCTCGTCTATTTGAAAGTTCAATTTTTATCTGCTGTTTAATGTTTTCTAGCTTAAAAGAATCGGTTATTGTCTTTACTTTTGGATATGCCTTAATCAAGTGCATAATCCTAGGACTTTTTGTCTTCATATTATTATATTCGACAATAAACGATTTGCTGAACTTGCTTGATTCCTGTTGTAATTTTGTTCTTACTGAGTTTATCATCGAACTAATATTGTTCGAAACAAGCCATTCTTCTTCTCTGAATTTTTCCCTTACAGATTCCATAAAATCATAGAAGCGCGCAACCTGTTTGTTGAACGAAATCAAAGTCTGTAATGTAAATACCATATCAACTGTCAGAACAACTACCAACCCAAGTGCCAAAAGGTTAGCATAATATGCGTCAATCGACTGTATAAAACCAAATAAAGCTGGATGAACAAAATGCGAGGCAAGTGTTGCCATTGTTCCAAATATCAGTGAATTAAGTAAACATACTCGTCCGTGAATATGAAATTTCATGTCAGAATAATCCCACCATTTTGTATGGAACATTTTTTCCATAACCCATGAAGTAACATATTCCAAAAGACTAGTCAAAAATGTGGCAAGCAAAAAAAGTCGTACCCAAGTGTTGCTGAACGGTTTCAATAGGTACATTACCAAAAGCCCGCCAAACCCGTATACGGGACAAAGCGGACCATAAAGAAAACCGCGGTTTATGAATTTTTTTGCTGGTATTGAACAGTAAATGACTTCGCCGACCCAACCTATAAAACTATAAGAAAGAAAAAGAAGAAAAATATAAGATATACTCATAAAACACCCGGCTCTATCGCCATATAATAAATAATAATAAAAAATAAAGCATATAACAAATTTTTACTTGTAAATTGTGACTTTTTTATGTATTTTTTTAAAGTATGGATGATTTATACGAGGTTCTGGGCGTATCCAAAACCGCAAGCAGTGACGAAATAAAAAAAGCATATAGAGAAGCCGCTTTCAAATACCATCCCGACCAAAATCCGGGCGATACTCTTGCCGAAGAAAAGTTTAAAAAAATTAATGCAGCTTACGATGTTTTGGGTGACGAAACAAAACGTGCACAATATGACAGATACGGAAATACAGAAACCCAGACCAACACTTGGAATAATACACAACAAACGCAGTATGGTTATTCCGGATATGATCCTTTTGAAGAATTCTTCAGGAATGCACAGCAATCTGCACAGCAAAGACAATACACATACACTTACTATGATACAGGTCGCCAACAAAAAAATCGGTTTACAAAACGCGAAGCATGGAATTCACTCATAAAGAGTATTCTCATGCTTTTGACAGGTCTTTTTATGCTGTCTTCAGGCTTTTTTCTTGGGATTTTTGGATTTTTTATTTCTATAGTACTTATAGCAAACGGAATCAGCGGCACAACACATGCCTTGCAAGCCATTCTCAGGCTTGGTAGTGACAAATAGAGCCGGTTTAGCGTTCGCGGAAAATGATGCGTCCGCGGTTCAAATCATAAGGTGAAAGAGCAACTTTTACGCTGTCTCCAGGAACAATTCTGATATAGTGTTTTCTCATTTTTCCGGATAAATGTGCAAGAATAATATGACCATTCTGCAATTCAACCCTGAACATCGTATTCGGTAAAGCTTCTTTGACAATACCTTCTACTTCTATAGCTTCCTCTTTAGCCACAAGTCCTCCAAATTAAAAAAACAAATAAAAAAAGTTGCTTTTTAAGCAATTCACACTTATAATTCTATGAATAAATGAATGACTTTGTCAACATGGAGAATTGGAACAATGGAACAAGATTTCAATGAAAAGATGAAACAAAAATTGTTGGACATGAAAAAAGAACTTTTAGTCTCACTGGCTGCTAATGATGCTGATTTCCGACAAATTGCCGAAAGTATGGAAGCAAGAGATTCTATAGATATAGCTGCGGATGATATCGACCGAAAAATGCTGGAAACAGTCGGTATAAAAAACTATAACCAATTAAAGCTTATTGATTCTGCATTGGACAGAATCCAACAGAACAAATACGGTTTGTGCGTAAAATGCGGCAAAAAAATCAATCCGGAACGTCTGGAAGCAATTCCTTACGCATTGTTATGTATTAACTGCAAAACGGAAGAAGAACGAAAGAACAGATAAACTAAAACGGTTTTGATTCCCAAATTAACTGCCCGTCTATGCTGACAAGATGCATGCTTTCCGTGTATCCTGCATGACGGGCTGTTTTTTCAGCAATATCGAATGCCGCATCTAGATTTTCCGCTTTATGCGCGTCTGAATTTATGACAATCGGCACATTGCATCTGTATAATTCCGTAAGAAAGAACAAAGACGGATAAGTTGTATTTATTAAATTTCTGGCAATACCGCCTGTATTACATTCCACAAAAACACGGGCATCGGCTATGGCTCTCGCTGTCTTTTTTATTTCGTTCTTATACCAACCCGCCTCTTCATCGGCAAAATGCAGTGTCGCATTCCGGATTTTTACCAAGTCGGGATGCCCTACAAAATCAAACGAAGCATGTTTTACCATTTGCCTTACGGTATCAAAATAACATTCAACGTATTTTTTACCGTTGCCGTTAAAGCAATTTTCAATCCCGTTTTTTACTTCTTCCACGGAACCATCTACCGTAAAAGCCTTATTCTTCACTGATACAGTCAGATAGTGTACAGAGCCGATTATATAATTCGCATTGAATTTGCTGTAAGCTTCCTTTGAGAGATCTGTTATAATCGGACAATAATCTGCTTCAAAGCCTGTGAATATATCAAGCTGTGTTTTGTATTCGGTTTTAAGACGGTTTATTTCCTGAACATAAGCATCAAAGTTTTTTACCGGCAAATGCCATACAGCCGCATGCGGATACAAAGAATGAGCTGAAAAGCCCAAAGATACGATACCCTTTTCAATAGCTGTTTTAACCATTGTTTCTGGTGTATCTTTACCGTCGCAAAAAGTAGTGTGTGTATGATAATTGCTTTTGTATTTCACTGTTCCTTTTTTCCTTCCAGCCAGTTTTCCGCAAGTTTTGCAAATTCGGAATATGATACCTTGCATTTATGTATAATCAAATTACAAGCCGTAATATCAGCTTTCTCCGCTTTTGCGAACAAAGCCTTCGCATCGTCGGCAATACGCAGTGCAGACAAAACCTTTGCGTTGTCCTCCAGAATCTCGGCTGTTTTTGAAATTTGCACAAAATCATGCTTTTCGGCAGCTTCTTCGGCAGAATGAATCAGCTGCATGGACTGCATCAGGAATTGCTGTACCAGTTCTTTTGTAAGAATATCATCATATCCGAGCATATTCTGCATAGAAGGAATATCCCACACAGGCAATTTAGTTTTGGTTTCGGGAGCTGTAATAACTTCCTGAACTTCTTCTACAGGTGCAAGCTGTTCTATCCATTTTTCGAGCAGCTCGTATACGTTCTTTTTTTTGAACGGCTTAAGCAGAATATCGTTCATCCCCACCGAATAGTATTCTTTAAAATCAGCCTCATCAGTATTTGCCGTACAGGCGATTATCGGAACAGCTGCTCCTTTTGCACGGATTTCTTTTGTTGCGTCTATTCCGCTTTTAACCGGCATCTGAATATCCATAAAAACCAAATCCACATTCGGATTCTGTTCCAAAAGATTAACAGCTTCTTCACCGTTATTTGCACAGATAACATTTGCCCCGAACTGGGTAAAAAAGGTTTTTATCAATTTTTGGTTAACAGGATGGTCTTCGGCAATAAGGATTGTCCTGCCGGTGGCAATCGGTTCAAAAGACGATTTTACGGTATTTATCTCCACATCCTGATTTACAACTTCAAGCTCAAGTATGTCTTCCGCTGAATTGACAAGAAGATTTATAAGCGCGTCTTTTTTAATAGGCTTGTGCAGATAGCTGTTAAACCATTTGAGGCGCTTCATTTTTGCCTCACCGTCCATCTGTCCTTCCGGAATGAGCAAAAACAGCTTTGCATTGTTTATAACCGCATTTTGGTTTATTTCCGCGGACAAACGCCATCCATCCATATTGGGCATTATCATGTCGATAAAAACATCCGTGAACGGCTGCCCTTTATTGACAGTGGAGAGCATGGCATCAAGGGCTTCTTCGCCCGAATAAACCGCTTCTATTGAATCAAAGCCCAAGAACTTAAGCTTCTTGACAAAGCTTTCAGCAGAGATTTTCTGGTCATCAACGATTAATATGTGTTTATTCTTAATTATATCATTACCAAGTATAACAGGTTTTGTTTCCGTTGGTTCTACATCGTCATAAGGCAGGGTGAAAGAAAAAATCGAACCGCCCTCGGGGTTGTCCCGCATCTGTATCTGGCCTTTCATAAGTACAACAAAGTTCTTGCATATTGCCAGACCCAAACCGGTTCCGCCGTATTTTCGTGTTGTGGATGCGTCTGTCTGGTAAAAATCAGTGAACAGGTTTTTCTGTTCTTCTTTTTTTATTCCGATTCCAGAGTCTTTTACTTCATAAGTGATTGTCTTTTTTGCCTTATCGGCATTCACCGATATCTGTACATAACCGGAAGGCGTAAACTTTACGGCATTCTTGATAAGATTAAGCAGGATCTGCTGAACGCGGGTCGGATCACCGATTATTTTTTCGGGCAGGGAATAGTCTATATCTGTTATGATTTCAATTTTTTTGTTGTAAGCCTCAATAGCCAGCAAATCAACAGTTTGCTCAACCAAGGCCAAAGGGCTGTACGGAATGTACTCAAGACGGAACTTGCCGGATTCCAGCTTTGAAAAATCCAAAAAGTCGTTTACAAGCGACAACAAAACGTCAGCACTGAATTTTACCTGACGGACATATTCGTTCTGTTCGCTGTCAAGCTGAGTTTCACTCAGCAGTTCCATTGTACCGATTATTGTCTGGATAGGGGTTCGCAGCTCATGTGTGATGTTTGCCAAAAAAAGGTTTCGAGCGGTTTCTCTCGAAGAATCCTGCGCCTGCTTGTTTTTCATATTACAAATGCTGGATGTTTATCAACTCTACAGTCTTTTTTATGACCTGAAGCGGCTGCAACGGTTTTACCAAATAACTCTTTGCTCCCAAACCCAAAGCCTGGATAACCACTTCCTTCTGGCTGACTGCCGAATACACAATGATTGTAGCTGAATATGCTATTTCCTTGAGAGTTGCCAATATATCAAAGCCCGAAATATCAGGCAGATTTATATCAAGAATAATTGCATCATATACTTTTTG
Source organism: Spirochaetota bacterium (assembly GCA_016285185.1). Lineage (GTDB taxonomy): Bacteria > Spirochaetota > Spirochaetia > Treponematales > Treponemataceae > UBA1240. Next base: position 32,419 of record JAEEQG010000128.1, read on the forward strand.
ACCTACCGCATTCAGGAACATTGAACCGTTGTCAAACAACTCAGGTTCCATTTTTACCGTCTTAAATGCTTGGGCAATCGCCAGGCGGGAGGTTATATCATTGTCAACGATTGCAATTTTTGCTTTTGGAATTTCTGCCTGGGCAGTCGGTTTTTTACCTGTTTCGGAGAAGAAGCGCAGCTGGAACAAACCTTCATCCACTGACTGACCATTCATCATAGTTTCCATTATCAGATCCTGCGGATTATAGCTTTCTATCGGCTGTGTAACCATACCAAAAATTACTCTGTCCAGACTGGGTACAATTTCCAGATCGCTGAATTCCGGATGCCCCGCAACAAATTTACGTGTAAAAGAATCCGACGATACAAATTTGACCATCTTCGGACGTATATGCGAATTGGCAATAACATTGGTTATGAGCGTTTCAAGATTGCATCCGTCTACAAAACTCAGATTCAAAGCCGACATAATAACAATGACTTTAGGATTTTGCATTTTGTGAAGCTGGATAAGCTCAGAAATTTTGCCTTTAAGCATTGCCATCTTATCAATGTTCATTCCACCTGCAATTTCTATAAATATAATGCCATTACTGACTTTCGTTTCCAAAAAGCAAGTTGTTGGATCCAGCGGAATCGGAACCTTAAGAACACGTGACAAAGCATTAAAAAATACATCCATATTCAGAGGAGCTGCAAAATAGCGGATAACGTTATAATTGCCCAGTTGAATCTGTTGGTCGCTTTCAATCGGAGGTCCCATCAAAATAAGAGGTATTTTTTTTGAATTTGGATTTGAGTTTTTTTGTTCCAAAAAACCTACAAGTTCTGGATAAGGAAAAGAAACATTCAATACTATAACATCCGGCAAAACAGACATAATACGGGTAAAAGCATCACGTATATTGAATGTTGTCTCTACTCCGATTTTTTCAGTTGTCAGTTTTTCCTTTATATAGTCTTTGTAGGGAGATTCTTCATCAATAATCAAAACTTGCTTCATGATAAGTAATGATAACCCCAAAAGTCAATATTTACAAGGGGAATTTTTATTGTCCTGTACATGCATAAGAATTTTTCCTACTTTCAAAGTTTTTTTATTTGTTTTATAATCAAAGCAAGAATTCATATACTTATTATTGAGGGTTTATTATGGTTATTCTCACATTAAACTGCGGAAGCTCATCTGCAAAATATCAGGTTTATGACTGGGACAACAAAGATGTTCTGGCAAGCGGTGTTGTAGAACGTGTTACACAGCCAGGCTCTGTTATTACTCATAAGGCAAAGGGCAAAGATAAATTCGTAAAAGAAAGCCCTTGTCCCACACATAAGGAAGCTATTGAACTGATCATTTCCGCCATTACCGACAAAGAACACGGTGTAATCAGTGACATGAACGTTATTAAAGCCGTCGGACACCGGGTACTTCATGGCGGTGATAAATTTACCAAATCCGTTATTGTTACACCTGAAATTCTCGAAACATTCCGTTCCGTTCAGGATCTAGGACCGCTTCATAACCCGGCAAACATCATGGGTATCGAAGCAGCACAAAAAGTTCTGCCAAACGTACCGCACTGCGCAGTTATGGATACAGCATGGCACCAGACAATGCCACCATCATCCTATATGTATGCCATTCCACATGAATGGTACGAAAAATATGCAGCACGCCGTTACGGATTCCACGGAACCTCTTTCTTGTATACGGCAAAACGTGCTTCTGTTCTTTTGCACAAACAGCCGAAAGACACAAATGTCATCATAGCCCACATCGGTAACGGTGCTTCCATGTGCGCAGTAAAAAACGGACAATGCTTTGATACAACAATGGGTATCACCCCGCTTGAAGGACTCGTAATGGGTACACGTACCGGCGACATGGATCCTGCACTTCCTTTCTATATCATGCGCAAAACAGGCATGACTCCTGCAGAGATGGATACTGCCATGAACAAAAAATCCGGTCTGCTCGGTATTACTGGCAAATACACAGACCGCCGCGATGTTGTATCAGCAATGGAAAACGGTGATCCCAAAGCAACCCTTGCAGTCGAGATGGAAAGCTACCGTCTCAAAAAATATTTTGGTGCATATATGGCAGCTTTAGGTGGCGCAGAAGCCATTGTATTTACAGCAGGCGTCGGTGAACATTCTCCGATTATCCGCGAAAAATGTCTTGAAGGTCTGGAATTCTTAGGAATCAAGCTTGACAAGCGCAAGAACAAGATTGCCAATTCAAGCAATGCCGAAACCTGCATAAGTGCAGATGATTCCAAAGTAAAGATTTTTGTAATCCCTACAGATGAAGAGCTTGTTATGACAGAAGATGCCTATGCACTCATGAAAGGCACATATGATGTTCATACAAAGTTCACTTATTCTTTCCAGAGCCCGGACTACGTTAATAAAGCACGTGCCGCAGGTCTCAAAAAAGAACTGGAAGAACTTCCCGAACTTGCGGAAATTCTTGCAAAATAAGAACTGCTTTTTCTTCATAAAACAAAAAGACTGTCTTTTGTTCATTGAACATCAGACAGTCTTTTTTTATCATTTACCATTCAGTAAAAACTTATTTTATTTTGCGACATTCAAGATAAAACCGCTTTTCGCTGGCTTCGCCCATCGAAAAACTCTTGCGCGGAAGCACCCCACATGAAGAAAGCGTGGTAAAGAAAGTATCCTTTGAAATTTGCGGCAGCAATATTCCGATAGTGTTTTCCTGTTTTCCAAGACGGAAAATCTCGTCACTACCGTGGATAAAGTCGATGTCAGTTTCACCGAATATGGACATAAATGTATCCAGAATCGGCTGAAAATAGCTGACTGCCAAATCAGGACAAATTGCATCTATCATAACGTATTTGGTCTTTCCATCCGCATCCTGATAAACAAATCCGATAACTTCCTGCGATTCCTGAACTTCGGCAAGCAGGTCGTCTTCGTTTTTAAGCTCATACACTTTGCCTGACAGTTCGGCAGAAACATATTTAATGAGCATCTCCGGCAACGATGAAAAAAGAACTCTATGAATTGGTTCAAAAGTCAATCCTGTATCATAGATATTAACAATTTCAACCAAAGCATATCTTAATGGATGGTTTTTTTCACCTGGATGTGCTTTCTTATATTCTTCCCAGACGGCTTTTGCCGTTGCAAGAGAATGGTTTCCGTCGCCAACTGCAAACATAAAAACAGAATTGTCTTCTTCTGTGTTGTGTTCTGCAATAGCAGCAAGGCTTTTTTCGATATGCGAATAAAGCGATTCGCTTTGAACCGCCCACGCTGTGCTGTGACCTGAATCCAACATCAAATCAGTATCATAAAGCTGGAGTGCGTTTTCTGCCTTTGCTTTTTCGCCGGTCTGCTCAACAAGCGCCTTTGCAGGATCATTGACAAGCAGCATTATGTGCGGACTTTCAATGGAAGCAGAACGGCGAATCTCCATTCTTGGAGGAATACGTGATTCAATTGTGGCTTCGGTTGCCCGGATTGGAGCTTTTGTATAAGGCTTCCATTCATACACATCTAGATCGATGGCTGTTATAAGACCTTTGCGAGTTCTTCCATAAGCTGTTTTTCTTTCAAGATAAATCATGCCATGAAAAGGTTTGTCAAAAACACCGTTTGCCAAGTATTCTTCCATGGTTGAGCGGATCTTTGAAAGCCGTTCCTGGCGGTCTAAAGATTCCAGATAAATCTCAGGCAGGATAATATGAAGGGTTGAAGGCTTGTCCTTTGCTTTTTCGGCAACCTTGTTCCAATATTCAGAATTCTGTGTGTACTGATCGCAAGCGATTACAGACCATGCAGAAAGATCGATTTTTTTTGAAGGAATTAAAATGTCCGGTACTTGAATACCATATTTGCAAAGCTTTTGTTCATCGTACATAACTAAACTATATCGAAAATGACGCATTTATGCTATAGTTATTGACGTGGATTTTAATCAGTCTATATCGCAAAAACAGCAACAGACACTCAAACTTTCTCCGCAAATGATACAGTCCGTAAAACTGCTCACCTTGCCGGCAGCCGAACTACGGGAATACATTTATCAGGAAGTTGAGAACAATCCCGCCCTGGAACTCAAGGACGACGACAAAAAAGTCGATCCCGCCGTCGAAATAGAAAAACTCCCTGACAGACAAAAAACCGCGTCCGACAGCGACGCTTATATGAAATACCTTGAGAGCCTGCCCGACGATACTGAAACCTTGCAAACCCATCTTTTAAACCAGCTTGCGGAATCCACCCTCGATGATGAAGAAAAGGCGCTGGCCGAAAAAATAATACAGAACCTTGATGAAAAAGGCTTTAACATAGTCCCGTTTTCAGAGCTTTTTGCAGGTTCCGTCGATGATACAAAAATAAACAAGGCAGTCACTGCAGTACGCTCTTTGGAACCGGCAGGCACCGCATGCGACAGCATACAGGAATCCCTGCTTGTGCAGGCACAGCTTTACGAAAACGCCCCTGCCCTTGCCATAGAAATATTGCAGAACCATTTTGAGTTTTTAGAAAATCCCCGAATCTCAGCCATCCACACAAAGTTTCCGCAATGGAACCAAAAAGATATAGAAACCGCCCTGGACTTTATCCGCTCGCTTGAACCGTATCCGGGACGGCAGTTTTCTACGCGAAAAACCCAGTACATCATGCCTGACGTTTATGTGGTCAAAAAAGAATCCGACTCGGAAGAGCTTGAAGATCACTTTATTGTGGCACTCTCAAAGGAAGATCTGCCTGTTCCGATAATATCCCCCTTTTTTAAGAAACTACAGGAACAAAACAATCAGAACGAGGCGCAGGCATTTGTCAAAGACTATATCAATGATGCAGAATGGTTTTTGAACTCACTGGAATACAGAAACAACATCTTGATAAAAACCGTAAAAGCCATCATCAAAAAGCAAAAAGAGTTTTTCTTGGGCATCAGCTCAAGCCCGGCTCCTCTTGCAATGAAAGAAATCGCAAACGAGATTCAGGTTCACGAGGCCACTATTTCACGTATTGCAAACAGCAAGTATCTACAGTGCGAAAGAGGCTTGTTTGAAATACGCTATTTTTTTGTTACAGCAGCTATAAAATCTGATTCCATAAGCATTTCCAAAGAAGCCGTAAAACAAAAAATAAAACAAATCTTAAGCGAAGCCGACCAACAAAACAAAAAACTTTCAGATGAAAAAATATCCAAAATTCTGTCAGAAAGCGGTATGAACATTTCAAGAAGAACCGTAGCAAAATATCGTTCCGAACTCGGAATCGAATCTTCCTACGATAGGTAGCATCAGATTTTCTTTCTCAAAACCATCATCGTAATATCATCACTTGACGGTACAGAATTTCTAAAATTCAAAATATCTTTAGCGATATTCAAAACTTGTTGTTTTACGGGCAAATCAATATGATTTTTAATCGAATTGACAAAGTTTTCTTTCCCGAACAACATCTTTTTGTCGTTTTCGGTATCCGTAATTCCGTCAGTGTACAAAATAAGCTCGTCACCCGAATCCATCCTGATAAACTGAGATTTGTACGAAGCAGCCATACCGCTCATACCGATAACACCGATGGAACTTGGCAGCCGTTCCACAAAAAAGCATTCCTTTTGCTTGCATTTGTACAAAATAGGGTAAGGATGACCGGCGTTTACAAGTTCAATCTTGTCGTCACCCATTCTGACCAGAACACCGGTGAGATAATTTTCAATATCAGCCTTTTCCTGAATGATACGCATATTGATACGGCTGAGAATTTCTGACAAATCGGTATCTGAAACTTTGTAAAACTCCTGATGTATAATGTTTTTTACCAACATTGTTACCAACCCCGAAGCAAGACCATGACCCGAAATATCAAATATACCGATACCGTCTATTGTATCCTGCCGGTGATAAATATCAAACAAATCACCAGAAATAGCTGCCATCGGTAAGTTGTAGTAGGCTACTTCCCAATCACTGAATTCAATCGGCTCAAGCTTAAAAAAGTTCTGTTGAACAACTGAGGCAAGTCTTATTTCTTTATTCAATGACTCGTTTTTATTCTGGAGATTGTTTTCGATTCTGTAAACAACCAGTGTAAAAACCAAAAGCATTGTAATAATCGTGCCTATAGTAATACCCATGTTCATATATCTTAATGTCTGTGCGAGCAAAGGTGACAACTCATATTTCGGTGCAACTTCAAGGTTTTCGTAGCCGATAAATACAAGACCGGAGATAATAGCAACAGGTAAAGAAAACTTAAAATTATTCTCAAAAAGAACAAAAGGCATTAATCCCATCAACAAGATAAAATAATAAAAGCTGGGAAAAGTGCCCAAAAAATATGTGGCAAGAATCTGATGCACAATTATTTCGCTAAAGCCGATCAAATACGGAGCAATAAATGATTTGCATTTTGAAGAATAAACAAGCAAAAAAGTAAATACGCTGACACTGATTATGTTATAAGAAGCAACAGTATAAATTTTGAGGATAAAACATAGGATAAGAATTATAACATGATATACAAGTGAAAAAAGTGAAGTAAACTGTATAATGAATCTTGTCCGCGATTCATTAGTATTTAATCTTTGGAAAAAAGGAAACATAGTTTAATTATACACGATAGATTTTAGTTTTTCCATCATAATTGGTTTTTTCGCCCTTTTTATACTCTTAGCCTATTTTAATGGAAGAGAACTTGTTCTTCTGTGACTTTTTTTTGTGTCGTTAATCAAAGCTGTTGCGGGAGAGAGGTGAACCTATCCAGATTCCCTCGTTGCCCAAAAACTCGAGTTTTTGACTGTCAATAAGTATTTGTACACGTTCTACCGTGCTGAATTCGGTCGCAGTGTAGACAATCTGCATCAGCTGGCCAAAGTAGCCCTGTGAACCGTATTTGTTCCACTGAAAATCATCGTTGAAATTCAAAAAGGCAACCTTGTCTTTTACCGTTGCCGAGATAAGCCTTGTACCTTCCGGTATCAGCGAGACATAGTTCTTTCCTTCTTCTTCAGCATTGGGGCCGTTCAGGAGAGTCTTGATTGCGGGTGCCAGAGGTGACGCGGCAGGGACTTCTCTCTCGACTGCTTTTCGTAGCAGGGAGCCTGTTCCGTCTATGTACATAAAATACAGATTGGTTTTTGTCATTTTTGTATCAGCGGGAACAACTTCGGTAACAATGTCGTTTTCGCTTTTGAGGATCTGTTCTTCGGCTTCGTTTCCGGTGTCTTCGGTTACGGCTGTGATGTCGACCGGGGTTCCTGTGTTTGTCTGGAGAGGAATTGTTACGGCTTCGGTATTGTTCTTTATGTCCAATTCAACCGGTTCGGAGGTGTCTTCTTCATCAACCTGGATTGTTGTTGTTTGTTTTCCGAATACTGATTCAAAGAACTTTGTCTCGTCAAGAACATTCTTTATTTTGTTCGCATTAACCAAAAAAAGAGCGATAATTATCGTTCCAAAAACAATACAAAACAAAACAACAGGTGAATTTGATTTTTTTTGTGCCATAACATTTGAATTATAATACAACAAAAAGAGATTGTCATCACTGTATTTGACAGCATGCGCGCGCACTGGTATTATGGTTTTTATGAACATTGTAAATGGTATTCCGGTTTCCAATGGCTGCCGCAAAGGCAGGCTTTTTATTATTCCTGACAGAAATGAAACAGAAATCTCAAAGAACAGTATCAAGCCGTCAGAAATTGAACCACAGTGGAACCTTTTTTTGAATGCCGTTCAGCAAGTAAAAAACGATTTGCAGTCCATGTCGGATTCCGACAATCCCGATGAAAAGAAGATTTTTGAAAGCTACAAAATGATGCTCGAAGACCAGGTTTTTATCGACGAGATAAAAAAGGAATTTACAAGCCGTCTCTTGAACATCAGCTACATTGTTCTTACCAAATACCGCAAGTCAGCGGAAATGCTCATCGCGGCCAACAACGATTACCTCAAACAGCGCGCCGACGACATCTGCGACGTATACGGACGTGTTGTCCAAATTTTGAACGGTTCCGAAAAACACAACTTTGATAACATCCCGCAGAACGCCGTTGTTTTTGCCAAAAACCTGCAGCCGACCGATGCCGTCGCTCTCGAAAAAAAGCAGCCTCTTGCCGTTATCCTGCAGGAAGGCGGACCGAACAGCCACTTTGCTATCCTGATACGCAACTATGGCATTCCGGCTGTGTTCGGGCTCAGCGCTTTTCCAAAATCAGCCGCCATGAATGACGAAGTTATTGTCGACGGCGCAAAGGGAATCGTCATTCTCGACCCGGACAAAACCACCTTGGAAGAATATTCCAAAAAGGAACAGCAGGAACTTTCGCAGAGCCGCCGTCTTTCCGCACTCAAAAAACAGCCCGCAAAAACAAAAGACGGTTTTGTTGTTTCGCTTTTTGCAAACATAAGTTCCCCCGAAGAAGCACAAACAGCACTTAAACAGGGCGCTGACGGTATCGGGCTTTTCCGTACCGAATTCCTTTTTATAAAAGAAAACCGCCTTCTCACCGAAGAAGAACAGTTTTTGGCATACAAAAGCGTTCTCCAGACGATGAAAGACAAGCCCGTTACAATCCGCACGCTGGACATCGGTGCCGACAAGATAATCGAGAATGCCGACTACAAAGGCCTGGACGAAGAAAACCCTCTGCTCGGCTGGCGCGGTATCCGCTTTTGTCTGGACAACAAAGAGCTTTTTATCACACAGCTACGTGCGCTGTACCGTGCAAGCGTCTACGGAAAACTCAAAATCATGTTCCCGATGATTACAAGCTGTGACGAGGTCGAAATCATCCTCAAGCTTGTAAAGACCGTAAAGGCTTCTCTCAAAAAAGAAGGCTTGCCCTTTACCGAAGATGTTCCGCTCGGTGTAATGATAGAAACACCATCTGCCGCCATCGTCTCAGACTTTCTTGCCAAAAAGTGCAGCTTTTTTTCAATCGGAACGAACGACCTCACACAGTATTCGCTCAGCGTAGACAGGGACAACAGCAAGGTTTCGTCACTTTATGCCGAGACCCATCCTGCCGTTCTGCGCCTTATCAATACAACCGTCAAAAACGCCAAAAAACGCCGGATTCCTGTCTCGGTCTGCGGTGAATTTGCTTCCCGGCCAGAGGGTCTCATGCTTTTGGCAGGAATGGGAATAGACCAGTTGAGTATGAGCTGCGCCATGATACCCGCCGCAAAGGACATTCTCAGCAGGTACACCGCCACGGAATTGGAGCAGATTGCAAAAAAAGCCCTGAGAACCAATACTGCTTTAAAAATCAATGAAGAACTAAAACGGAAACTTGATAAATGAAAGATATCGAAATCCCATTGAACGAAGAAAATACAGAACCTGAAAATACCCTTCCCTTTGATCCGGAAAAAAAATATCACAACCTGCCTTTGCTTGTAATCGCCGGCCGCCCTAATGTGGGCAAATCAACCTTGTTCAACAGGCTGCTCTCATACCGCAGGGCAATAACCGACCCTACTCCCGGTGTAACACGCGATCCTATTGAAGAAGACTGCTTTATCGGCGGTTACCCCGTAAGGCTTATGGACACAGGCGGATTCAAGCTTGAGCGCGAAAACGGCACTGCAGAAGCCATGCTGGATGAGCTTGTAGTTGAAAAATCCCTTGAGGCGCTTAAAAAGGCTGACCTGATTCTCCTCTTGCTCGAAGCCGGAACGGTGACGGCCGAGGACGAAGAATTCCTTGCCCTGCTCCGCCCATACTGGAACAAGGTAATCGCTGCCGTAAACAAAACAGAGGGCGGCCGTCTGCAGGAAGAAGCCTACAATTTTTACCAGTACGGTTTTGATTCGCTGCTTTTTATCAGTGCCGAACACGGCGACCACATCCCCGAACTCGAAGAAGAAATCATAAAGCATTTGGATTTTTCAGCCGTCGAAGAAGGTGAAGAAGAAAAACGCATCAAAATCGCCATCATCGGAAAACCCAATACCGGCAAATCCACACTCTCCAACAGGCTTACACATTCAAACGCCTCAATCGTGAGCAACTATGCCGGAACGACGAGAGACATCGTTGAGGGTGATTTTGAATACCGCGATACAAAGTTCCATATCATAGACACAGCCGGTATACGTAAAAAGTCCAAGGTTACCGAAAACGTCGAGTATTATTCCGTAAACAGGGCAATCAAAGCTCTGGACTCAGCCGACATCGTATTTCATATGATAGATGCGCAGGAAGGCTTGGCGGAACAGGACAAAAAAATCATCGCGCTTGCCTGCGAAAGAGGCTTGGGCGTTATCTTTGTCCTTAACAAGTGGGATACGCAGGAACAGGACAAAAAGACGTTCCGAAAGACCGAAGAAAACATCAAGATAATGTTCGGGCAGATGAGCTATGCTCCGGTTTTGCCTTTGTCAGCCCTTAAGGGTGAAGGTGTAAAGAACCTTTTGGACAAGGCGATAGAAATATACGGACAGCTTTCCAAAAAAATAGAAACAGGAATTTTGAACAACGCATTGAAAGAGTGGGTTCAGTCTTATCCACCGCCGGCAAGCCTTGCAGGCCGGTTCAAGGTTCGCTACATTGTGCAGACAAGCACAAATCCCGTAAAGTTTCTGATTTTCTGTACCCGCCCGGAAGTTGTACCGAACACCTACCTCACATTCCTAAAAAACAGGATCCGCAACGATTTGGGATTTTCGCAGATACCTGTTGAACTTGAACTAAAAGCAAGCCGCAAAAAGTGGGAATCTTACGAAAAATCCCGAGAGTCCCGAAGGAATTCGAATGGCCGCGCTGACGACAGGTGAAGTTGAAAAACTTACAGGCGTAAAATCTCATGTTCTGCGTTATTGGGAAGACAACATTCCGTTTTTGTCACCGCAAAAAGACTCATTCGGCAGGCGGCTCTATTCTTCGAGGGATGTGCAGATAATCCTGAGGCTCAAGCATCTGATACAAGAGAAAAAATACACTGTTGAGGGTGCGCAGGAACAGCTTGTTCTGGAAGCGACCAATTCCGACAAAACAAATCTTGTCAAAGAAATCAACATGCTCAAAAACGAGTTGATAGACATTTACAGGATTATACAGGCACAAAAAGGTGAGGAACCCGATGGAGAAAAATAACGGCACACCTTTTTACAAAAATCTTGCCACAAAGAAAAAGCCCAAAAAGGTTGTTCAACCACAAAACAAATCCGTACCCAAAAAGGGTTCTCCTGCAACAAAAAAGGAAAGGTCTGCCGCCTATCCATACAAAATTACAAGTTCGCTTTTTGGCCGCATTCCGGCGGATGCTTCTTCGTTTTTGAATAACTTTGACTCGGCGATTCAAAGCGTTTATCCGCTCAGTGCCAAGCAACTCCAGCAGCTGCCCAAAAACATAAACGAATTGTCGCACCAGCTTACCGACGAACGCTCGGACCGCAGGCTCGGCTATATGAACAGTCAAATCAATCTGCTGGCTTATGCGCACTATTTTCAGTGGTGGAATCTATACCGGTTCACCTCGCTGTTCTCGTCTTTTCCGGAAGATGCTTTTAGCTTTTTAAAATCGAATTCCTTTGCCCTTGATATCGGATCCGGTCCATTGACAATACCGATCGCTCTGTGGCTTTCCCGCCCGGAACTGCGTAATCTCAACCTTACCTTTTATGTTCTGGACATCTCGCAGACCGCGCTCAAACTCGGCGAAGAATTGTTCCTTTCTGCAGCAGCTGCCTGTCCTGCATCCAACAACAGTGATCCGTGGAAGATTGTCCGCGTTAAGGGCAACATTACTACGGAAATCAAGCAAAAGGTATCTTTTGTCACTTGCGCAAACATGTTCAACGAGTTGATACAGAATTCGGAAAAATCGCTGATTGCGCTTTCAAAGGAATACACGCGAACTCTGTTGTCGTATGCGGATAAGAATGCGGCTGTGCTGATCATTGAACCGGGCATACCCAAAGACTCGCATTTTGTGTCGCTGCTCAGAAATAATTTTGTCAAAAGCGATTTTTCGGTTGTGGCACCGTGCTCACACAGCGAACATTGTCCGATGGGCGGCGCAAACAGCAAAAAGTGGTGTCACTTTACGCTGGACACAAAGTATGCTCCCAAAAAGCTGACTGAGCTTTCGACTGCAGCTTTTTTGCCCAAGGAAGACGTTACGTTGTCCTTTGTTTTTGCTTCGAATTTTAAAAAGCTGCAGGAAAAAAGATATCTTACGCTACGGGTTTTTTCGGATGTTATCAAACTGCCTGGCGGCATTGTCGGCAGATACGCCTGTTCTGTACTTGGTTTGGTTCTTGTGACGGGAAGCCCTACCCTAAAACTGAAAAGCGGTGTTGAGCTTTTGGTCAGCATTTCGCCTGAAAAGGCCGACAAGCTGCCGATAGACATAAAAAGCGGTGCTTATGTAATCAACATAGGATAAAAAAAGGGCTGCCCATTATGGACAGCCTTTTTTATATTAAAAACGGTTTATCAGTCTGCTACTTCGACTACTTCAATGTCGAACATAATCGGAGTATTAGGCGGAATAACGTTTCCAGCACCTCTGTCACCGTATGCGAGATCCGGTGGCAAAAGCACTGTGCGTTTTTCATTGAGTTTCATGTCCTGAACCATCAGATCAAAACCTGGAATCATGTTTCCGGATGCTGTCTCAAATTCAAGATCATCATGCATGTCTGTGCTATCAAAAACACGACCATTGAGAAAGTAACCCTTGTACTTGCAGGTTACGCTTTTTCCCTTTCCGATTTTGTCACCTTTACCCTCTTTAACTATTTTGTATCTGAGTTCATTCTCGAGCTTTTCAAAACCGTCTGAGTATTTGTCCATCAATGCTGTAAGCTGTGTCCGTTTTTTGGTTTCGGTTTCTTTTACAATTCTATCAAAATCAGCCTGTGTTGCTGTAAACTTTTCTGCTTCGGCACCCTGTCTGACAATCGTAATCTTTTTCATTACATCATTCTGCAGAGTCTTGTTGACCACATTCTGTCCTGCAATTACACGACCGAAAATTGTATGTTTTCCATCAAGCCAATGTGTGGCTACTTGAGTAATAAAAAACTGGCTGCCATTTGTTCCCGCGCCGGCATTTGCCATTGCCAGAACACCAGGACTTGAAAAATTGAGACTTGGTACGATTTCATCGGCAAAACGATACCCTGGTCCACCCATTCCTGTTCCAGTTGGATCACCACCCTGAATCATAAAATCCTGTTTATCTCCGTTTGCACGGCTGATTACTCTGTGAAATTTAAGTCCGTCATAATAGGGCTTGCCCTTGGCTGCATCGAGTGTCCCTTCAGCAAGACCTACAAAGTTTGTTACGGTCAAAGGTGTTTCCTTGTAATAAAGCTGTAGGATGATATTTCCTTTTGTTGCTTCAATTATAGCAAAAACACCTTCTTTGCCTTCTATCAGTTTTAAACTGCTTTCCATTGAATCGCATCCTCCAAATGATAATATTGAAAAAGCCAAAACAAAAAATAATACTATTTTTTTCATAATTACCTCCAATGCAAAATTTGTAAGTTATTTATGAATTCAGTTTTGAATACATTTCTTCAAACCAGACAGATAAGGCTTCTACCCTGGCGGCAAAAGATTTTTTTAATTTGTTCTCGATCATCGATACAGATGCAACATCAGATTCTACTAGCGCATAAAGAACCATAGAATCACCGAGATCTACAATTTCAATAGAAATGATCAAATCTTCAGGTTTGATTATAGGGATCCCTAAAAAGCGGATTGCATCGTAATTGGAACAGATTGTCAAAACTTCTTTTTCGTTTTGTCTGTAATCGTATTTGTAAACATAACGTCCGAATGTTAAGTCTTTTTGTATCGCATACAGAGAAACCCCGTCAGCGTTACCTTCAACAGGATCGGGAACTTTTGTTTTGTCTTCGGGACTTGCGATAACGTAGGACTCGTCATAGAGGGTTCTCATCTTTTTGCGGCTTGGAGAATAGTATTCCATGCCTTCCAAAGAAGAGATAGACCGCAGTATGACAGAAATATCGTCGATTTCTGCGCCGGCTTCTGTCGGAGTTTTCTTTTCATAATACTTTAATGCTTCATAATAGAAGACAGGTTTTGATGTTTTTCCACTGTCTGCCCAAAGAGACGGCAATGTTTTTCCGATAGCAGTTTTTGGAACGAGATTCGGTTCATATTCTTCCATATAAACCGTTTTTTCGATTTTCTTTTCTTTTCTAAGTTCTTCTGCCACATCGGCTGAAAAAATATCTTCCAAAGTCAGTTTTTCAGCTGCCAAAAGGCTGAAATCAAAGAGAAGAACACATAAAACAGCAATAAGTTTTCTTATCAATTATCTACTCCCTTTGTAAATAACTCTTACCTGTTTATATAAACCATCTCCCTCGCTTTTGGTTTCAACATCACTGATATCATTTAATGTTGTATGAATGAGTCTTCTTTCAAAAGGATTCATCGGTTCAAGCAGAATGGAGCTTCTTGAAGTTCTTACTTTGTCAGCTGTGTTGTAGGCAAGGCGTACAAGGGATTCTTCCCGGCGGATGCGGTAGTTTTCGGAATCAAGTATGATTCTTGTTTCTTCGTGTCCAAGGCGGCCTGCATAAACGTTTGCCAAAAGCTGCAGCGCATCAAGGTTCTTTCCTTTTCTTCCGATGAGGATCGGGGAATGTGATGATACCAGGCGCAAACCGACTTTTTTGTCCTCGCGGAACATAATGTCTACTTTTACGTCGTAGCCCATTTTGTCGATCATTGTTTTTACAAAGTCTATAAGTTTTGCTTCGAATTCATCTTTTGGAACAGGATCTGCAAACAGCTTTGTGTTCTTTGGCATTGCACCGTCAAACTCTGAATCGCTGTGGCTGTGGATTGTATCTACAGTGTGAACTCTTATTTTTACAAAGCCTTTCTTGAAAATACCGTTTTTCTGGGTTTCAAGAATCTCTACATCAAACTGGTCTCTCTCGAGTCCCAGTTCTGCAGCAGCCATTTCGATGGCTTCTTTTTCTGATTTAGCTTCATATTCATATGTCATTTTATCACCTCTCAGTCTGTTGATAGTTATTTTTTACCGTTTGTTTTTACAAGTTGCAGTTCAGCTTTCTTTTCTTTCATAAACTTGTTTATAATCAGCTGCTGAACCAACTGCAAAAAGTTACTCAATGTCCAGTACAAAATCAATCCGGACGGTGCGTTGTAAAGAATAAAGAAGAAGAATATCGGCATACCGTACATCATGATCTTCATAGAAGCATTATTCTGCTGACCCGGTGTTGTTGCCTGAGTTACCTTACTGAAAACCAACTGTGAAGCAACATAGATAATCGGCAGGATGTGCAGTTCGTTGCCCATTCCGAAAGGCATATTGAATTTGAAACTATAAATTGTATCGCCTTTTGAAAGGTCCGAAATCCATCCAGGGATAAACATTGCACCACGGAATTCAAAGTAGTTGTTGAACAGGTTGTACATTGCGATGATTATCGGGAACTGGATCAAAAGCGGCAGACAACCGGAAATAGGATTGTAGCCTGTTTCCTGGTACAGTTTTGCCATTTCCTGATTCATTTTTTCGGGCTTGTCTTTGTATTTTGTCTGAATCTCGTTTATACGCGGCTGCATTTCCTGCATTTTCAAAGTGCCTACGGAGCTTTTCTTTGTAAGCGGGAAGAATGCAAGTTTGATGAAAATGGTCATCAGGATGATGGCAACACCCCAGTTTGGAATCAGCTTGTAGAAGATTTCAAGTATCCATTTGAGGATTGTTTCCAACCAGCCGAACATACTGCTTGTTTCCATACTGTCGTTCAAATGCAGCGATGCCAGATTCCATTTATTATCTGATGCGTTATTATAACGTTTAAGAGTTTTTTCGGTTCGAGGACCAACATATATATAGAAAGAATCCTGCAGTTTTTGACCGGAAAATGCGTTTCTTGTCAGCATGAGCTGG
This sequence comes from Spirochaetota bacterium, assembly GCA_016285185.1. Classification (GTDB taxonomy): domain Bacteria; phylum Spirochaetota; class Spirochaetia; order Treponematales; family Treponemataceae; genus UBA1240. The sequence goes on from JAEEQG010000128.1 coordinate 48,346, forward strand.
GCATTTGCATAGTCTGGATTTGAATCGTAACGTGTTGAATAAAATGCGTTCTTAAAATCCTGTGTTGAAGGAACTACTAATATTATAAAGTATTTGCCTCCAACGCCTGCCCAGGCAAATTCTTTGTCATATAATTTTGTCTGTCCCGGTTGTAGCATCTGCTTTTTATTTTTATTATTCGTATATGCCATAAAAGAACGATATTCATATCTATTCTGTTTTTGAACAAAATATGGTCCTATTTGAGGTGATGTCATAAGCGTATAGCCTGCATTGTTTATATTAAGACCATACATATTCTCTTCACCGTCAATAAGAACATCAAGCTTAAAAACATAATCATCTGGTTCAAATGTATATCTTTTTACCAAAGTAAAAACACCTTCGGTTCCATCTGAGTTTTTAATTTTCATCTTTTTGTAAAAGCCGATTGTGTTTTCGTCTATTCTTTTTACATTGAATATTTCATCAACAGCCGCATTGTTGTAATCGCCAAGGGCTAAAGAAAATGCTCTGTTTTTGGCCGTAACGTTGTCTGCCATCTGCAGATACTCATTGCGGTCTTTGTGTTCCAAAAGCTTGTACGAGATTATATCGCCGCCGCGATTTGTAAAGGTTACTTCTACAAGATTTGTTGTGATTTTGAATGTTTGTTCTTCTGCGGGTTCTTCTTCATCAAAGCTTATAAGACTGATACTGTCTGCAGCTTTTATTTCTTCCTGCGAAACAGAAGACTGTACTTCAGTCTGTTCTGTTGTCTGCGTTCCGGCTGCTGGTTCTGCAGGCGGAAAAAACCGTTGCTGAATATAAACACTTCCGATCAATACAATGGCAGACAGCAGAATTGCCAAGACTGTATTTTTTTCCATCGATAAAAACTCCTAAAATGAGCAGTTTTTAAGGTACAGGATCATAACCGCCCCTGTTGAATGGGTGACATCGTAAAATGCGTTTTACTGCCAGATAACTTCCTTTGTATGCGCCGTATTTTTGGATTGCTTCATGTGCATAGTGAGAACATGTAGGATAGAACCTGCAACTGCGAGGAAATAATGGAGATATTCCGACTTGGTAAGCGCGGATTAAAACACATAAGATACGCGACAATAGTTTCTTCATATTATGAAAATACCGGCTTTCTTAAAAAGATATCTTATTTGTTCACACCGCGTGCTGAACGAGTCTTTTCCCGGGTATACCAATAAAATCATGTCATATCCGGTGTTCAGGTGTGATTTTACTTGACGATAGGCTTCGCGGCTCAGTCGTTTAGAGTGGTTTCGTTGGACTGCTGTACCATAACCGCGTGGAAGAGCAAAACAAATCCTGTTAAAAGGATTCGTACTCTTTTTGAAAAATAGTTTAGCACCGTCGGTGCTTATTTTTCTTCCTTCCTTAAAAAGACTTTTGATATCTTCCGGCTTTTTCAGATGTTCGTTTTTTCTGAAAAAACCGGTTTTATGAAAGTCCGTAATCATTTACCTTAATCAGTAAGGCTTCTTTTCATCAGAAACAGTAAGCTTATAACGACCCTTCTGTCTGCGACGTTTAAGTACGAGGCGACCACCTCTTGTCTTCATACGGGCGCGGAATCCGAATTTTCTGTTACGTTTTACTTTACTTGGTTGATATGTCCTTTTCATGAACACGTCTCCTTTATGTTAAGATTCCTTTTGAGAATCTTTTGATTTTCAAATGTTGGAAAATCAGTATAAATGGATATTTTTAATTGGTCAACAACTTTTTATCTTTCTTTTATACTATTTTTTATAGATTCAAACAAATTGTTTATTTCATCATCTTCTATAGGCTTGTTTTGTCTCGGATTTTCCGCTTGCTTTTCGATTTTGTCAGGCAGAATAAAATCCTGTCCATGAAGTCTATAGTGCATAGTTTTTATTTCCAACTCGGGAAATTTCATTCTCAAGCCTTTGAGAATATATTTACTGTTGAGCTGTAAAAGCTGTGTCCAGCCGGAATGATCCGTTTCAACAAGTAAAATTCCATTTTTAAAATCAATAACTCTGCTATGATCTGCCATTTGAGGTCCGTTTTCATATATTGAAGAGACAACTTGTTTCCAAACGTTTATAATTTGTACAGGTTTGTTTTTATCATCTATATTTATATTTTCGAAAAGTCTGTTAATCAATTCTTTTACATTTTTATAATCTCTATTCATGCCATGTTCCATTTTCTATAAAATAAACTTTAGTATTCTGTCTTTTATATTTTTCATAAGGTTCACCAGGAAGATACGTACAAAAAAGCTGATTGTATTCCGGTAGAAGTGAAGTTACTTTTTGTCTTTTTTGCGGATCAAGTTCAAGCAACACATCATCCATAAGAAAAACAGGTTTTTTTCCAGTAAAAGCCGAGCAGTAAATAGCCTGCGAAACTCTCAGAAGAATGGACAAAAGACGTTTTTGTCCTGTCGATGCTGTCGGAACAAAGGGTTTTTCATCTTTTACGAATGTTATCATATCCCTGTGAGGACCGGACATCGTTGTTCCCATAGCTTTGTCTACTTCTTCCTTTTGTTCGAGAATTGAAAGAATTTCAGGTACATTTTCTGCTTTCCATGATGGATTGTAGAATACCGAAACATTCGTGATTCCTGTGACTTCCTTATACAAGTTACTGAAAAAACGGTTGAATTGTGATACCACATTCCTGCGTTTGTTTTTTATCTCAAGTCCTGCTTCGGCAAGCTGGCAGTTCAATGTTTCAAGCAGTGTATAATTACGCTCTTTCAATAGAATATTGCGGGATTTCAATATCTTTTTATAGTTCCGCATAGTATTAACATAAAGAACATCAATCAATGCTATCGATTGGTCAATAAAAAAACGTTTTTTTTCGGGTTCACCGGAAGCAAAATCCAAGTCTTCATGGCAGAACAAAATACAAGGAATTACAGATATTAAATCTTTTCTGTCAGAAAGAATTTTTCCGTTTTTTTCTATGCGTTTTCTGTTGTTTTCAAAATAGATATTGATGTTGTTTATTTTATCACTTTCATCTTTAAAAACAGCTCTAAGACTAAAGCAGTTTTCACCGTGTCTGACTATTTCGGAATCTGTTCTTGTTCTGAAAGACGAACCGTAAGCAGAGTAATAAATCGATTCAAGAAGATTGCTTTTTCCCTGTCCGTTTTCGCCGACAAAAAAGACTTCTTTTTCGTACAAATCAATAGGTTTGTTGTCCAGGTTGCGAAAATTAGTACAGGATATGTATTGAAACGGCACTCGGCCTTACTCCATCATAGGCATTATGATATGAATAGAATCTGATTTTGGTTCTGTTCTGAGTGTTGCTGCCTTCATTTTTTCTGTAAACTCAAAGCAAATTCTTTCGCTGTTCATGACCTTCAAAGGTTCTTCAATGTACAAATAGTTGAATGAGATGCTTATAGATTCACCGTCATATTTGCAGGGTATTTCTTCTTTTGCAGTACCGATATCGGATTCCTGGGATACAACTGTAAGTTTTCCGGGTTCAATCTCAAAATTGATTTTGCGTGTCTTTTGTTCAGTCAAAAGCGATACACGTTTTAATGCTTCTACCATATCGCTTTTTTGAATTTCGAATACATTGGCCTGATTTTCGGGTATAACTCTCTGATAATTAGGAAACTGTCCATCAATAAGAACAGAAGAAAAATTGTAGTTCAAAAAGTTAAAGAAGATGTTTTTATCAGCAACTGCTATTTTAATATTTCCTTCAGAAGAAGCTCTTCTTATGATGATATTAAGGATTTTCGGCGGTATTATTACACCTTCAAAATCTTCAATATTCTGAGCGATTTCTTTCTTTATTATTGAAAGTCTTCTTCCATCCGTTGCAACCATAACAAGATTGTTTCCGTCTTTTACAAAATAAACACCGTTCATAAAATAGCGGGCTTGATCATCAGATACTGCAAAAATAGTTTGATTGACCATCTCTTTGAAGTCTGCAGAAGATATTTCAAAAAAATTATAATTACCAGTTGTTGAGAATTCAGGAAACTTGTCAGAAGCTATGCTTTTGAGTCTAAAATTTACTTTTTTACTTGTGGGTGTAATTACAATACCACTATCATTCTGAACAAATTCAATTTCACCTGAAGGCAATGAATTCAAAATGTTAAGGAATTTGTCACAGAATACTGTTGTTGAACCTTCTTCATCTATTTCTACAGGAATTTGAGTTTCAAAATTTATTTTTATATCTGTTGCTCTTATTGTGAGAGCATTTGAACTTGCTGAAAAATATACATTGGAAAGAATTGATACCACATTTTTTGTTGATATTATTTCCTGTGCAATTGATATTTCTTTTATCATTGCGTCTCTGTCAAATCTGAATTTCATAATATCTCCTTTTTATTTTTTATATATAAAAAATAATAATAGTAATAAGGTTTGTTGATAACTGTATAACTAATATAAATTAATAAAATAAAATGATATATAAATAGGATAATTCAAAAAAGTTTTTGTAAATTTATCCACATTTACACATCACATGAAAAATAATAACATCTTTTCCACAATTTTCATACAAAAAAATAACAGTTTTTACTGTTTTTTAAAGTCATAAATCTTTCTTTTGAGTGTTTCCATTATTTGTTTAAGAGAAGGATCTGCTTTTATATCTTCTTCTATTTTTTCTATTGAATGCATAACAGTTGTATGATCTCTACCACCGAATTCGGCACCTATTTCCGTTGTTGAATATTCTGTAAGTTCTTTTGTTATGTACATTGAAAGTTGTCTTGGAAAAACAATATTCTTTGTACGTTTTTTCCCTTTGAGATCAACAAATGAAATTGAATAGTGTTCTGCAACAACTTTTTGTATAGTTTCTATCGAAATATTACCTTGTTTTGGCGAGCCAAAGGTATCTTTAAGTTGTTGTTGAGCTATTTCAAGTGTTATTTCTTTTCCTACAAGTTCTGAATAAGCTATGAGTTTTGTTAAGGATGCTTCAAGATCACGGACGTTTGAAGAAACATTCCTTGCAATTAATTGAAGAACATCTTTTGGGATTCTTACGCTTTTCCCTTCAAGCTTTTTTTCGAGAATTGCCTGTCTTGTTTCAAAATCTGGTGGAGCAAGGTCAACGTTCAACCCGCGTTCAAATCTCGAACGAAGTCTGTCGGATATATTTTTTATTTCAGCAAGAGGACGATCGCAGGTAAAAACGAGTTGTTTGTTTGAATTATAAAGAGCATCAAATGTATGGAAAAGCTCTTCTTGTGTACCGTCTTTGCTTTTAAAAAAGTGAATATCATCTATCAAAAGAATATCTGCTTTTCTATATTTGTTTTTGAATTCAGTCATCTTATTACCGGAGATAGATTGGATAAACTCATTTGTAAAGTTTTCAGCTGTAATATATATGATTTTTGATTTTCCGTTGCTTTTGGAAAAAATTTCGTTTCCAATAGCCTGCATAAGATGTGTTTTCCCAAGTCCTACACCACCATATATCAAAACCGGATTATATGCTTTGCCAGGATTTTTAGATATAGCAAGTGCAGCATTGTAGGCAAAAGAATTGTTATCACCTTTAACAAATTTGTCAAATGTATATTCTTCCTTTAATAGAGGGTGATGTACTTCTGTAGTTTTATTTACAGAAACAGTTTTTTCAGATTTTTTATCTGAAACTGAGGAAGAATCTTTTTTATTGGTTATAGGAGATTTTGAAATTGTAAAATCAATTGTAATATCCTGACCAGAAAGTTCAGATATCTTTGATTGTAATAATGCCAAATAGCCACGTGTTTTAAGCTGGTCAGAAAAAAAACCTGACGGTACAGAAGCTGTGATTTTATTTTGAGAGGATGAAATGTAACTTATTGGTTCAAACCACATAAAGAAATCAGAAGAATCACCGTTTTTTTCAAATTCATCTTTAATTTGCTTAATGGTTTCTTTCCAGAAAACGCTGTAATCAAAAGTTGACATAGGGCTATTATAACTTGTCTTTACTTTTTTTCGCAATACAGATATACTTTTTTTACCTACTTTTATTAAATAACCCGCAGGAAAATAAATGACACCAACATATTCAGCGAATAATATTCAAGTTTTAAAAGGTTTGGAAGCTGTCCGTAAAAGACCCGGTATGTATATCGGTTCAACAGGTCCGGACGGACTTCATCATCTTGTTTATGAAGTTGTAGACAATTCAATAGATGAAGCAATGGCGGGTCATTGTGATTTAGTTACGGTTGTACTGGAAAGAGATGATATTTGCCGTGTTGAAGACAATGGACGCGGTATTCCTGTAGATATTCACCCTACTGAAGGTGTAAGTGCTCTTGAGCTTGTACTGACGCGGCTTCATGCGGGTGGTAAATTTGACAAAGGTTCTTACAAAGTTTCAGGTGGATTACACGGTGTAGGTGTTTCCTGCGTAAATGCGCTTTCAAACTGGATGGAAGCTATAGTTTATAGAGATGGAAAAGAATACCGCCAAAAGTATGCGCAGGGTATCCCACAGACAAAAGTAGAAGAAACAGGAACTTCTGACAAGCACGGAACCGTAATACGGTGGAAAGCCGATAACACGATTTTTACTGAAACAACCACATACAATTACAGTACATTATCAAAAAGGTTGAGAGAACTCGCCTTTTTGAACAGTGGTATAAAAATTGTTTTTCGTGACGAGCGGCTAGAAAATCCAAAAGAAGAAGTTTTTCAATTTGAAGGCGGAATAACACAGTTTGTTCATTATTTGAACGAGGACAAAAAAGTAATACCGGAAGAACCTGTTTTTATAAAAGGTGAAGAAAACGACGTTATTACAGAACTGGCCCTTCAATATACCGATGAATATGCGGAAAACATTTATTCTTATGTAAATGACATAAACACGCATGAAGGCGGCACACATCTTGACGGTTTTAAGAATGCGCTTACTTTCGTATTGAATAAGTTCCTTGAAAAAAACCCTAAACTCCAAAAAAAGCTTGATAAAGACGAAAAGCTCATGGGAGACGACGTAAGAGCCGGATTAACAGCTGTTCTATCAGTAAAAGTTCCTGAGCCTCAGTTTGAAGGTCAGACAAAAACAAAACTTGGAAATACAGAAGTGCGTACTATTGTAGATGCACTGACCAAAGAAAAGCTCACGTTGTATTTTGAGCAGAATCCAAAAATCATAGAAGCCATTCTCGAAAAAAGCCTGAACGAAGCAGCTGCCCGTATTGCCGCAAGAAAAGCAAAAGAAAACACAAGAAAAAAGTCCATGTCAGACGGCTTTGGAATGCCTGAAAAACTGGCAGATTGTTCATTGAAAAACCCTGAGCTTTGCGAAGTTTACATAGTTGAGGGAGATTCTGCGGGTGGTTCAGCAAAAAAAGGCCGCGATCCAAAAACACAGGCTATTCTGCCTCTTTGGGGAAAAATGCTCAATGTAGAAAAAGTCCGCCCCGAAAAGGTCATGAACAACGACAAGCTAGAACCAGTAATTGCTAGTTTAGGAACAGGATTTGGAAAAGATTTTGACATAGAAAAGCTGCGCTATCATAAAATCATAATCATGGCAGATGCGGATGTTGACGGTTCACATATCCGTACACTGCTATTAACATTCTTTTTCCGCTATATGCCGCAGGTTATCGAAAAGGGCTATGTGTATCTTGCAATGCCGCCTTTGTTCAAAGTTCAGGTAGGAAAAAAAGAACCGGTTTACGTATATTCGGAAGAAGAACGGGATGCTGTTCTGGAATCACTTGGAGATTTGCGCGAAAAAGCAGATGTGCAGAGGTACAAAGGTCTTGGTGAAATGGACGGAAAACAGCTTTGGGAAACCACAATGGATCCCGCCCACCGTAAAATGCGTGTTGTAACAATACCGGACGCAATTGCCGCCGACAAAATCTTTACAGTCTGCATGGGCGAAGAAGTTGAACCCCGCCGCCGCTTTATAGAAGAAAACTCCAGCTACGCAAATTTGGATATTTAATAACAATTTCGCAATAATATTTTGGTTAATACCCTTAACGGAAACATTTTGGAGAGTACCCTTAACATTCTACTAGGAGAGTCCTTTAAACATTACTTGGAGAGTGTTTAAACATTGCTTGGATTATCCGTTAACATAGCTTGGAGAGTCTGTTAACACAGCTTGGATTGTTCGTTTTCCAAGCAGTATAAAACCATAACTTTAATGCAACTCGTTACATTATGTGATACTCTTTTTACGTACCGTAGAAGGAGATTTTTATGCCGAAAATTACTTTACCAATCCTCGAAACAGAACGACTTATTTTGCGCCCACTAACTGTAGATGACTGCGACGCGGTTTTCAAATGGACCGGCGACCCGCGAGTAAATAAATATATGATTTATCCGCTTTACAAAAGCGTAGACGAAGCAAAACCTTGGATAGAAACTCTGTACGAAGATGAAAAGAAACTGGATTACGGTTTTGTTCTTAAAAAGAACAACGAGTTGATAGGCAGCGGTGGTCTTTATTATCACGAAGATATAGATGTGTGGAGCATCGGCTATAACATCGCTTATGACCACTGGCATAACGGATACACTCCGGAAGCAATAAAAAGAATTCTCGAATACGCACAAAGAAAATATGATGTGAATATTCTTGCAGGAACATTTGCCGTAGATAACAACGGTTCCCGCCGTGTAATGGAAAAACTCGGAATGAGATTTTACGAAGACACCGAATACACCAAACTTGACGGCAGCGAAACTTTCAAGGCAAAAACTTATAGGAAAGTGTTTTAATTATTCTTCAAACAAATATGGAATAAATGCGTAAAAACATTATAAAGTAGGTAAAGAAAATGAAATACTTTCGTGTACACACTTCTGACATCGCATATCTCACACAAAAGCCACGCGGTATTTTTACAACTGTCGGTAAACTTGTAGATGCCAAAACCCTCACAGAAGAAGAAACAGCCGAATATTGGAAACAACGTGCATACTTTGAAAAAGTACTGCCGGTTCCACAATTCTATGAACAGGGAAATCCCGATCACGCCGTTACCTGGTTCAAAAATACGGAGCAGGGAAACGACATCTGGCAACAGCTCATATTTTACCGCCGGATGTGTGACAAGTACGGAATAAAACTTTTCAAATCCGAATGTTCCGAACTTCCCGGTAAAGTTATTTATGAAGATGATTTTCAAATAGCAGTTATAAATCAGCCGGACGATTTGCAGGTTGTTGTAAGCGAAGTATAAAAACAACCGTCTTCTACCTAAAGACTAAAATTGCAAAAAGTTGTATAATAAAATGATTTTAAAGGATTGTACTGGGGAAGGTAGATAATGGAAGAAATCGTAACACCTGAAGGCGGAGCTTTAATTAAAATCCCGATAGAGGACGAAGTAAAACAGGCCTATATTGACTACTCAATGTCGGTTATTGTACAGCGCGCCCTGCCTGATGTTCGCGACGGACTAAAGCCTGTTCACCGCAGAATTATGTATGCTATGGACACGCTGCATCTTACAAGCGGCGGCAAAACCAAAAAGTGTGCTACGATTGTCGGTGAAGTTTTGGGACACTACCATCCGCACGGTGATGCCTCAGTTTACGATGCATTGGTTCGACTTGGACAAGATTTTGCACAGCGCTATACTACCGTAACTCCACAGGGAAACTTTGGTACAATCGCAGGCGATCCTCCTGCAGCCTACCGTTATACCGAAGCAAAAATGTCAAAAATCACGGAAGAAATGACGGTTGATATCAACAAAGATACTGTTGATATGACACGAAACTTTGACGACACTTGCGACGAACCAGAGGTTCTTCCCGCAAAGTTCCCGTTTCTTCTTTGTAACGGTACAACTGGTATTGCCGTTGGTATGGCAACGAACATGCCGACCCACAACCTACGCGAGGTTGCGGACGCAATCTGCGCTTACATTGACAACAAAGAAATTTCAATAGAAGAGTTGATGCAGTATATTAAAGGTCCTGATTTTCCGACAGGCGGCATAATTTACGGCAGAGACGGAATTAAAAAAGCATATACAACAGGACGCGGAAAAATAACAATCCGCTCAAAGTTTACGATTGAAACGGACAAACACGGCCGCGAATCAATAGTTTTTACAGAAGTTCCTTACGGTGTAAACACTACAAACATTATCCGCAGAATAAAGGAACTTGTGCGCGACAAGCAGATTGACGGTGTTGCCAACGCTAACGATGAATCTTCCGACAGAACTGGAATGCGACTTGTTGTTGACTTGAAAAAAGGTGCTGTTACTAAAATTGTTTTGAACCAGCTTTTTTCAAAAACAGAACTCCAGTCAAACTTCGGCGTTATAAACCTAGCTCTTGTTCCTCAGGAAAAGCAGGGGACAGTCCGCTATGATGAACCGGGGCTTCTTACTCTTCCTAAAACCTATCTAAAACCGGAAGTTCTCAACCTAAAGCAGCTGATACAGCATTTTGTAAATCACCGCGATGAGGTTATCACAAGAAGGTCAATATATGATTTGAAAGTTGCAAAACACCGTATGCATATATTGGAAGCTTTGATTACGGCAATTAATAATATTGACGAAGTTATCAAGATTATCAAAGCGAGCCGTGATACGGAAGACGCAAAACTTCAGCTGGAAAAGAGATTTAATTTTGACGATGAACAGGCTCAGGCAATCGTTGATATGCAGCTTAAACGCCTTACACATTTGCAGATTGAAGATCTCGAAAAGGAAATAAAGGAACTTCAGACCTGGATAGATTATCTTGAAGATTTGCTTGCTCATCATGAAAAAGTTCTGCAGAAAATAAAAGACGAAACAATTGAAATTGCAAGAAAATACGGCGATGACCGCAAGACTGACATTGTTGCAGATGAAATAACGGAAATTAATATAGAAGA
>JAEEQG010000129.1 GCA_016285185.1 Spirochaetota bacterium
ACCTGCAGGAAGAGCACCTGTACCATTTGCGCTCTGTGTACCGAATGCGCCGTCATACAATGCTGTTACACCGAAAAGGTCAGCTGAATATCCCAACTGTACTGCCAAAGAAGCTGTGTTCTTGTTGAACCAGTCGTTGTTAAGAATCAAAGATGCTTTGAAACCGTCTACACCAACGCCGTCGCCGAGGAATGTTACGAATGCACCTGCCCAGTTGTTAGCTGAACCCCATGCACCCCACAGATCACCATTCCAACCTTCGTTTGTCCACCATGAACCGTCTTCATCGCCACCTGCTGGCCTTACCATTTCATAAGCAGCGCCAAGATAAGCACCTGCATTATATGGTTCCTGCCAGTTACCGAAACCGAATGCCAAGAAGTCGAGTGCTTTGTATGTTCCGAGGAAGCGAGCATCACGAACTTTGAGACCGATACGTGGCAGGATGTTCATAAGACCAGCACCTGCAGGATCTTTAACGAGAAGGTCTGTGCGAACCTGACCGATAAATTTACCGCGTCCGTCACCTGTTTCGCCGGATGCCTGAATTGTATCAGCGAACATAGAACCGTCCTGACGGTCTTCTGCAGCCCAGTTCCATGCAGCTGTACCACCGTTAACTGTGATAACAGGACGCATTTCAACTGTGTTTGACATGCTTACTGTCTGTGCAAAAGCCATAGAAACTACAGCCAATGCAACTAAGATTGCAATAATCTATTTTTTGTATATCCGTTGCATGCAAGTTCTGATGTAAAATCATTGCAGATATGATAAATACAGGTCTTGTTCATGCTATGACTAATCAGACAATATGTTACGAAAAAACAAAAAATTTTCCTTTTTTGACACACTTGTGTAGAATGTGTGTAGAAAATATAGGAGGGATTATTTTTGAGCGTGAAAATCAGAATTAAAAATGAGCACCTGTATCTCGATATAATTCAAAACCGCAGGCATCATTGGGAAACACTTCATGTAAAATTATCAACAAATGCCGGTGACCGCAACAGGCAGATGAGATTTGCTGAATGTTGCCGGGCAAAAAGAGAGCTGCAAATTGCAATGGGAGAATGGAATTTTGTAGACAAGGCTTCGGGACGGCAATTGTTAATTGATTATATGCGCAGACTGGAAAAGGAAAAGGACCGTAATCATCCGTTCCACCGATGTGTTAATTATGTTAGATTATTTAAGGACGGCGGCAGGATCCAGCTGTCGGCCGTATCCGAGAACTGGGTTATTTCGTTCCAAAAGTTTTTGCTGGATTCCGGCAGACTTGCGGAAATTTCTATTAATACTATAATCGTAAACTTAAAATTTGTTTTTAACAGGGCGGTAAAAGACGGAATATTGGTAAAAAGTCCTGCGGAAAACGTTAAACTGTTAAAGCTTCCCGAAAAGGAATATGATGTTTTGTCTGCCGAGGAGATGGCTGATTTTATACTTGTAAATACTTCGGGAGAGTGGGAAACAGAGATAAAAAAAGCTTTTTTGTTTTCATGCTATACCGGGCTCCGTTTTTCTGACATACGCACGTTAAAGCCGGAACACATCGAAAAGCGTACAGTATCAAAATACAACCAGTACAGGTATTGGGTAAAGAAAAAGCAGATAAAAACAAGAAATTATGTTGAAATCCCAATAACACAGGCAGCATTGGATTTGATTGAGCCTGGAAAATTACAGGATATGTACGTTTTCCCGCTGACATCAACACGAACACCCAAATACTCGAACAAAACGATTAAACGTCTTGTTGAAAGGGCTGGAATATCCAAAAACGTTTCGTGGCATACAGCAAGGAGGACTTTTGCTACATTGGAGCTTGAAAGCGGTGCCGATCCGTTTACTGTTCAACGGCTTATGGGGCACAAAAGCATAACAATGACGAGCTTGTACGCAAAGTCAAACAACATCAAGTCCAGCGCGATTCAGGGAATGGAAAACCTTATAAAGCAGAGTTGTGTAGAATATGTGTAGAACTTAAGTCCCGCTATTGTGAAACAAGGTTTAGTGTGCTATGGTAAAAGTATGATGCAAACTGTTATTGATTATTCTTTTATGCTTAGACAGAAACGACGGAAGGCCTTTTTTACCTATTTGTTATTTGCTGTTGTTGTTCTGTCTGTACTCATTTTATTGCAGAATTTTTTGTTGTTTTCTGTTGATGTAGCTTCCGAATCAATGCAGCCGACTCTCGCAAAAGGGGATGTGGCCTTTGTAACTCCGCTTGCAAAACCTCTTACTGCCGATACTGACCAATCCTTTGTGGACAAATTGTTTCATTCTATAAGCATCAAACGTGGTGATTTGATTCTTCTTCAGGCCGAACCGCAAACAAAACTGAACAAATTTAAGACAGCGACAAACAGGATTGTACGATTTTTGACTTTTCAGAGACTTTCTGTTTTTTCTGACCTGTCTGATAACTATTGTGTCAGAAGGGTTCTTGCTTTCCCCGGCGATACTGTTTATATGAAAGATTTTGTGGTTTACGTAAAACCTGCCGGCGAAGACCATTTTCTTACCGAATATGAATTGTCCGCACTGCATTATGATGTAAAGACCGAAAAACTTCCCGACGGCTGGAATAATACAATTGGTTTTGCGGGAAATATGGAACAGGTTGTTCTTCGCGAAAATCAGTATATGTTTTTTTCGGATGACCGTTATCATTGCAGCGATTCCAGGCTCTGGGGCAGTGTAAGCGGTAATCTGATTGCCGGAAAACTTGTTTTGCGTTACTGGCCGTTCCAGTCTGTTTCGCTTTTGTAATGACTGTTTCACTTTACGTTCATATCCCGTTCTGCCGGTCTAAATGTTCTTACTGTGACTTTTTTTCTATTCCGTGCATGGAGCCGGTGTCAGATTTTTATATCGAAAATCTGCTGCGCGAAGCCCAAATACGAAAAAATCAGTTTGATATCACGTGTTGGAAGACAATTTATATCGGTGGCGGAACTCCGAGCCTTTTAAGTACCTCTCAGATACAAAAACTGCTTGCAGGTTTAGCCGGAATTTGCCCTATCCAACAGAACGCCGAAATAACTATCGAGGCAAATCCTGATGATGTAACAGCGGACTTTTTGCTCGGTGCGGCGGATGCCGGAATAAACAGGCTCTCACTGGGAATCCAGGCTATGGATGATAGACCTCTTGCTGCCGTCAAAAGACGGTGCAGCCGCAAAACAAACCTGAATGCGTTGGATTTGATTCAAAAGTACTGGCTTTCGGCAGAACGGTCTTTTTCGGTTGACTGTATCGCAGGACTGCCGGAGCAGACAAGAGAAAGTTTTGAAAACGGACTGAAAGAACTGGCTCATTCAGGTGCAGATCACATCTCTCTTTATACTCTTACTCTGGAAGAAGGAACTCCGCTTTATAATGCCGTTTCAAAAAACGAAGTTACCTTATCAGAGGATTTTGCTGACGATTTGTGGCTTTGGGGGCGTGACTTTTTGGAGCAGAAGGGGTTTTTGCAATATGAGGTTTCAAATTTCGCAAAACCCGGGTTCGAAAGCCGTCATAATCTCACATACTGGAATCTGGAGGACTATGCCGGAATCGGTTCAGGTGCCACGGGAACGGTCGGTTCCTTCCGCTATACAAATTCGTGCGATTTGCAAAAATGGGCGGAACTTGCCGGAGAAGAAGAGGAAACACTTTCCCGACAGACTCTGATTTTTGAGTACCTGATGATGGGTTTCAGAAAAATTACCGGAGTCAGTTCTACTCGTTTTTTTGAACGCTTTGGAGAAGATATCGGAAAGTTTGTGGAACCTGTGTTTTCAGAATGGCAGCAAAAAGGGCTCGCGTGTTGTGAGAACGATCGTTCTTTTCTTAACAAAAACGGGATATTGTTTTTGAACGCCTTTTTGACGCAACTGTTGGATAACCGGTAAGATTTAAACTTTGAACAGGTCTACGTCTTTTTTTATCCGCTCTATTGCATCAGTAAGCGACGAAGAAATGTCTTTTAGTTTGTCCGATGTTTCCGTAACATAGTTTGTACCTTCGTTTATTTCGGCGACGGCGGATTCTATGCTGTTCATGCTGGTCTGGATATTGGAAACATCCTTCATTATGGCTTCGCCGCCCTGCGACATTTCGGAAGCTGCGCCCCTTACCTGAGAAGTACTGTCGTTCATAGTCTGTAAGGTTTGCAGAATTTCCTGCGAACTGATCTGCTGCTCGTCCATTGCGCTTCGTATTTGTGACATAAGACTGCTGGTTTGGTTTATGCGCTCCGAGACCGCCTGAAATGATTTTTCGGACTCAAAAGAAGCCGCTACAACCTGCTCAATTCCGTTCTGAATACCGGACAGCTCTTTGCTGATGTTGTTGGACTGTTCCGCTGAAGTTTCCGCAAGTTTTCGGATTTCATCAGCAACAACAGAAAAGCCTTTTCCTGCTTCACCGGCATGAGCGGCTTCTATCGCCGCGTTCATGGCAAGCAGGTTAGTCTGTTTTGCTATGTTCTGGATTGTCTCGTTGGCATCGACCATTGAGACTGACTGATCGGAGATTTGCTGGATAAGATCATAAACGGAAGAGTTCTTTTCAATACCGTTTTTGGCATCCGACTCGAGACCTGAGAACTCATCGACCATTTTAATAACGGATTTGTCTACAGAACCGATATTGCCCAGCATCTGCTGAACAGCTGCCGATGCTTGCGTAACAGCCGCTGCCTGGCCCTGAATCATACGGTCCAATGACTCTATGTTTTTTGTGATTTGAGTCATTGCCGCCGCAGAGTTGTTTACGCTTGCACCCTGATTCAGAACCTGGTTGTGGACAAGTCCGATGTTGTTTGACATTTGATTTATTGTGGATGTGGTATTAAGCATTTCTTCCGAAAGAATGCTTCCTGCCTGCTGCAGATTTTTTTCGGAATCTTTTATATTTCTCATTATTGAGTGGAACTTTGCGAGGAACTTGTTTACAGAGGCTACGAGCTGTCCTATCTCATCGTTTTTCTTGACTGTCAGAGTAACCGTAAGGTCGGCTTCGCCTGTGCTGAGTTCATCAACAAGCTCGGTGACTTTTTTAAGCCGCTGTATTATTGTGTTGATTACAATAAGGAATACTATAAGAATGATTGCGCCGATTATAGTACCGGCAACAGTGATAACAATCTGTGTACGCTTTGTTGCTTCATGAACCTCACTCAGAGCAACCGTAAAACCTATCGTGCACTGCAATGATCGGATCGGTGCAACAAATGTAACGCAGGGTACACCGTCAACATCGCTTTCGATGTAATCCCAGTCAATCATATTTTCTTTGGCCAGTTTTGCCTGAACTGCGATTTGTGGATACATCTCAAGATTCTGCGAAATCATTTCGGGGTTCTTGTGGGCTATGATTATGTTGGAACGGTCTGTCAAAAAAAAGTAGCCTGTCTCGCCCATTTTATATGAGGCGATTTCGTTGGCAATCTGTTCCATCTTGAGCATTCCGGTAAAATAACCGATAGTTTCGTTTTGGGCATTTATTGCGGCACGTGTTACAGGAAGAACGTATTTTCCTGAGTTTTCCGAAACGGCAATCTTTCCGATGTATATGGTTTCATCATTGAATATAATGGCATGATGGTAATCACGGCTGCGCAGTTCTCCTTCCGTTCCGACAGATCCGTCAGTGCGGTAGGGTATACCATCCCGGTCGCCAAAAAAGAAGTCGTCGTAGTCTTCGTTCTGCAAACCGGCGTGTCGGGGAAGCCATGCCGTAATCTGTTCTTTTGTTCCGTTTTTTACAACGTCTGATTCAGAAAAGATTTTAAGGTCATTTACATAGATATCAAGCCATTTGTTCAGCTCGGCCGCGCGGCTTGTAACGATTTCGCCCGCCATCGCATAATAAGAAGCCTGAGTTTGTGATTTTACGACAGAGGATGCAAAGTATAACAATCCGCCGATGAGAAGTAATATAATAAGAAGAATTGTTATGCTTGTTTGTCTTGCAATACTGACCTTTTTTGCCATAAAAACCCCTATTTTTGAATGATAGTATTATAGCACATATTTTAAAAAATCGGCATATGATAAAATATTTTTTTATTGTTTAACTGTATCTTCTGATAATTTCTTCGGCAATGGCAAGTCTCTTCATGCTGCGATCCATTGCCTGTTTTTCAATATAGCGGTGGGATTCCTGTTCTGTCATACTCATATTCTGCATCAGGAGCATTTTTGCACGGTTCACCTGTTTTACTTCTTCCATCTTGACCTTAAGCTGGCTTGTCTGGCTGAACAAAACCTGAACCTTGTATTGAACGGCAATTGCCGCTTTGATCATGTTATAAAAATAGAACATGTCAAACGGCGTTACGACTGTGAGGATACCGCAGGTTTCTACCCTGTAGCTTACCTGTTCAAAAAACTCGGACGGCGTTAAAAGCAGGATTGTACTTAATGAGTCGGAAATATCGATTGCAAAATCCGTACCTTCTCCTTCAGCATAGTCGGCGATTACCAGGTTGTAGACGCGTTCAGCAACCTGTCGGCGGGCTTCGTTAAAGTCATCAAGAAATTTGGCTTCAAAAACCGGTGGTATCAGCAGGGCCTGAATAGAAGAGGAGAGTTTTGGATCTTTTGTTACAACTAAAACGCTGTGGGTGTCATCTGCCATTTTAGAAACCAAGTACTTCCTTTATGAACGGACTTTTCCCGGCAATTTTTTTTGCAGCGTCAAGAGTGCCCGGTAATGTTTTGAATTTTGCGGAAGCTGTTTTTTCAAAAAGATTTTCTTTTACATCTTCAGGCGGTTCAAGGTTGTTCTTAATTCCGTCAAGTGCGGCATAAATCAAAAGTGTGAATACAATGTAAACGTTGCACTCACTGTCTGGTGTACGGATTTCGAGACGGCTTGCATCCTCATTTGTTGTTGATGGTACACGGATAAACACGGAACGGTTTTCGTTACCCCAGGCGATGCTGCATGGAGCTTTGAACGAACCGAGACGGGCATAAGAAGCTTCTGTACAGTTCATATAATAGGTAAGTTCTTCGGCATGCTTGAGAATACCTGCAAGAACGTTGCGTTTTTTATTGTTGTCAGAACATGAAATGTTTATGTGAAAACCGCTTCCCGGTTTGTCTGCCAGGGGCTTTGGAGAAAAGTCCGCATATAAACCTGCACTTGAGGCACGGGTGCGTACAATCCACTTGAAGGTTGCGGCATTGTCTGCGGCGGAGAGAGCGTCGGAATAATGAAAATCAATTTCATTCTGGCCGGGGCCTTCCTCGTGATGACTTGATTCAGGGTGCATTCCCATCTGTTCCAAAGTAAAACAAATCTCACGGCGGATATTTTCGCCTCTGTCTTCCGGTGCAATATCCATATAACCTGCGTTGTCAAAAGGAATCTTTGTGGGTTCTCCTTTTTCGTCCAGCTTGAACAGATAAAATTCAATTTCGGTGCCAAAGCGGAATTCCACACCAAAAGCATCGCGAGCTTTTTTTACTGCATTGGAAAGCAGTGTACGGCAGTCTTTTTTGTATGGTGTTCCATCCGGATATGAGATTGTACAGAACATGCGTACAACTTTACCGGTATTAGGTCTCCATGGAAGAATCGAAATAGTTGTCGGGTCGGGATGCAGAAACAAATCCGATTTTTCAGGTGTTTCAAAGCCATAAACCGCGGATGCGTCAAAACTGACTCCGTTTTCAAACGCACTTTGCAGTTGTCCTGCCATAATCGAAATATTTTTTTGCACACCGCGCAGATCAAAAAACGCAAGCCGGACAAACTTTACATCTTCTTCCTGTACATATTCCAAAACATCGCTTTCTGAATACATAGTTACCTCTTTTTTAGTATATATTACCTGTCACACGCTTTCAAGAATTCTACAAACAGCGGACCGGCGTTGTTCGGGCGGCTCTTGAACTCCGGGTGGAACTGTACGCCGACATGGAATTGACCTTTGATTTCTATAGCCTCGACAAGTGTACCGTCAGGTGAAGTCCCGCTTATTGTCAAACCGGCTTGCTGCATCTGAGTACGGTAGTCGTTATTGAATTCGTAGCGGTGGCGGTGGCGTTCGTTTATGAGGTCTGCGCCGTAAGCCTTTTCAAGCATTGTACCTGCTGTGACTTTGCACGGATAAGACCCCAGTCGCATTGTACCGCCTTTAATTACGCCTTCCTGATTCTTCATAAGATCTATTACCGGATGTTCGCAAAGCTCGTCAAACTCTCTGGAATTGGCATCTTTATAACCAAGAACTGTACGGGCAAATTCTATTACCGCAATCTGCATACCGAGGCAGATACCAAAATATGGTACCTTGTGAGTTCTCGCATAACGGCATGCTGAAATCATGCCTTCGATTCCGCGTTGACCGAATCCGCCCGGCAGAATAATTCCGTAACAATCTGCAAAAATATCGGATGCTGTTTCGTCGGTAACACTGTCACTGTCTACCCATTTAATCTTTACGTTTTTACCTGCTACAAAAGATGCATGGTTTAATGACTCAACAATGCTCAGATACGAATCGTGAAGCTTTACGTATTTTCCTACAAGTGCAACCTGTATTTCACCTTTTCGGGCATGAATGGTTTCTACCATACGTGACCATTCTGCCAAAGATGAATAATCTGCTTTTGATTCGAGTCCAAGATCACGGCAGACAACGTCATCCATATTCTGTGCATGAAGCATCAGCGGTACTTCGTAAAGGCTGCGGCATGTGGTATTGTTGATTACACAGTCTTCACCAACGTTGCAAAAAAGAGAAATCTTTTTGCGGATGTCATTGGGAATTTCCTTGTCGCATCGTGCAACAATTATGTCCGGATGAATACCGACCGCCATGAGTTCCTTGACAGAGTGCTGTGTGGGTTTGCTTTTGAATTCGTCTGAACCGCTTATATATGGTACAAGGCATACGTGAATAAACAGGCAGTTGCGGCGGCCTACTTCAATTGCCAATTGTCGGATTGCCTCGAGAAACGGCTGACTTTCGATATCACCGATTGTACCGCCGATTTCTACGATACTGACATCCGCACCGCTGACTTCTGCATTTTTTAGTACAAAGTCTTTTATTTCGTTTGTTACGTGAGGGATAATCTGAACTGTCTGTCCAAGATATTCGCCTTGTCGTTCCTTGTTCAAAACATTCCAATAAACACGACCGCTTGTGAGATTTGAATATTTTGTAAGATTTTCGTCAATAAAACGCTCATAGTGACCAAGGTCAAGATCGGTTTCGGCACCGTCATCGGTGACAAAAACTTCTCCATGCTGAAACGGACTCATTGTTCCCGGGTCAACATTCATGTATGGGTCAAGTTTTTGGCTCGTAACCTTAAGACCGCGGCACTTTAAAAGACGACCAAGACTTGCAGCTGTAATTCCTTTTCCCAGTCCTGAAACAACACCGCCTGTAACAAAAATAAACTTTGTCATTTTTTCCTCCCAATAAAAAAAGAGGACGTAGACACTACCTTTGCAAAATCCCCAAAAGTATTATCTACGACCTCTTTGCCGTACAAAAATATAATAATACCTCATTGAAGTTTTTTCAAGTAGTGTATCTTATCACAGCTTATTGAATTTGGACTTGCTCTTGCTATACAATAAAAGAGCGGTTTTATAAAATTCGCGGAGGAAAAGCACATGAACGTAGTTGTAATTGGTGCCCAGTGGGGTGATGAAGGAAAAGGCAAGATGGTTGATTATCTTGCGCAGGATGCAAAATATGTTGTCCGTTATGCAGGCGGTCCTAATGCAGGCCATACGATTGTTGTAGACGGAAAACAATATGCGCTTCATCAGGTTCCGTCAGGTATTTTGTATTCCGATAAAAAAGTTTTTTTAGGCTCGGGAATGGTAATTGACGCCGAGGCACTTTTTAATGAGCTGCAGATGCTCAAAGAAAATGGAATTGACTGGGAAGGCAGAGTTTTTATTTCTGACCGGGCACACCTCATAATGCCGCGATACCGCCAGATGGACAAAGACCGAGATGCATCACGAAAGCGTCCGATTGGTACTACAGGCCGCGGAATGGGAATCGCGTACGCCGAAAAAGCTCACCGTGACGGTGTTCGTCTTGCTGATCTTGACTGGCCCGAAAAAATGGCTGAGTTTGACGGCGAAGACAAGGCATATTTGGATAAGTTCAGAGACCGCCTTATGAGTATGCGGGTTAACATGGCTGCAGAAATGCACAAAGTAAAAGGCGAAAACGTTCTTTTTGAAGGCGCGCAGGGTGCAATGCTTGACTTGGACAGCGGTTCTTATCCTTATGTAAGTTCAGGGGCTTCTTGTGCGGCAGGCGCTGCTTCCGGCTGTGGAATCGGTCCGCATGATTTGGACAGTATTATTGGTGTTTTCAAAGCATACCAGACACGCGTCGGCAACGGACCAATGCCAACTGAATTCAATAACGAGAGCGAGGGTGAACTTTGCCAGTATGTACGCGACACAGGTCGTGAATATGGTGTTACTACAGGACGCGCAAGACGCTGCGGTTATCTGGATTTGGTTGCTTTGCGCTATGCCTGCCGCGTAAATTCCCTGGATGGACTTGTTCTTACTCACCTTGATATTTATGATGCGATGGATCAGATAGAAGCATGTGTCGCTTACGAAATAGACGGAAAAATCGTTACGGATTTTCCTGCAAACGTCAAACAGCTTGAAAACGCAAAGCCTGTTCTCGAAAAATTCAAGGGATGGAAGACAGAGCTTAAAAACTGCCGTTCCTATGACAAATTACCGGAAAATGCACGTAAATACATAAGCTTTATCGAGGATTACTGCGAGACTCCTGTTACGATTGTTTCCGTCGGATATGAACGCAACGAAACATTTGTCAGAAAGAATCCTTGGAAAAAATAGAGGACATATATGAAAAAGATTATTTCCGGTAAGGTTCGCGAGGTTTATGACCTTGAAGACGGACGCATGGTAATTGTTACAACAGACAGGATTTCTGCTTTTGACGTTATTCTGCCTACTATGATTACAGACAAGGGTAAGGTGCTCAACGCTCTTGCTAACTTCTGGTTTGATTACACCAAAGACATTGTTAAGAATCACATGATTTCAAGTGATTTGAAAGATATGCCCGCTGAGTTCCAAAAGCCTGAATTTGAAGGACGCACAATTCTGGTAAAGAAACTTAAAATGATACCTTACGAAGTTATTGTGCGCGGTTATATGTTTGGTTCTATGTACGAGGCTTACAAAAAGGGTGAGCCTTTTCTCGGCCACAAGTTTGATAAGGAATACAAGCAGGCCGAAAAGCTCGCCGAGCCTATCGTAACACCGTCTACTAAGGCTGCCGAAGGTCATGATATCAACGTTACTCTCCAGTACATGAAAGATGATCTTGGTGAAGAACTTGGAACCAAGATTGAAAAAGTTGCTCTTGCAATCTACAAAAAATGCTACGAGCACGCTAAAGCAAACGGAATTATCATTGCAGATACCAAGTTTGAGTTTGGTCTTGATGAGAACGGCGAGCTTGTTCTTGGTGATGAAGTTCTTACTCCGGACAGTTCACGCTTCTGGGATGCATCTAAGTACGAAGTGGGTGGAAGTCCAGCTTCGTATGACAAACAGTTTGTGCGTGACTGGCTAAAGGCTAACAATCTGGCAGG
The DNA here is from genome assembly GCA_016285185.1 of Spirochaetota bacterium. Taxonomy (GTDB): domain Bacteria; phylum Spirochaetota; class Spirochaetia; order Treponematales; family Treponemataceae; genus UBA1240. The sequence goes on from JAEEQG010000129.1 coordinate 11,628, forward strand.
TGATCCTAACATTAAAGAAATACCGGCTGAAGTTGTTGCAAAGACTTCTGCAATCTACAAAGAGTGCGAAAGAAGAATCTGCCATAAATAGCAGGATAAAAAAAGCGGTCTGATGACCGCTTTTTTTATTTGCCGGACTTAAAATCCATTATAGTATCAATGCTCGAGATGCATGCGCCGCGGAGCCCTTTCTTTTCCAAAGTGTCTACCCCGCGGATTGTAGTTCCGTTCGGTGAACAAACAGCGTCTTTTAAGACACCGGGATGTTCTCCGGTTATTTGCTGGAGTTTTGCACTGCCCAGCATTGTCTGTGCGACCAAACGGTATGCGGTTGGTCTTTGAATCCCGTATTTTACAGCAGCATCTGCGTAAGCTTCCATTACCAGATCCATAAAAGCAGGACCGCAACCACTGATTGCGCCTCCTATCCCCATGAGGTTTGTCGGAAGTTCTTCGACAATACCCAGCGCTGAGAATAATTCTTTCAACTGTGTAAGCTCTTCAGCAGTAAGCGAAGTTTCTTTTTCAAACAGCATTACACCTTCACCGACTAATGCAGGTGTATTTGGCATAATGCACTGAATACGCACATCGTTACCGAGAATTTCATGAAACGTGGAATGAACCCAGCCTGCCGCGACGGAAACGAGAGCTTTTCCTTTGAGAGCACGGCGTACTTTGCTGCCTTTTTCGCCGAGAACGTCTTTTATTTGATACGGTTTGCATGCAACAATAACGGTATCACATTTTGAAATCATTTCTTCGATGGAAGATTCTGCCCTAAATCCGATTTTTGTGGCATTTGTTTTTAATTTTTCCTGATTCGGGGCGTAAGCAAAAATGTTTTCACCTTTAACCTTGCCTGATTTTATAAAGCCGCCGGCAATAGCCTGGGCCATATTTCCCATTCCTATAAAACCGATATTTGTCATTTCATCAACTCCCTGTATTTCTGTGCGAGGCGCTTGCTCTTTACGGCAGCCAAACCACAGTAATTAGAAGGATGTTCAAAGAAGTTTGCAGGATTTTCAACACCAAGCTTTTCAAGCTGAGCTGTTATGTCTGCGTATTCTTTTTTGTGGGTTTTTAGAACTTCAAAGAAGGTCTTTCCTGTCTGTTCTGCTTCCAAAGTGATTTTACGGATAACTTCATGGCCGTCGTTGTAGCCTGCTTCGCCAAGAAGAATGTAGGCTGGTTCTGCAAGAACTCCGCCCTTTACCTTTCCACCGGCGTTTTCGAGGTTGCGGGCCATGCCTTCCTTATCGGCCTGGAGCCCCTTAACAACAGAGTTCATGCGGGCAACTGCCATTGTAAAGCCGGAAACATAATCAGCAATAAAACGCTGGCTTGCACTGTTTGTAAGGTCGCGCTGATGTTCGCTTATCTGATCCATATAGAATGTAATTACACGCGGACACATAGCCTTCCACAAAGACTTAACGTGCTCGCTGTTCCATGGGTTACGTTTCTGAGGCATTGTAGAAGAACCAACCTGTGTGGCTGCAAAGTATTCGAATACTTCACCAATCTCACTTCGCTGCAGGTTACGGAGGTCATCCGCAAGGTTTGCAATAATACCGAATGCAACGTTCATCTCAAGAAGCAGGCGTAAAACGTACTCAGGTTCTACAAGCTGGTTTGAATATTCACTTGGCTGGAGACCCAAAAAGCCTACATAAGTGCGTTCAAGTTCTTCAGGATCTTTTACAATCATCGACGGGCCGTTGTAAGAACCAACAGGACCTGCAAGCTTACCAACTAATCCTTTGCTTAGTTCTTCAATCTTCAAAATTGACTTACCAAGACGGCTTACAAATTCTGCAATGCTCCATCCGAAAGTAATAGGAACTGCGTGCTGTCCGTGTGTACGTCCAACTTGTGGTGTAGCGCATTCACGTTCTGCAATATCGCAAAGATAATTCTCAAGCTTTTTAAGTTCAGGAAGCACCACATTCTGAGTAACGTCGCGCATACGACAGCTGAGGGCAGTATCAAGAATATCAACAGATGTTGCACCAAGGTGAATGAGAGGTCCAATCTCGCTGTTTACCTTAGTTTTCATTACGTTTACAAGAGCGCGTATATTGTGTTTTGTCTTTTCTTCTTCTGTGTAAACTTCCTGCGGATCAATGTTTTCTGCAACCCTGTCAAGTTCTGCAGCAACAGCATCTGTAAGTTGTCCGCGAAGTTTAAGATGAGCTTTTACAAGAGCCGCTTCACACTTTGCGCATGAACGGATAGAAGCTTCTTCCGAAATATATTTAGAAAGGCCTGCAAATGCATCAGCCTCCGACAAAGAGTATCTGTGATCGATACAAGAAAGGTTTTCAAAAATGTTACGTGTTTCCATAAAACAGAGTATAACGGATTTCCAAAGGATATGGAATAACTTATCCGCCTCTTAAATCTTTGTGATATCTACAAGATTTATTTTATCTTCGGTAAAACCGCTTTTGAGACATTCTGTAAGAGCTGTGGCTGTATCCAGTGCTGTAAGGCATTCTATGTCACGTTCGACTGCATGACGTCTGAATTTTACACTTTCGGCATCTGGATTTCGTCCTTTTGCCGAAGTAGAAATTACATAAGCAATTTTTCCCGAATCAAGCAGACTGATTATATTATCCTTAATATTTTCATTGACTTTTGCAACATGAGTTACAGGGAGTCCGCTTCGCTCGATTGTGTCTGCATTTCCGCTGGTTCCGTATAGGGTAAAACCAAGTTCATGGAATTTTTTTGCAAGCTCAGGTAACTCCGGCAAATCCATCTTTTTTACACTGAAAAGAACGCCTGCCGGTGGTTTAATCATATGGATTCCTGCTGCAATCATTCCTTTGTAAAGGGCTTCTTCGCGGGTAGGTGCAATTCCTAAAACTTCACCCGTAGACTTCATTTCAGGGCCCAGGGCTGTATCAACATCTGTGAGTTTTTCAAAGCTGAAAACAGGAACTTTCACAGCAAAGTAATCCGGGTTGCGGTAAAGGCCTGTTCCAAAGCCCATGTCCGCCAGTTTCTGTCCCATCATTGCTCTTGTAGCCAGATCTACCATAGGGATTCCACTGACCTTACTCATGTATGGAACGGTACGGCTTGAACGTGGATTAGCCTCGATAATATAAAGATCCTCATTCCAGATAAGATACTGAATGTTTACGATTCCCTTTGTTCCAAGTGCCAGGGCAAGATCTGTAGACTGTGTTACAATTTTTTCTTTAAGCTGATTATTGATTGACCAGCTTGGATAAACTGCTATGGAGTCGCCGGAATGAATACCTGTTCTTTCTATGTGTTGCATTATTCCAGGAATTAGTACATCTTTCCCGTCACAGATACAGTCAACTTCAAGTTCGATTCCTTCCATATATTTATCAATCAAAACAGGATTTTCAATTTTCTGGCGCAGAATTATTGCCATGTATTCCTTTACGTCGGCCGGAGTGTTTGCAATAATCATATTCTGACCCCCAAGTACATAGCTTGGTCTTAACAGAACCGGATAAGTTATTCTGGCTGCAGCTTCGAGAGCTTCTGCTTCGGTAAAAACTGTGACACCCTTGGGACGTTTTATTCCAAGCCGGTCACAAAGCTCTTCAAAGCGTTCCCGGTCTTCGGCAAGGTCTATGGAGTCGGCGCTTGTTCCTAAGATTGTAACACCCTGCTGGTCCAGATATTTTGTGAGATTGATTGCTGTTTGTCCTCCAAAAGCAGCAACTACTCCAAGAGGTTTTTCGGTATTGATTACATTCATTACATCAGGACCTGTAAGAGGTTCAAAATACAGGCGGTCGGCTGTATCAAAGTCTGTAGAAACAGTTTCCGGGTTATTGTTTATGATTGCAACTTCATAGCCCATTTTTTTAAGGGCCCTTACACACTGAACACTTGCATAATCAAATTCTATTCCCTGTCCGATGCGGATAGGTCCTGAGCCCAGAACGATGATTGTATTGCCGGATTTGGAATTGAATTCCTGAAGGTAGGCCCGGGCTTCGTTGTCACCGTTAGTTGTGGAATAAAAATATGGTGTTTCGGCGGCAAATTCTCCTGCACAGGTATCTACCATTTTGAAAGAAAGCGGCTGATAGGTCAGTTTGTCTTTCCGTTCAGTTTCAGAGACTGCAGCAAGTTCTATAATATGTTCAATTTTCCATAAGAAGAATTTATCGATTTTGGTTATGTCGTGAATCTGGTCTACGGTCAAAAGCTTGCGCTTGAGTGCCTGATAAATTGCAAAGATTCTGTGATCCGTGCACTGGTGTACGCGTGTTATGATTTTTGCGTCATCCTCGCGGATAAAGGCCGGCAAATCAAGAGAAGAAGTTTTTAGTTCCGCACCACGTACTGCTTTAAGAATTGCTTCTTCAAAGCTCTGACCTATTGCCATGACTTCGCCGGTTGCCTTCATCTGGGTACCAAGCTCGCGTTTTGCATAAACAAACTTGTCAAAAGGAAACTTTGGCATTTTTACTACGACGTAGTCCAGTACTGGTTCAAAACAGGCCTTTGTTTTCTTTGTAACAAAGTTAGGAATTTCATCAAGAGTAAAACCAACGGCAATAAGAGCTGCAACCTTTGCAATAGGGTAACCTGTAGCTTTACTTGCAAGAGCCGAAGAACGCGAAACTCGTGGATTTACTTCGATAACTGCATATTCAAAGCTGTCGGGATTCAATGCAAACTGACAGTTGCATCCGCCTTCTATTTTGAGCTCGCTGATAATATTAAGGGCTGCAGTTCTAAGCATCTGGTACTCTTTATCTGCCAGAGTCAGAGTTGGAGCAACTACAATTGAGTCTCCTGTATGAACTCCTACCGGGTCTACGTTTTCCATAGAACAGACTGTAATTACGTTTCCGGTTGAATCTCGCATTACTTCGAACTCTACTTCCTTCCAGCCCGAAATACATTTTTCTACAAGAATCTGATGAATAGGGGAGCGGTGAAGTCCGTTGCGTACAATTTCGTCTAGTTCGCGTTCATTATGGCAGATGCCGCCACCTGTTCCACCAAGTGTAAAAGCCGGCCTGATAATTGCAGGAAGCCCGATTTGGTTATGAACAAAATCTATTGCATCTTCGTAAGTGGTAACAACCTTTGAAGGGATTACAGGTTCGCCGATTTTTTCCATCATGTCTTTGAACATCTGGCGGTCTTCGGCTCTGTCGATTGTTTCAGGCACTGCACCGAGAAGCTGAACATTGTGTGACTTTAGAAAGCCCGATTTTGCAAGCTCCATACTGAGCGTAAGTCCTGTCTGTCCCCCAAGAGTAGAAAGCAGGGAATCCGGTTTTTCTTTTTCGATAATCCGTTCAACAGTGCGCAGCGTTAGCGGTTCAATATAAATTTCATCAGCCATACTTTTGTCTGTCATAAGTGTGGCAGGATTTGAGTTTACAAGTACCACCTCAAGTCCAAGGCTTTTCAGTGCACGGCAGGCCTGATTGCCTGCATAGTCAAATTCTGCAGCCTGACCGATGATGATTGGGCCGGAGCCTATAACCATAACCTTGTGTATATTTTTATTTAGAGGCATTTTGAACCTCCTTGATTTTTGTCATAAACTCATCGAATAAAAAGTTTGTGTCGTGAGGCCCGCCACAGGCTTCGGGGTGAAATTGCACGCTAAAAGCCGGAATGTCTGTATAAGTGATTCCTTCGCAGGTGTTGTCATTTACGTTGTAAAAGCTCAATGTCGCAAAGGCGGGCAGTGTGTCTGATTCTACCGCATAGCCGTGGTTCTGACTTGTAATGTATACGCGTCCTGTTGCAGTGTCTTTTACCGGATGGTTTCCGCCGCGATGTCCGTATTTGAGCTTGCTTGTTTTGCAGCCGCGGGCCAGGGCAAGCATCTGGTGACCAAGGCAGATGCCGAAGATTGGTAAATTGCCATATTCGCAGAGTTTATTAATTTCGTTGATAATTTCCACATTATCCGCCGGATCGCCCGGACCATTACTGAGCATAAGCCCGTTCGGGTTCATTGCAAGGATTTGTTCCGCTGTTGTTTGGCATGGTACTACTGTTACCTTGCAGCCGCGTTTTTCGAGCTCGCGTTGGATGTTTGCCTTGGCACCAAAGTCCCAGAGTATGATATTACTTCCATCATTCTGAACATGTTTTGGAATCTCATTATTTTTGATACTTACCGTTTCCACCGCCTGTTCTATTTTATAATCACGGATTTGCTGCAAAAACTCAGGTGAGATTTGTGGTTTGGTGTCACTGGTAATAATTATGCCGTTCATAACACCTGATTCACGGAGTCGTTTTGTGAGGGCGCGGGTGTCGATGCCGCAAATACCGACGATGTTCTGATTTTTGAGAAACTCATTCAGGGTGCCGCCGCAGCGAAAGTTTGAAGGAAGATCGCACATTTCGCGGACGATGTAGCCGCGGACCCAGCATTTGTGGCTTTCGTAATCCTGTGGAATGTTGCCGTAATTTCCTATGAGAGGAAAGGTCTGGGTAACTATCTGGCCGAAATAGCTTGGATCGGTAAGGGTTTCGAGATAGCCGGTCATTCCGGTGGTGAAAACAGTTTCACCTATTGTTTTACCGGTTGCCCCAATTGAGGTTCCTTCAAAAATTGTACCGTCTGCTAAAATTAACCATGCCTTCATGATTTCAAATACTCCAAAAAAAAGACGCTCATTCCAGCTGGAGACAATATGTCTTCAAATCGAATGAACGTCTTTGTTCTTTTTCTTTATACTGTGTTTGCAAGATATCGTCAATATGATTACAGGTAAAAAACAATTTTTAGTAGTATTAGTTAGGACTACTATTGACATTTTTAAAATTTAAAGTTAAAACAAACTAACGGCAAAGAGGTCGTAGATTAGTGTCTTGAGTATATTTTACGCAGGAGATATGTCTACGATCTTTTTTTTTAAGGCAGGATTCTTATGACATTTACAAAGATGCATGGTTGTGGAAACGACTACATTTATTTTGATTGTACCAAGAATGATTTTCCTGGTGGAGCGGAAGGTGAAAAGCAGGCTGCTGTAAAGTTGTCTGACCGTCACTTTGGAATCGGTGGAGACGGAATCATAATCATTAAAAAAGGAACAAAAGCTGATTTTGAAATGGTTATGTATAATGCTGACGGAAGCCGGAGCCAGATGTGCGGTAACGGAATCCGCTGTGTAGGAAAACTGGTTTATGATGCTCTTTATACTAAAGGACGTGAGTTCACTGTTGAGTCCATGGGTGCTGTAAAAATCCTTAAGGTGGAAGAAGGAGAACCTGGCGACAAGGTAGCAAAACTTTCGGTTGATATGGGAAGCCCGGTTCTTGCTGCGGAAAAAATTCCGGTAAATGTTGCAGGTACGGGTTTGAAGGCTGATGAACATGTCATAAAGTATCCGCTTGTGATTGGCGGTGTGGAATATAAAACAACCTGCGTGTCTATGGGAAACCCGCATGCTGTTGTGTTTATTGATAAAAAGCCTGCGGAGTTTCCTGTATGTGAAATAGGTCCGCTGTTTGAAAACGACAAGTTTTTCCCGGAGCGTACCAATACAGAGTTTGCCTACGTAGAAAACCGTCGTACAATCTGGATGCGTGTATGGGAGCGGGGAACAGGTGAGACACTTGCCTGTGGAACCGGTACTTGCGCAACAGTTGTCGCTGCAATTCTGAACGGACTTGTTGATGCCGGTGAGAAAATCACGGTACATCTGCTTGGCGGAGATTTAGAGATTTTGTGGAGTGGCAATGAGGGTGACAGTGTATTTATGACCGGTCCTGCAGAGACGGTGTTTGTTGGTGATATGGAGGTCTAATGTGAAAATTAATAAGAACTTTTTGGATTTGGAAGCAAGTTATCTCTTTTCTACAGTAAATAAAAAGACCCGCGAGTTTATCGCGTCGCATCCGGGTTCTGATGTAATAAAGCTTTCAATTGGTGATGTTACAAAACCAATCTGTCCTGTTGTAATTGATGCTATGCATAAGGCTGTTGATGAAATGGCTGACGAAAAAACCTTCCGCGGTTATCCGCCTGAACAGGGTTACGATTTTGTCCGCGAAAAGATTCTTGAATGGGATTATAAAAAGCGCGGAATCGATTTGCAGCTGGATGAGATTTTTCTTTCTGACGGTGCAAAATCTGACTGCGGAAATATCGGTGACATTTTTGCAACCGACAATACTGTTGCAATCTGCGACCCTGTTTATCCTGTTTATATCGACACAAACATTATGAACGGGCGCAAAAATAAAATCATTATAATGCCCTGTTCGGCTGAAACGGGTTTTTTGCCGGAACTGCCGAAAACGAGCGACAAGGTTGCGGACATCATCTACCTGTGCTTCCCGAATAACCCGACTGGTGCAGTTGCGCCAAAGAGTTATCTTAAAAAATGGGTTGATTATGCAAATGCTCATCACAGCCTGATTCTTTTTGATTCTGCTTACGAGGCTTTTGTTACAGAGCCTGATATACCTAAATCAATTTACGAAATAGAAGGCGCAAAGACTTGTGCAATTGAGCTGCGTTCTTTCTCCAAAACAGCGGGCTTTACCGGTTTGCGTTGCGGCTATACTGTTGTTCCACATGAGCTTGTTTTTGATGGAACAGAACTCAATGCGCTTTGGATGCGACGTCAGTCTACAAAATTCAACGGTGTTTCATACATTACTCAATGCGGTGCCGCTGCAATTTATTCTGATGAAGGACAAAAACAGATTCAGGAAAATCTTAGCTTTTACCGTGAAAATGCAAGACTTATTTTTGAAGGTGTGACTGCAGCGGGGTTTAATGCTTTCGGCGGGAAGAACTCTCCTTACGTTTGGCTTCAAATTCCTGACGGCTATACAAGCTGGAGCTTTTTTGACGAGTTGCTTGAAAAATGCCAGGTTGTCGGAACTCCGGGCAGTGGCTTTGGTAAAAAGGGTGAGGGCTACCTGCGCCTGACTGGTTTTGGCAGCCGCGAGCGTACAATCGAAGCTCTAGAACGGATCAAGAAGATGTTTCGAAAAAAATAACGGTTCTGAATATAGAGAATAACAGTTCTTGTTAAAGAAAATAGCAGTTCATAAGGCCTTTGCCTTTTACATCAACTTTTGCTGATTCTTTGTAAGTAAAGTTTTGTCTTGTTTTGAGATATGTTGTTTCTGAAACATGGATGCGCATTGGTTCTCCTGTACTCTCCATACGACTTGCTACGTTTACCGTGTCGCCCCAGACATCGTATATGAACTTTGTTTTTCCGATTACACCGGCGACAAGCTCGCCTGAATTTATGCCGATACGGATTTGTATTTGAATATCAGAACTTTTGTTAAATCTGTTGACATCTTCCAATAGTCCCTGTGCAAACCGGCACATTTTTAAAGCTCCATCGTTTTCAGCATTTTCCGTCAATCCGGTTGCTGCCATGTACGCATCACCGATTGTCTTGATTTTTTCGATTCCTTCACGTTCTGCCCTTTCATCAAAAAGTGAAGTCATTTTGTTAAGCATTTTTACAGTTTGCTCTGCGCTCATCCCGCTGCTCATTTTTGTAAAACCGACAATGTCTGTGAATAATACCGTAGCATTCGGGTATTTTTTTGAGATTGTACGACTGGGATTTTCTGTCAGTTCGCGGGCTATCTCTCCCGGCAGAATATTCAAAAGCAGGTGCTCCGCCTTTTCATTTGCGATGCGAAGTTCACGTGTCCGCTGCTCAACGGTCTGTTCAAGTTCTTTTTTGTATCGTTCGAGGAGCTCTATTTCCAGTCTGTGAGCTTTTTCAACAGCTTCGTTCATTTCCTGTATTGTAAAAATGAACAGAACTATTGTCATGAGTACAATTGATATGTCAACAAATGGAATACCGTGAACAACGAACTGTACAAGAGTCGCTGCAACCGGAAGCAGTGTGAAAAGCAGCATCGGGATTCTTATACGTCTTGGAAACTTCCTATAATATTGAAGAATACACGAAAGTTGTAGACTTATAATAATCAGCGGGATAATATAGGAAATAATTCGTCCTGGTTGACGATGGAGATTGTTTGCTTCGTCGATAGTGTAATATAAGCCTGTAAATTGGGCTATTGTAAGAACAATCAAACCTAAAGCTATAAAGAGTTCTGCAAATCTAATCCTCTCGGGCAGCTTTTTGAGAGAGGCTTCATTTTTAAAAAGTGTTGTAAGATAAAGATTAAAAGAATAAATGCATAAAATGGTGAAAAAATAAGTGCCGAATTTTGAAATTCTGACTGCCCACCATTCAAATATTCCCGGAACGCCTTCGTAACTATAGAAAAAAAGATCGGAAATAAGCAGTAAGGCGGAATTAATTTCCAAAAGAAGAAGAGCGAATTTCCGTGATTTTGAAAGATTTTGTGTAAATGCAGTCATTAATGCCAGAATCCAGCAGATTCCCTGCAAGACTAGCATAGTACTCAAAATTAATTGTTCTGAAAAATCCATAAGCCTTATACTATATAAGTTGAATCTATTATATTAAAGCGATGTTGGATTTGCAAGTATGAGAAATTAGCAAAAAACCCTTGACATTTTTTTTTTGAAATTGTATAAAGGAACTATCAAACGGCAATGAGGTCGCAGAAGTAGTACTTTTGCGACCTTTTTTGTTTTAAACTGAATTTGGCAAAGAAGCCACAAATGTTTTTGGAGGACGCTCCAAAGATTTTTGTGGCTTTTTTTATTGCAAAAAAGGAGAATGTTATGGACGAAGTTACACCTATTTTTGGCGAGAACGTTTTTAATGAAACGGTTATGAAAAACAGGCTGCCTAAGGATACATACAAGCAGCTGATGAGAACTATCGAAGGCGGCGAAAAGCTGGATGCTTCAGTTGCAACAGTTGTTGCTAATGCAATGAAAGACTGGGCTATCGAAAAAGGTGCTACGCACTTTACACACTGGTTCCAGCCGCTTACAGGAATCACTGCTGAAAAACATGACAGCTTTATTGCACCGACAAGCGATGGAAAAGTTATCATGGAGTTCAGCGGTAAGGAACTTGTTCAGGGAGAACCTGATGCTTCAAGTTTCCCGAGCGGCGGTATTCGTGCAACATTCGAAGCACGCGGTTACACAGCATGGGATCCGACTTCTTATGCATTTATCAAAGACGGTACACTTTGTATTCCAACTGCTTTCTGTTCTTACACAGGTGAAGCTCTTGATAAAAAGACTCCATTGCTCCGTTCTATGCAGGCAATCAGCAAGCAGGCAGTTCGTGTTCTTAAACTTTTTGACGGAAACGAAGCTGTTAAGTCTGTAAAAACTACTGTAGGTCCGGAACAGGAATATTTCCTTGTAGATAAATCAGTTTACGACAAGCGTGAAGACTTGATTTATACAGGACGTACTTTGTTTGGTGCAAAAGCTCCTAAAGGACAGGAACTCGAAGATCACTACTTTGGTATGATTAAACCACGTGTTCAGGAGTTCATGAAGGATTTGAACAAGGAACTCTGGAAACTTGGTATTCTTGCCAAGACTGAACATAACGAAGTTGCCCCTGCGCAGCACGAGTTGGCACCAATCTTCAGTACAACAAACATTGCGTGTGACCACAACCAGCTTACAATGGAAATGATGAGAAAGGTTGCAGCCCGTCATGGTATGGTATGTCTGCTTCACGAAAAACCATTTGCCGGTGTAAACGGAAGCGGTAAACATAACAACTGGTCTATTTCTACAAATACTGGAAAGAACCTCCTTGACCCTGGTGCAACACCGGATCAGAATGCGCAGTTCCTTTTGTTCCTATGTGCAATTATCAAGGGTGTTGATGAATATCAGGATTTACTCCGTATTTCTGTTGCATCTGCCGGAAATGACCACCGTCTTGGAGCAAACGAAGCACCTCCAGCAATCATTTCTATCTTCTTGGGTGATGAACTCAGTGATATTTTGGAATGCATTGAACAGGGCAAACCTTACGGAAAGCACGAAAAAGAAAAAATGCAGATTGGTGTTACTGTTCTTCCTGACTTTAACAAGGATACAACAGACCGTAACCGTACATCACCATTTGCATTTACCGGAAACAAGTTTGAGTTCCGTATGCTTGGATCAAACGAATCAATTGCTTGTGCAAACGTATTCCTGAATACTGTTGTTGCACAGGAATTGAGCGAGTTTGCTGATATTCTTGAAAAATCAAAGGACTTTAAGAAAGACCTCCACGATCTCATCCTTAAGACAATAAAAGAGCACAAGAGAATCATTTTCAACGGAAACGGTTATGATGATTCATGGGTTAAGGAAGCTGAGAAGCGCGGACTTTATAACCTCAAGTCTACACCGGAAGCTCTTCCACACATCCTTGACGAAAAGAACGTTAAGGTATTCGAAAAATTCGGTGTTTACAGCAAGGTTGAACTTACAAGCCGCTTCGAGATTCACAACGAAAACTATTCAAAGATTATCAACATCGAAGCAGAAACAATGCTTGAGATGGCTAAAAAAGATATTCTGCCGGCTGCAAGCAAGTATGCAAACAAATTGGCAGAAACTATCAGTCTTAAAAAGGCTGCATGCGGTGAGTGTGACACTACTTATGAAAGCGCCATGCTTAAAAAGGTTTCATGCCTTACAAGCTGCATCTACAACAAGACTGAAAAGCTTGAACAGGAAGTTCTTGAAGCAAAGAAGATTACGGAATCAGGCGATTCAAGCAAAACTGCGTTCTTCTACCGCGAGCATGTATTTGCCGCTATGAACGAACTGCGTCTTTGTGCTGATGAACTTGAAACAATCACACCAAAAGAGTTGTGGCCGTTCCCGAGCTATGGAGATTTGCTGTTTAGTGTAAGATAATATAAGACCTTCGTATATTCCTTAGGCTGGCTGATTTGTTCTGTGACAGGTCAGTCAGCCTTTCTTTATTTTTTCCAGATAAAATCCAACATTGTAATGTCGTCAAATTGTTCGGCATTGCCCACAAAGATGTCAATTGACTCTCGTACCTTTTTGAGAGTTTCTGGTGCAGAAAGATTTTCTGTTGTGTTCATTGTTCGTAAAAGTCTGTCATCACCGAACAGTTTTTCTTCAGAATTTGTAGCTTCTGTTACGCCGTCTGTGTATATGAACAACCGGTCTCCTTTTTCCAAGGAAAGTGTGTGTTCCGTATACGGAAAATCTTCCATAGTACCAAGAAAAAGATTTGGCTTTTCCTGCAGAAAAGAAAATTTTCCTGCATGATACAAAATCGGCTGTGGGTGTCCCGCATTGACATACTTCAATTCTCCTGTACTGAAAGTAAGGATACCGAGCCAGCATGTTACGAATAATCCGGTTGCATTTCCCTTGCAAAGCTGATTGTTTGTTCCTTTCATTATTCCGAGCGGAGAAGTATAAGGTGAATATGAATCTATTACCGTTTTACATTTTCCCATAAACAGTGCCGCCGGAACACCTTTGCCGGAAACATCGCCTACTACAAGCAAAAGATGGTCTTCGTCAAGAAGTTTGTAATCGTAAAGATCTCCGGCTACTTCTTTTGCGGGGCTCATAATAGCGGAAAGGTCAAAATCTGTGCGATTCGGAAAAGCTGGATAACCGACGGGCAGCATCCCAAGCTGGATTTTTGCGGCGAGATTCAGCTCCGTGCTTATTCGCTCTTTTTCGGCGGTAACATTTGTGAGTTCTTTTATATTTTTGTAAACATCGTATTCCATCTGATGAACAGAATGTGCAAGTGTTCCGATTTCATCCTTGTTTTTGATTTTCAGCAGACTGTCAGAAGGTTCGCCGCCGTATGAAGCAAAGTGATCCGTTTCGTGTGTAATTTGCGTAATCGGACTTATAAAAGAGATACTGAAATACATTGTAAATAGAAGGAAGAAAAGTATTGCAAAAATAATTTCGACAAGAACAATCAAGTGCATAAAGTCTCGTCCTGCATCTACATATTCCTGAATGGATTTTTGTGCTCCCAAAACGGCAACTATTTTGCCGTTGGAATTGTATACAGGAATCATCGCCGTTATATGTGAACCGCTTCGTGTTTTGAACGTGTGCCGTACTACTGTTTTGCCTTTTTCGAAAACCTGTTTGGCGCTGGAATTATAAGTCGGTTCTTCATAGTGCTCGTTGTAAAGAAACGAAAATTCCGTCCATTTTCCACCTTTTTTTACCGGGTTGTAAATATATGTGATATCTTTATAATGCGGTCCTTTTACGGAAGAAACATAAAGCAGGTTCAATTCAAATTTGTCTACAAAGTACTGCAGTATCGTTTTTATGTTATTCCACTTTTCGTCTTTTTGGCCTGTTGCAAGGTATGTTTCAAACTGATCCGGATTCAGGCACTCACACGCTGCCGAAGCGATTGAGCGTATGTTTGTATCATACTGCTGGCGGAATTGCCTTTTAAAAGAATGGTAGCCCACAAAGGCGATAGCCGAACAAAGTAAAAAACCGGAAATCATAACGGCTACAGCGACTTTCTTTGTAATGATTGGAATTCGTTTTCGTTTGGTCATAGATGTTGTACGATGTTTCTGCTCCGCTTTTAAGCATACAACGAAAAATCACTACGGGCAAGAATAAAAAAATCTACAAATACATATTGACTCTTTTTTTAGAATTCGCTATAAATAAAACAACTAAGGCAAAGGCGTCGTAGATTTAGGTCTGCGACGCTTTTTTTATTTGTGATATTTGTAACACAAATTCACAGATAAAAAGTCTGTAAATTAATTTCGGCAAAGGCGCCGCGTTTTCTGTCCAGAATACGCGGCGTTTTTTTTAGACGGCGATGAAGTCGAAATAGTGTACGCAGTGCACCGTACATTGATTCTGATTTTATCGCCGTTATTTTTTGGAGGAAAACTATGAGTGAAGTTTGGAGTGTATGGTTTTTAATCGGTGCTGCACTGGTATTCTTTATGCAGTGCGGTTTTGCAATGGTTGAAACAGGATTTACAAGGGCAAAGAATGCGGGAAATATCATCATGAAAAACCTGATGGATTTCTGTATCGGAACGCCTTGTTTTATGTTGCTCGGATTCTGCCTGATGATGAGCGAGAATTATTTTTTCGGTGTTATAGGAAAACCGGATTTACAGTTGTTCACGAACTTTGCAGACGGTGACTGGTCCTCATTCGTGTTCAATTTGGTATTCTGTGCTACAGCTGCAACAATCGTTTCCGGTTCAATGGCTGAACGCACAAAATTCAGCGCATATTGTATCTATTCGGCTGTTATCAGTGCAGTTGTTTATCCTATTGAAGCTGGTTGGGTTTGGAACCCGCAGGGCTGGCTCGTTCAGCTTGGTTTCGTAGACTTTGCCGGTGGTGCTGCAATCCATTCAGTTGGTGGTACAGCTGCTTTGATTGGTGCAATGTTCCTTGGACCACGTATCGGTAAGTATGATTACGACGAAAACGGAAAAGTTACTAAAGTTCACGCTATCCCTGGTCACTCTCTGACTTTGGGTGCCTTAGGTACCTTTATCCTCTGGTTCGGATGGTACGGATTCAACGGTGCGGCTTGTACACAGCTTCTTGGCGTAGGTGGTTTGGCTGCAGTATTCACAACAACAACAATTGCTCCGGCTGTTGCTGCTGTTACTACAATGCTGTTTACCTGGTTCAAGAACGGCAAACCTGATGTTTCTATGACTTTGAACGCTTCTTTGGCTGGTCTTGTAGCTATTACACCGACATGTGCGACTGTAGATGCACTTGGTGCAAGTATCATCGGTATTGTTTCCGGTATTATTGTTGTACTTGTTGTAGAAGGGCTTGACCTTAAACTGCATATCGACGACCCGGTTGGTGCTGTTGCAGTTCACCTTGCAAACGGAATCTGGGGTACTTTGTCAGACGGTTTGTTCAATGTAGATAGCGGTGTTTTCTACGGTGGTGGCTTCCAGCATCTTGGTGTTCAGGCTCTTGGCGAATTCACAATCGTTGCATGAACAACAGTTTGTATGATTATTACATTCAGTCTGATTAAGAAACTCCATGGTTTGCGCGCAAGCCGTGAAGAAGAAATCATTGGTCTTGACAAACTTGAGCATGGTATTGATTCAAGTTACGCAGGATTCATTATGGCTCCTCAGGTTATGACCGAAGGTGCTGCCGGTGGCGATGATGTTAAAGTTCCTGTTGAAAAAGCAGTACCTGTCACAAAGGCAACGGCCCGCCCTGATGCAAAGTTCCATATGGTAACAATCATCACGCGCCAGAGCAAGTTTGATGAACTTAAGAAAGCAATGAACGACATCAACGTAACAGGTATGACAGTTACAAACGTACTTGGCTGCGGCCAGCAGCACGGAAACGTTCAGAAATATCGTGGTGTCGAAATGGATATGACCCTGCTTCCAAAGATCAAGGTTGATATCGTAGTAAGCGAAGTTCCTGTAGATCTGGTTGTTGCAGCCGCTAAGGAAGTTCTTTACACAGGCAATATCGGTGATGGAAAGATTTTCGTATACGATGTCCAGAATGTAGTAAAAGTACGTACCGGCGAAGAAGGTTACGAAGCTTTGCAGGACTAATTTGATATAGCTTGGTAATCATCCATAGCCACCCGCGGAAACGGGTGGCTATATTTTAATGTGGTAAATTTTATGGAGGTTCTTTATGAATAGTATTGTGGACGCAATGTGGGTTGCTATATCAGGTGCTCTAGTTTTTTTTATGCAACCTGGTTTTTCGATGGTGGAATCTGGTCTTACACGCGAAAAAAACAGCATTAACGTTGCCATAAAAAACCTTACAGATATTGGCATCTCTCTTTTTGTTTATTGGATTGTAGGTTTTGCATTTATGTTCGGAACGTCTTTTGATGGTTTTATAGGATGTTCAGGTTTTATTCCTGGAGCTGGAATGAATATTGATTTTAATGCAGGTACCTTTTTATTTTTTCAGGCCATGTTCTGTTCAACCAGTGCAACAATTGTTTCTGGTGCAGTCGCAGAACGAATGAAATATTCATCTTACATCATTTCAACTTTTTTAATGTCGCTTATAATTTATCCGATTTTTGGACATTGGGCTTGGGCAGGAATTCAGCCTTCGTTTATTTCCGATGCACAAGGCTGGCTTTATAAACTCGGATTTGTTGATTTTGCCGGTTCTACGGTTGTTCATTCTGTCGGTGGTTATGTAGGTCTTGCAGGAATTATTATTCTAGGTGCAAGAAAGGGCAGGTTCCCGAAAGATGAGAAACCACGCGAGATACAGGGATGTGATGTTCCTATGACAGTTGCCGGCGTATTTATTCTATGGTTCGGCTGGCTTGGTTTTAACGGCGGGTCGACTCTCGCTTTTAATGACATTGTTCCACAGGTTCTGCTGAACACTTGTATTGGTGCTGCTACTGGTATGCTTTCAGCCTTGTTTGTCGGCTGGACATTTAAAAAGATTCCGGATGTGAACTTTGTAATAAACGGAACATTGGCAGGACTTGTTGCAGTTACTGCAAACTGTCATTGTGTTACTCCCGGCGCAGCGGCAATAATAGGTGCTGTGGGCGGCATTGTAATGCTTATAGGAGCTTTCATTCTGGAAAAACTGAAATTAGATGATGCAGTCGGTGCAGTTCCGGTTCATCTTTGTGCCGGTGTCTGGGGAACACTTGCTGTTGGAATCTTCGGACAGCCTGAACTTTTGGGTACAAATCCGATTTATGGCAGCCAGTTTCTTGCTCAGCTAATAGGAGTTACAGCCTGTGGTGTATGGGCTTTTGGACTTTCGTTAATAGGCTTCTGGATTCTGAGCAAGATTATTCCGTTGCGTGTTTCTTCTGAAGATGAAGACAAAGGGCTCAACATTGTTGAACATGGTGCTTCTACAGAAATTTTTGATGTATATGCAAAAATGAAGGAACAGGCAGTAACCGGAGATCTTTCTATACGGCTTCCTGTAGAACCTTTTACAGAAATCGGTCAGATTTCTTCCTTGTATAATGATGTAATGCAAAAACTTGAAGAATCGTCTTTAAGTGAAGAAAGCTTTGGTGCTCTTATGAAGTCAATCCCATACGCACTTTTTATGATTGATGCACAATGGAATATCAGTCCTCAGTATTCTGAATCAACCCCACGCATTTTGGGCTGCCCGAATCCAGAGAACTATAACTTTTTACTTCTTATGGCAAGAATTCTTCCGCGTGATAAGACACAAACTCTTAAAAAATATCTGGAAAATTTGTATTCTCCTGATTTTAAGCAGACAGCTGTTGAAACATTGAATCCTATTCAATCATTGACAGTTTCAGTACGTAGTCATGAACTTGAACCAAAGATTGTGCAGAAGGTAATAAATTTTGAATTCTCTCGCATTTTTAACAAGCAGAAGACAAAGGTACTGCATGTAATTGTTCAGGCAAAATGATTTCTAAATAAAAAGCTGCCGATACTGCATGAATCCATGCCGAGTACAGGCCGCTTTTTTTGTTAATCTGTGATTTGCTTCAAAACGGGTCATTAGCCGCTTCGGCTTGTGTAATTGACAAAAAAATGCTGTTGGAGTATAACTACTCCAACGGCAATGAGGTCGTAGATAATATTTTGCAACTTGCGAGGTATTGTCTACGGCCTCTTTTTTTGGAGGTTTTATATGTGCGGTTTTGTAGGTTGTTTTGACTTGGCTAGCGGCAGCGCACCGATTGCAGAAGGTCTTAAGGAAGAACTGCGCTCGCAGGTTCTTGAGATGTCTAAAAAGATTCGCCATCGTGGTCCGGATTGGAGTGGTGTTTATACCGGTAATAATGCAATCTTGAGTCATGAGCGTCTTTCAATTGTAGACCCTCTTTCTGGAAAACAACCGCTTGTAAGCGATGATGAAAAAATCATTCTTGCAGCAAACGGCGAAATCTACAATCACAAGGAAATCCGTGCCCAGTTTGAGGGAAAATATAAGTTTCGTACAGGAAGCGACTGTGAGGTAATAATTCCTCTTTATAAAAAGTACCGCGCTTCCGGTGATTTTACAGCGATGATCGAAGAACTTTCGGGCATTTTTGCATTTGCACTTTATGACAGTGAAAACGATGTTTACCTCATTGCCCGTGACGAAATCGGAGTTATTCCGTTGTATCAGGGTTGGGACAAGGCAGGCCGTTATTACGTAGCAAGCGAGCTCAAAGCGCTTGAAGGCGACTGCCAGACAATCGAAGAATTCCCGAACGGTCACTACTTTTATTCAAAGAATGAAAAACCAACCCGCTGGTATCACCGCGATTGGGAGACTTTCGACGCAGTTAAAAATTCACCAAAAGCAACTGACGACAAAGGTGAAGTTATCAACCCGTCCGTTATCGAAAAGGTTCGCAACGGTCTCGAAGCAGCCGTTAAAGCTCAGCTTATGTCAGACGTTCCATATGGCGTTCTTTTGAGTGGTGGCCTCGATTCATCAATCATTGCAGCCGTTACTCAGAAATACAGCAAGAAGCGTGTCGAAACAGACAGCAAGGAAGCAGCCTGGTGGCCACAGCTCCACTCCTTTGCAGTTGGACTCGAAGGTTCTCCAGACCTCATCGCAGCACAGAAGGCCGCAGACTATATCGGCACTGTTCACCACGAAGTTCACTTTACAATTCAGGAAGCCCTCGATGCCCTTCCTGATGTAATCTACCATATCGAAACTTACGACATCACAACCGTTCGCGCTTCAACTCCAATGTACCTGCTTGCCCGCGTAATCAAATCTATGGGAATCAAGATGGTACTTTCGGGCGAGGGTAGTGACGAACTTTTCGGCGGTTACCTTTACTTCCACAAGGCTCCAAATGCTCAGGAGTTCCACGAAGAGCTGGTTCGCAAAATGAGCAAGCTTCACCTTTACGACTGTCTCCGCGCTAACAAATCTCTTATGGCCTGGGGTGTTGAAGGACGCGTTCCTTTCCTTGATAAAGAATTTATTGATATCGCTATGGGACTCAATCCAAGCGACAAGATGAACATTAAACTTCCAGACGGTAAACAGCGAATGGAAAAATGGATTCTCCGCAAGGCCTTTGAAGATCTGCTTCCAGAAAGCATTGCCTG
>JAEEQG010000130.1 GCA_016285185.1 Spirochaetota bacterium
ATAGACGAAAATTCATCAGAATAAACCGTAATCGTTACGAGGAGGAAAGAGTTTATGATTATAAGAAAATTCCCAAGCTTTATTACAGCCATAATAATGACTGCCGCATTTTCAGTTTTATCATCAGGATGTGAAGAAACTGATATAAGCGATATGACTAATTTAACCAATCCTATAGCATATTGTAATGAAGAAGTCAGTTACGCAGCCCGTGAATCATGTATAGAAACTTATCTGTTTTCTGAAAAAGACGGAAGATATGAGCGCTACATAGAAGGCGACTATTTTGGAAAAACTCTGTACTCCCAAACTCTCTTTGAAACAGGCAATTATGTAAAGGACACAAGCAAAGAGGGTAAAAACATCAGACTTTCACCAAAAAAAATGTATGAATTTGACACACGTGACCTTGAATATCTTGCTATTGAAGATCAAGTTCCCTATTATGCCCTGCTAACAGATACAACGCTGACTATTACCTGGATCGTTGGAACTAAATATGACCCAAGATATGTTCCTATAGATTATTATCGTAAATAGTAGTCTATCTGTGATGGCCGCCACCGCCGTGAGAACCTCCGGTTGAATGACTTCGGCCACCGCCACCATGAGAACCACCGCTCGAAGATGTACGCGGATTATAATGCCTTGCAGTATATTCGCGTATAAATGTATCCGTTGTTTCAAGTTTAATGCCGTCATTTGAAATATAAGTTCCGGCACTTACAGTTCCAATAAAGCGGTATTTCTTTAATATTGTGCGCGTTAAAACCTGCGCTACAATAAATCCAAAAATCAATCCGCCAAGGAGCAGATAAAATTTCTGTTTTGGCGGCCGTGAAGTTGTAACAAATAATTCACCATTGTTATAGTATATGTATTTTCCGTTATAAGGAATTTGATAACAGTAATTATAATCTTCAAAAGATTCAGCATAGTATTCAAGCTCTTTAAGAAATTGAATCACGGCATTCTTTATGTCCTGTCTGTACGGCTCATATCCTTTAAGCTGTACTTCATATGAAGGAGGAAGATATTCATCAAGTGCATAAATAATATTGTCTTTTTTCTGCTCATAAAACAAAACAGCTTTTCCGCTTGTTGAAATATAATCGTAAGCAGGCGTTTTTCCAGACATATCTATATAGAAAAAAACTCCGTCACTGTCTTCGCCATAAATCTTGTCATAGCAGGAATCAGCAAAATCTTCTACATCATTATCGCTCATCGGAATACGACCTGCGTAAATCATGATGTGCATTCCAAGTTTTTCTGAAGTCTTTCTTACTTCTCTTGAAAGCGTAAGAATTTCTTCCCATGAAAAAAACTTTTCTTCAATATCTGATTCACCAAAAACACTTGTAACAGAATCGCCGTCAAAACCTTTTGCATCGTTTTTTACATTAATTTGAATTTTAGAAAAAAACCATGCTCCGATTAAAGCCGAAGCAAAAAGCACAAGTCCCAGCAGCCAGCCCTTATCTTTTTTTTCTTTATCCGTCTTATTCAAAATATACCCCCGAGAATCAGTCCGCCCAAAACATAAGTTGCCGCAGTAACTGCCGCTGCAAGACTCCATGCACACAGTCTGAGTTTTCCGCGGTTTACCGGAGGTGTTCCTGCAATTTTTCCTGTCTGGCCGTTTATAACAAATTCATAAATCTTGTTTTGATATTTGTAACTCATGAACCATACTGGAAGCATTACATATTTCATGTCGGCTTTTGTAAAAGTATAATCTTCTTTTGAAGTTGAAATTGAACTGTAACCATTAACCGTTCTGCCTACAATTCCCCTGCATGCTGATTCAACACGCTCCTTTATACGCGGAAGCATATCTTCCTTTCCCATATCGAATTTTTCAGCATAGAATCCGCTTAAATACGACATTGAAAAATCATTCATGTCTGTATAATCAAACGGCTCTATGGATTCCATAAGTTCATCATCAATACGCTTTGAACCGTCTGCAGGAATACGCTCCACTTCGATTTTTCCGGTGCGCGTAAGACTATATTCCTTTGTTTCTACATAGTCATAATCTCCGCTTCTCCACGCACGCACCTTGTTTCCTATTGACGAATAATCAACATCAACAGTACAGTCCGCAATCCAGAACGGAACATAAAGCCCCGTAATTTTTTCAAGCTGTTTTTGCGTACAGAATTCTTTTGGAACAAAAGGCTTAAAACACCAGTCTTTGAATTTTTTTTCAGCTTCGGCCCTGTCAAT
>JAEEQG010000131.1 GCA_016285185.1 Spirochaetota bacterium
GCAGCGTGTCATTAAACCTATGGAAGATCTTTACAGAAGTGTTTATCACGGTGAAGAAGAGTACATTCCTAAAATTCAGGCTGACCTGACCCATATTCAGGAGCAGGTTCTTGAGCAGAACAGAAAAAACAGAGAGCTGCTTAAGAGCAACATTGTAATGATAAGAAACAAGCTTGCGCAGATGAAAAATCCGTATTCGGGTAACCAGAGCATTTACGCAACCCAAATGAATACAGCAACCCTTGTGGACATAATGCAGTAACAAAAAAAGCCGGACAGCATAAGCTTCCGGCTCTTTTTTTATGAGTTTCCGCATCAAATACGGAAACGACACTTCCTAAATTCCGAACAAATCGGCATATTCCTTTAATGCACCGTCTATGTTCTTTGCAAGAACTTTTTTGGTAAGAACCTTACCCAGCTGAACACCTTCCTGATCAAAGCTGTTCAAATTCCATACAAAGCCCTGGAACATAATTCTGTTTTCATAGTGTGCAAGCAAAGCACCGAGTGTTTTGGGCGTAAGTGATTTGCCGTATATGAGGCTTGAAGGTCTGCCGCCCGGGAAGTTTTTGTTAGGGTTTTCGTCCGATTTGCCGCATGCAAAAGCAACAATCTGTGCCGAAAGGTTTGCGCAGAGTTTTTTCTGGCTGGTAGAACCATCAACAACAATATCTTCGCCGCTCTGGCTGTCTGAAAAACCAATGAACTGCAACGGAATAATATCAGTGCCCTGATGCAGCAGCTGGTAAAAGGAATGCTGACCGTTTGTGCCGGGCTCACCGAAAATTACCGGACCTGTTTTGTATGCGACTGGTTTTCCAAAGCGGTTTACCTGCTTACCGTTTGATTCCATGTCCGCCTGCTGCAAGTGAGCAGGGAATCTGCTCAAAGCCTGGCTGTACGGAAGAATAGCTGTTGCAGGATAATCCTGTGCATTCCTTTCATAAACACCGATTAAGGCATCCAAAAGCGCAGGGTTTTTCTTTATATCCGCCTGTGTTGAAAGCTTGTCAGTTTCAGCAGCACCGTCCAAGAATTCCGCAAAAACGCCAGGCTCGAAAGCAAGCGACATTACAGCGCCGCCAACAGCTGAGGTTGATGAAAAGCGTCCGCCGATAAAGTTGTCAATATAGAATGAGGCAAGATAGCCGGGATTGTTTGCAAGCGGGCTTGATTCGCTTGTTACGGCAATCATGTGCTTTGAAGGGTCAAGATTTGCCTTTTTGAGAAAATCCTTTACAAACAGTTCGTTTGCAAGCGTTTCCTGCGTTGTACCGCTTTTTGAAACAAGGATAAAAAGTGTTGTTTCAAGGTTTACTGAGTTTACAACGGCGCAAGCATCGTCGGGGTCAACGTTTGAAATAAACTTGGCGCACATTTTGAGCTTGCCGTTCTTTTTTGCCCAGCCTTCAAGCGCAAGGTACATTGCGCGCGGACCAAGGTCAGAACCTCCGATACCAATCTGAACAACAGTGTCAAACTTTTGTCCCTTTTCATTGGTTATTTTGCCCGAATGAACTTTGTCGGCAAAATCGGCGATTTTTTTCTGCTGTTCAACATAAAACTGGCGCAGGTTTTTGCCTTCAAAAACTACGTCTTTTCCAAGCTGTCCGCGCAAAAGATGGTGAAGAACCTTACGGTTTTCTCCGGTGTTTATTACTTCGCCCTCATAAAGAGCCTTGAATTTTTCAGTAAGTTCAGCCTCATCAGCAAGCTGCTGAAGAACAGTAAGAATCTGCTCGTTCACTTCTTTTGCCGCATAATTATACACAAGACCGGCAGCCATTTTGCCCTGATAAGTCTTTACACGTTCCGCGGAAAGAACTTCACTAATCTTTACCTGTCCTTTGAGTGAAAGCATTTTTTTATACGCATCGAGCGTATCCGTGTTATTCCAATTCAGCATATATTTTCCCCCTATATATACGAGTTATATATCAAGTTCAGGAATTTTAAGTTTGAGTGTATCCAAAAAGTCTTCACCGCTTACGCCTTCGCGCAGACAGCAAAAAACGCAGTTATCACGTCCGGTTATTGTTCCGAGAACTTCGTCAAACGCAAGTGTATCCACTGCAAGCGAAACTGCATCAGCATGTCCTGAATAAGTTTTTATAACTACCATATTACCGGAATACTCGATGGAAACATAACCGCGCAAAAAGTCCTGAACAACGGACTGTTCGGATTCCTGGCGTTCGTCTTCGCCCGGCAGTGTATAAACGTAGCCGTTGTGGCCGTCAGAGATTTTTCCCACTTTTAGAAGCTTTAAGTCACGCGAAAGGGTTGCCTGTGTTACCACAAAGTTTTCTTTCTGGAGATAACCCAAAAGTTCTTCCTGAGATTCGATTCTATATGTTTTGATGAGTTTTCGAATTACTTTAAGACGGGAAAGTCGCTCTTTCACAGGATTCCTCTTTTCTTATGCAAACAGAAACGCATATTTATTGCATAAATATGCAAAAAATATGAAAGCTTGTCAAGCCGAAAGAAGACAATGCATAAATCAGAATAAAATCTTGCAATTTTTTTTATTTTTTTTTCAAAAAACGACAAAAATTAAATTTTAAATCTATAGATATAGTGTACGCGTATTAAAAAATGTTTCCAGTTTTTGGAAACACAAAAAACACTATGCTCCGCGGCATAAAACCGCGGAAAAGAAGGGAAAAATGAATAATCTTAATGTAATGATTCTTGAAGGAAATTGCGTAAGAGAACCGGAACTACGGGAAACACCCAAGGGAACTCCTGTATGTAATCTTTCTGTTGCCACAGACCGCTACTACAAAATCGGTGAAAACTTTGAAAAAGAAGTTTCTTATTTTGATGTTGAAGTTTGGGGGAAAATGGCAATCGTTGCCTCGCAGAACTGCCCTAAAGGCAGAGGTGTGCGGGTAAGCGGCAGATTAAAGCAGGGACGCTGGACTGGAACAGACGGCAGCAAGCACTCAAAGATTACTATTGTAGCCGACAAGATGGAACTTAAACCGCTTTTTAACAAAAGTGGCGAAAAAATAAAAAAACAACTGGTAGTCGATGGAGAAGCCGAAGATACACCTGTGTTTTAATAAGTTGATTGTTTAAAATAAAAAAAGGGCTGCACTTTTGCAGTCCTTTTTTTGTAAAACCAAGTATTAGTAAGAACCTTTTGAGTCCTTTGATTTTCTGGTTTTCTTCATCAACTTGCGCTGAATTGTCTTATTCTTGCGGTTTTGAATCGTTGAAGGTTTTTCGTAAAATTCGCGCTTTTTGTATTCGCGGATAATGCCTTCCTTTTCAACCATTCTCTTAAAGCGTTTAATTGCTTTCTCGAGGTTTTCGGAATCGTCAACTATAATACGAGCCATTCTTTGTAATCACCTCCTTTCGTTTTACCGTAAGCGTTCTAAAACACTACAAAATATCAGCAAAAATGTCAATATTTACGTGCCACATCCGCACAGGCAACAACATCCACGCCTGTTCCAAGAATATCGCGGACGATTATCTGCCCGGTTTCAACCGGTGCCTCACACTTTGCCCTTTTTATCACTTCCATGCACGGCATCAACATTCTGACAGGAACTTCACCCAGTGTTTTTACAGGGACAAGCTTAAGATCGCCGCCTGTTACCGCAATCGTAGTTGTAAGCGTACGCGCAGGATTCTGTATCTCTTTTCCCGCATACACAGGACCGCGCGGGCAGCCGTTACCCGCAACGGAAACAACTTTTTTTGCGCCGTTTTCTTCCTCAATCGTAACTTCCATTGAGCAGCCCATAGGACAAATAATGCACGTCATATTTTCTTTTAAAATCATCAGTCAATATCCTCCTCAGGAATCTCTATGGAAACGGTAATCTCTGATGTAAGCTTGGCAACCTGTTCCGGCGCGAGTTCAAACACCTGCATTTCGCCGGGACGGACAATCCGTTTTTTTACGGACTTAATTATGCTGTTGTTGCTGTATGCGGTTATCTGCACAGTGCGGTAAACATCGGTCGAACGGAACATGATTGAAACAGGGCTGTCCGTTTTGTCCGAATCTATGTACTGTGGCACTGTATAGCGCACGCGGTTGCCGGGGCGGACAATCACGCGTTTGGGCTGTTTTACAACCTTTCCCTGTACATATTCCGCAGCGCTGTTTCCGGCACGGATGCTTTCCGCCGTAACAAAATCAACAAGGTCGTGAACATGAACCGTGTTGCCGCATGCAAAGATTCCTTCAACGGAAGTCTGCATTTTTTCGTTTACAACAGGACCAGACGTTATTGAATCAATAAAAACGCCGCAGTCTGTGGCAATCTCGTTTTCAGGGATAAGCCCGACTGAAAGAATGAGCATATCACATTCCACAAACTCTTCAGTGCCGGGTATGGGCTTGCGCTTTTTGTCGACGGCTGAAACAGTAACACCTTCAAGACGTTGTCTGCCGTGAATGTTTGTTATTGTATGCGAAAATTTGAGCGGAATATTAAAGTTTTCAACACACTGAACTATGTTGCGCGTCAAGCCTGAAGAAAACGGCATAAGTTCGCATATCTGCTTTACTTCAACACCTTCAAGCGTAAGGCGGCGCGCCATAATAAGCCCTATGTCGCCGGAACCGAGGATTACGGCTTTTTTGCCCGGAAGGTAACCGTCTATGTTTACAAAACGCTGAACTGCGCCGGCGGTAAAGATTCCGGCGGGTCTTGTACCGGGAATAACGAGGGCGCCGCGCGTTCTCTCACGGCAGCCTGTAGCAAGAATAACAGCTTTTGCTTCTATATCCATCAAGCCGTCTTTTGTGTTTATAGCACTTACATGCTTTTTGCCGGCAGAAGCAATATCCAGAACCATTGTATCGGTTTTGTACTCAATGCCAAGTTCCTGTACTTCCTTTACAAAACGCCCCGCATATTCAGGACCGGTAAGTTCTTCGCCAAAGTGATGAAGACCAAATCCGTTGTGAATACACTGCAAAAGGATTCCGCCAAGACGCGTATCCCGTTCAAGAATAAGAATACGGTCAACGCCTTTCTTTTTTGCGGCAACCGCCGCGGCAAGTCCGGCAGGGCCACCGCCCAAAACAACTATATCGTAAACAAAATCACTCATCAGTTCTCCCTCGTTTTGTCGCAAAGAATATAGGAATAGCCGCCGTTTTTGGTTACTGCCGTCATTGGTATGCCAAGCTCACGACTGATAATCTCGGTTATCCGCGGCGAGCAGAAACCGCCCTGACAGCGTCCCATGCCGGAACGGGTTCTTCGTTTTACGCCGTCAAGATCCGTAGCACCGATAACGGAATGAGTTGCCGCCACAATTTCAGCCTCGGTTATCATTTCGCACCGGCATATAATTCTGCCGTAAAGAGGATTTTCTTCTATTAAATGGTACTTGTCTTCGGCGGAAGCGGTAGAAAACTTTTTTATTCCCTTGCGAACAGGAACAAAGTCACGGTTTTCTTTCATCTCAAGTCCGGCTTTTTTAAGGAGTCCGCACATATAAACCGCAATTGCAGGTGCGGCAGTAAGTCCGGGAGAAGCAATTCCTGCAGCCTGAAAAAGATTTTTTACTTTAGCATCCTGCTCAACAATAAAATCGCCTATTCGTTCAGTAACAGCACCGTTTTCATCTTTGTTGAACGCAATCGCCCTGTTGCCGCAGAACGAATTGATGATGTTACGGACAGGGATTCCGGATATAGTTTTGCTGCCTTTTTCAAGAATAAGCGCCTGCCCTTCCCTGGTTGTGGCGGTGTCTTCACGGGAAGAATTGTCGCCGGCGGAAGGACCGATAAGAATGTTTCCGTCAACGGTAGGAGTAACAAGAACGCCCTTGCCCGCTGCCGAGGGAGTTTGAAACAGAACGTGATTCGCAAGGTTGCGGCAGTTGCTGTCCAACAGGCAGTATTCGCCGCTTTTCGGCTTAATCGCAAACGAACGTCCGCCCGCCATCGCGCTTACTCTGTCGGAATAAAGACCCGCGGCGTTCACAAGATAGCGGCACTGTATAAGGCCTTTACCTGTGTTGAGCAAAAACAAACTGTCTTTTTGTTCTATTGAATGTACTTCGGCCTGCAAAAATAGCTTTACACCGTTCTGAACGGCGTTCTCAGCTATTGCCCAGGTTGCCTGATACGGACTTATGATTCCGGCTGTCGGCGCATACAAAGCGCCAAGCGCGTCTTCGCCGATTTGCGGTTCAAACTTTCTGAGCTCGTCCTGACTAAGAATCCGCAAGTCAGGCACACCGTTCTTTTTGCCGCGCTCATACAGCTTTTGAACGTGCTGCATGTCTTCTTCCGAAAAACCGACGACAAGCGAACCAACACGTTTGTAATCAAAATGGAGTTCCTGCGACAGTTTTTCAAACATGGCGCAGCCTTCAACGTTGAACTTTGCCATGAGTGTTCCGGGCTCAGGGTCGTAGCCCGCATGTATAATGCCCGAATTTGCCTTTGATGTTCCGCACGAAACGTCGTTTTCTTTTTCAATCAGGCAAATCTTAATATCATAACGGGAAAGTTCCCTTGCAATAGAAGAGCCGACAATTCCTGCTCCTACAACGGCAACATCGTATATCACTACTCACCTCTTTCTGCTTCTATCCATCCGCGGGAACGTTCAACCGCACGCATCCAGCCGGCATAAAGACTGTTTTTCTTTTCTGCTTCCATTTGCGGTTCAAAGCATCTGTCGGTTTGTCGTATTTTTAGTATTTCGTTTTTGTCTTTCCAAAAGCCGGTTGCAAGCCCCGCCAAAAATGCGGCACCGAGTGCCGTTGTTTCTACGTTTTGCGGGCGGACAACCTTAACACCAAGAATATCAGCCTGGAACTGCATCATTACGTTACTTACGCTCGCTCCGCCGTCAACTTGCAAGGATGCAAGCGGAATACCCGATTCTTTTACCATACAGTCAAGCACGTCCTTTACCTGAAACGCGATTGCTTCAAGTGCAGCACGGCAGATATGTTCCCGTTTTACACCGCGGGTGAGTCCTGTTATTGTACCGCGCGCATACATATCCCAGTATGGTGCGCCGAGTCCTACAAAGGCGGGAACAAGGAACGCACCGTTGGCGTCGGGCACGGATTCCGCAAGAATATCTATCTCATGCGCGGTTTTTATCATTCCAAGTTCATCACGAAGCCATTTTATAATGGCACCGCCCATAAAAACACTGCCCTCAAGTGCATAATCAACGTTTCCGTCCATACCGAGCGCAATTGTAGTAAGAAGGTTTTTGGAATCAATCGGCTTGTTTCCCGTGTTCATCAAAAGAAAGCAGCCTGTTCCGTATGTGTTCTTTGCTTCGCCACGATTAAAGCAACCCTGTCCGAACAGTGCCGACTGCTGGTCACCGACGGCGGACGCGAGCGGCACGGAAAAACCGCAGACTGCTTCGTCCGTATTGCAGTATACTTCGCTGGAATTATGAACTTCAGGCAGCATACAGCGCGGAATGTCAAAAAGCTTGAGCAAATCCGCATCCCATTCTTTTGTATAAATATTAAAAAGCATGGTTCTTGAAGCATTAGTCATATCGGTAACAAAGGTTTTGCCGCCGCTCAACTTCCAAATAAGCCATGTATCAATAGTACCGGAAAGTATTTCGCCTTTTTTTGCGCGCTCACGCAAACCGGGCACTTCGTCCAGAATCCACTTTATCTTTGTTCCCGAAAAATACGCGTCCAAAATGAGTCCGGTTTTTTTGCGTATCTGCTCATCAAGTCCTTTAGCCTTAAGTTCATCACACAAAGCCGCCGTGCGCCTGCACTGCCACACAACCGCCTTGTAAACAGGAATACCGGTAGCCTTGTCCCAAAGAACAACGGTCTCGCGCTGGTTTGTAATACCAATGGCGGCAATATTTTCCGGCTTTACGCCGGCTTTTTTTATTACGGATTTTGTTACTTCAAGCTGACATTCAAACAACTCTTGCGCATCATGTTCTACCCAGCCCGGATGCGGATAATACTGTGTAAACTCTTTGCTGCAAGATGCCAACACATTCGCGTTTTTGTCGTAAAGAACCGCACGCGAAGAAGTTGTTCCCTGATCAAGCGCCATTACATACTGTGCCATAAAATACTCCTGTGATAATCATTTTACCATAGGAGTGCTAAAAAACAACTTTTTTTTATATTTTACTGCTGTAACTACAGAGATATTCCTTTTTTTTGCGCCATTTGATAGAATACGTTTAATGACAAAAGAACAGCTGCTCTTTTTGATTGAAACAAAAAAAGAACACGAATTTGTTTACAACGGAAAAACTTACAATCTCACATACGACAAAGATACCGCAAATAATACCGTTATTGTTTTCGGCGAACTGTACCAGGGCAAACGGTACTCGTCATTAGGAGAGCTGCTCAATACGGCAAAGATAGAGAACCATTTTTTTAAGGATATGCTGGAAATCTTTTAATGAGCGCCAAAAACCAGATACAAATGACTGAAGGCTCCATCACCGCAAAGCTGATGCAGTTTTCAATTCCACTGATATTTTCAAGCTTTTTGCAGCTGTTGTTCAATGCAGCCGATATCATTGTTGTAGGCAGGTTTGCAGGCGACAATTCCCTTGCGGCGGTTGGTTCAACAAGTTCTCTCGTTAATCTGCTTATAAACGTTTTTATGGGGCTTTCGGTAGGAACAAACGTTGTTGCCGCCCACTACTTTGGGGCCGGCAAAACAAAGGAACTGCAGGAAACTACACATTCTTCAATTCTTCTTTCCTTATACAGCGGAATTATACTTACCGTTGTAGGCGTGTTCGGTTCAAAGCACATTCTTGCACTTATGCAGGCACCCGCGGAAGTTTTAAGTCTTGCAACTCTTTACCTGCGGATTTACTTTGGCGGTATTACAGCAACAATGGTATATAACTTTGGCAGTGCGCTGCTCAGGGCAAAAGGCGATACAAAAAGACCGCTTTATATTCTGTTCATTGCGGGTGTTTTGAATCTGCTGCTCAATCTGCTTTTTGTAATATGCTTTAATATGGGCGTGGCGGGAGTTGCATGGGCAACGGTTATTTCGCAGACTTTCTCGGCTGTGTGCGTAATACTGATTCTGCTCCACGAGCCGGATGAATTCAAGCTTGATTTACGCAAGCTTAATATGAACACCCAGATATTCATCCGCATACTAAAAATCGGACTGCCGGCTGGTTTTCAGGGCATTATGTTTTCTTTTTCAAACGTGATTATCCAGTCTTCAATCAACTCGTTCGGCGCGGTACTCATTGCCGGTAATTCGGCGGCGATAAATCTGGAAGGCTTTATTTATACATCGATGAACGGCTTTTCGCAGGGTGCGCTTACGTTTTGCTCGCAGAACATGGGAGCCGGAAAAACCGACAGAATCCGGCGGGCTGTTTGGATTTCGCAGGGTGCAATTATTGCAATCGGAGCTTTTTTGGGCGGACTTGTTCTGTTGTTTGGAAGGCAGCTTCTCGGCATTTATTCCACCACACCACTTGTAATCGAAACAGGAATGTCGCGGCTTTGGGTTATTCTAACCACCTACTACCTGTGCGGGATTATGGACGCATTAGCAAACTGTATCCGCGGAATAGGACATTCGCTGATGCCGGTAATTTCATCGCTATGCTGTGTATGTGCGTACCGCATTCTGTGGCTTTTTACGATATTCCGGATTCCGCAGTTTCACACACCGTTTATGATTTTTGTAACCTATCCCATAAGCTGGATTTTGTGCTATATTGTGAACCTGATTTTTTACAACAAATACATCAATCAGATTGAAAATAAAAAATCAGGTTGTTACTATTAATCCTGAATTATGATTTTGGACTTTCCGTTTTCTGGAAAAACTCAGGGTGTTCTTTTCGTTCCAACTCGATTTCCTGAATCTCTTTTGTAAGAAAGAAAGACAATACAGTACGCAGCAGAACAATTCCACCGAGGCTTAATAATTCAGCTATCCCCGGTTCAAGAATAGTTTTGAGGATATCAGCTGCAATAAGGAATTCCAATCCCAAAAGCAGATATGTTCCCAAGTCGGCCCGTAAAATACGCAAAAACTGGCTGTTGTAATTGCCGCGTAACCGGTGACGTTCTGTCCTGAAAAAAGCAAAAAGTGCAATGACAGTTCCATAGATAACAACAGTAATGCTTACAATACTGATAACAAGAGAAACCCTTTCCAAAATAAGGGCAACAAGGGGTGGAATTGTTGTATTAACGTTCTGCATCAAAACTCCAAAATCAATTCTTTATTATTGAATCTACAAGATGTTTGAACTCGTAGTTTATTTGAGCACTGTCTAACAGGACCGTATTCCTGCGTATTTTGAATATACCGTCTTCTTCAAATATAGGTTCATCGACAGACGGTCTTTCTTTTTTGAGCTTTGCCTCGGCTGCCAAAAGCAAGCTCCGTTTTTTTCCGATAAAGTCTTTGCCGCTCTCAGTCTTTGCAAAAATACTAGGATAAGCATCTTTACCTGAAAAAATACCGGCTTCCTCTCTTTTCACAACAGGAGCAGCAATTCCTTCTTCTGCCAAAGAGAGCTCTTCAAGAACTTCAGGAACAACCTTAATATTCTCATTTTGAATTTCAGATATCGGTTCTACAGGAGCGGTGTCTATAACTTGTATGACTGTATTTTTTTCATCATTATTTTCTGCGGCTATATCCTTTAACGGAGGCTCCAGATCTTCTACAACAGGAACACGATCTATTACAAACAAGTCTTTTTCAGGTTCAAAAACTTTTTCTTTTTTTTCTTCCGGCTCAACATTAACCTTTACTTCATCTGTTTTTTCAACTAATTTTTCAGCAGCCCTTTGTGTCTGAGAACTCATTACCAAATCAAAATCATCTTTTTCTTCCTCATCCACAGACTGGGGGGCTGCTGTCAAAACAGCCGTTGTTTCTTTAGAATCAACAGTATCATCGTACATATTCATTGATGACATAAAATAACTTACTGAATTATGTCGAACCATTTTTGACAGACTATCTTTTACTTTTTCAGTACTTGTTTTTTTCCTTAAAAACATGTCTTTATCCTCTTGTTCTTGTTTATCAAGCGTATCTTTTTCTTCGTTTATGTTACTGTTTTCTGCTAATACATTCTTTTCTTTTATTTTCGGTTTTTGGCAGCAAATACTTAGTACCAACATGACCAACATAAAAATAATTAAAAAAGAAATACCAATAAAACCAACAAGAAGATTTTGTGGTATATGCGATATCGAATATGGTCGTACCAGTGTAAGATGGCTGCCGTTATTAAGTTTTTCATTGAACAGGATACAATCCTGGTTTACAACTTGCCAGTCAGAAACATCATCGCTCCACGCTGACAGTATTAGTTCAAGTTTTTCTTTTTCTAAGACGCCTCCGGCTATAATAAGACCGGAACTAACTGAATCTCCGTTTCCAATAACATATATGACAGAATTTGGGTCGATAAGTCCGTCATGCACAGTATGAGACAAGATTCCTTCCGCATCCAGATAAAACAGAATTGTTCCGTAATATACAGCTTTTTCACCAAAAAAAGGGTATGCAAAAATTAACTGATTCTGTTTTTCATCAAATATGAGTTTGCTTTTTTCAGACTCATCAATAGAAAGACTTTTGAATGAATTGTTTTTGTTTTTGAATACAAATTTCCCGCTTTTATTCTCCATGTCAGCAGGAAAAGTTGTAAACACAAGGCTTTCACCAGATTTATCAATAATACGGATTCCACATAGTGATGGGCAGGTTTCTAAAAGGTTTTCTGCGAGTTCTGCGCGTGATATCAACGTTTTACTATCCGCATTGGAACTGACGCTGTTCCGGATATTCGTATTACC
Source organism: Spirochaetota bacterium (assembly GCA_016285185.1). Classification (GTDB taxonomy): domain Bacteria; phylum Spirochaetota; class Spirochaetia; order Treponematales; family Treponemataceae; genus UBA1240. Next base: position 11,809 of record JAEEQG010000131.1, read on the forward strand.
TGCAAAAAGACGAAATCGTCCGCTTTGTTCGTCAATGTACGCTGATACAGACAAGGAAAGCTGTTGTGTTTTTTTTTCTTCTACCTTTGCAGTAACTGGCAAATAGAATTTTTCTTCCAATAAATCAAAGAATTTCCAGTAACATATTCCCCAAAAAACTGTAAAAAACAAAAGTGACAAACCCAGACAAATTAAAAACTTTCTTCCTTTTGACACAAACAACTCCTCTTTGTTTTTCGGCACTATGTTCCAAAAGTTTTAATTTTGTTATTTACAGCATACATCTCAAAAAAAATTTGTAATAAATAAAAACTGTGATATAATTTTTCTATTGGAATTATTTTTATTATGAACAATCTTGGTAAATCTGAGAAACAAAAGGTTCTTCTTATCGGAAACAGTGCTAAGGATGAAAAGCTGCTTTCAAAAATTCTTTCTGAATATTTTGATATTATTTGCACTGGCGATGAAGATAATGCCATTGCTATTATCAACGATTTTTCACAAAAAATATCAGTCGCACTTATTTATATAAAAACAGCACTTTCATTACTCAAAAGAATACGAAGCACACCTTTGCTGGAAAGTTTTCCTGTACTAATTACAACTGACATTCCCAATTCAACAATGGAAGATGAACTGTTTGAATTGGATGCCATTGATTTTTTGAAAAAGCCTTTCAACCCACGCAGAGTTGTCAATCGAGTAAAAACAGCTGTAAAACTTGCTGATGCAAATAAAGCAATAAGAGAACTTGAACATGATGAATTAACAGGACTGCTTACCAGACAGGCTTTCTTACGAAAAGCAGAATTAGAACGCAAAAAGCACCCTGAGAAACAATTCTACATTATTGCCTGTGATTTTGAGAATTTTAAATCTTCAAACACCCTTTACGGCGAAGAAAAATGCAATGAATTTCTTGCATATACGGCAAAACTCTTAAGTACGATACGCAAGGGTGATATTGCAGGTCGTTTCGGCGGTGACCAGTTTATTCTTTTTTCCGAATATACAGGCAAAATCGACATCGACTTGATAAAACAAATAAAAGAGAGAATTGTTTATACAGCTCCAATATCACATCAAGTTGTAAAAATCGGTATCTACGCCCCTATTGATTTTGATCTTCCAATGATTATCTGCTGTGACAGAGCTTTCCTTGCACTCCGCACAGTAAAAGGAATATACGGAAAAGATATCGCATTCTATGAAAACACTATCCAACAACAGTTACTGGATGAAAAACGGATTATTGAAACAATGGAACTGGCTCTGGAAAAAGAACAGTTCCAGATTTTTTATCAGCCCAAACATGAAACAATAACCGGAAGAATCGCCGGTGCCGAAGCGCTTGTCCGATGGAGACATCCGGAATACGGCTTTATGTCTCCGAATCAATTTATTCCGCTTTTTGAAAAAAATGGTTTTATTGCAAAACTCGACAACTTTGTGCTTGAAAAAGTATGCCGTGATATTAAATACTGGCAACAGCATAAAGTACCGGTTGTTCCGATTTCTGTGAATGTTTCGAGACACGACTTTATGGAAGCTGGTGGAATAGACAAAAAAGTTGAAATAATCGACAAATATAATATAGACCATAACCTTCTGCACATGGAAGTAACAGAATCCTTGTATTGTGAAAATACGGATTTGATTATCTCACAGGTAAAGAAAACCCAAGAGATGGGATTTCTTATCGAAATGGATGATTTTGGAGCAGGATACTCAACGCTGGGACTTCTTTCAACATTTCCACTCGACTTGCTTAAACTTGACATAAGCTTTGTAAAAAATATAAAAGCAAACGAAATAGTAATAGAAAATATAATCAAAATGGCTCACAGAATGGGTCTGCTTACAATCGCTGAAGGAGCAGAATCTGCCGAACAGTTTATGACACTAAAAGCATTGGGTTGTGATTTTATTCAAGGCTTTTATTTTTCAAAACCGCTTTCTTTTGAAGATTATGAATCATACTTAAAGAAAATGATTATTTCGGATGAAAAAATCAAGTTATCAGAAAAGAATCAGAGTACACCCATAAATTCTATAAATGAAGATATGCTGATAGCCGCCAATGAAATTGCAGAAGGTATTCCCGGCGGATTTTTTACCTACCATGCCGACGGTAATTATGAAATAATATCATTCAACAGCGAACTTATGCGTATGTTCGAGTGTAACAACGCGGAAGAATTCAGGGAATATACAAATAACTCATTTAAAGGCATTGTTTTAGAAGACGACTTTGAATATGTGCAAAACTCAATAAAAAGCCAGATTACACCTGAAAACAGCATTGATTTTGTCGAATACAGAATAAGGACAAAAAGAGGTGTCATAAAAAACGTCCGTGACTATGGAAGATTTGTAAAAACAGAAAAATACGGCGACATTTTTTATGTGTTCATCAACGATACAACAGAAGAAGAACACAGAAAAATTACGGAAGAAGAAGAAAATCTTAAAAAGCTTCAACTGCGAAGACGTGCCGAAATTGCGGACAAAACAAATAAAGCAAAAAATATCTTCATGTACAACATAGCAAAGGATATTCTTTCTCCTATAAAATCCATAATTGAATATACGAATAGTATAACAGCAACAGGTAAAAACGAAGCAAAAACAGCAGATTATATTGAAAAAGCACGAAAGTCAGAAGAATACATATTATCTGTTATTAATAATATTCTTGAACTCTCAAGGCTTGAAAACAACAAAATAAAGCTTAATGAAATTCCAACCGATCTCACTCCGTCTGCTGACATGATTTATTCACTTATTGAAGAACCAGCAAAAAACAAGAATATTCAAGTAGAATATTACTCTGATATTAAAAAACCGTACATTTATCAGGATATTGTACACACAACAAATGTTGTTCTTAATATTATTAATAATGCAGTAAAGTATACAATGCCGGGTGGAAAAATAAGATTTGGTCTTGTACAATCGCCTGGTAAAAATGATCAAGAATGCCTTATTGATTTTATATGTGAAGACACAGGAATCGGCATTTCAGAGGAATTTTTACCGCACGTTTACGAAAGTTTTGCACGCGAAGAGAACGATATCAATGTAAAAATTCCAAGCTCAGGTCTTGGGCTCAATTTAGCAAAAGCTCTTTTGACATTAATGCACGGAACAATTGAAATTAAAAGCGAAAAAGGGAAAGGAACAATTGTACGAACTTCGCAACCGCACCGCTATGCCCAAAAGAGTGACATAGAAACCGGCACATCTCTTGCGGAGAATATGTAGTCGAATCTAATAGATCTTCAGATACTGCTATACAACAAAACAAACTGCTCAAAAACCACCGGCATATCAGGCTTAAACTCGTATCCCATAAAATCGCTTTCGTCCATAAAATACTCGTTGCGTGATTCAACCCAGTCCTGCATTGTACCGACATCTCCCTCTTTTTGTGCCATTTCCCATGTTACGGCATTATACGGAATAATATCAACTTTAACAGTTTGTATTATACCTTTTGGGTTGCCGTCAATATCCGTCAAGACATAACAAAGCCCCACTACAGGCAGTTTTTCACAATCCAGTTTAAAAGCCTCAAGAGCGGAACATGATGCTGTCTTTTTGCCGGTTAAAACCAATGCAAGCAGTTCACAACACGTTTCCGCGTCATCACCGAAACAACATTCCCCGCCATATGGCA
>JAEEQG010000132.1 GCA_016285185.1 Spirochaetota bacterium
CTGAAGTGAATGAGTTTTTTAGCATCAAAGAACATATGTTCTGTGCGGCACAAACCAATACCTTCTGCTCCGAATGCAAACGCATTCTTTGCATCAGCGGGCTGATCAGCGTTTGCGCGAACTTTAAATCCCTGTACGTTTCCGCGTACTGTTCCGGCGCGAACATCATCACACCATGAAAGGAATGTTTTGAGCTCGTCACTGAATTCGGGAGCAATCAGAGGAAGTACTGAATCGTAAACTTCACCGGTTGTTCCGTCAATTGTAATGCTGTCGCCTCTAGTGAATTTTTTGCCTGCAATATACACATTGCCGTCGGCGAATGTTACTTCGCTTGCACCGCAGACGCACGGAGTTCCAAGACCACGCGCAACAACAGCTGCGTGAGAGGTCATACCGCCGGTTGAAGTAAGAATACCTTCTGAAACAACCATTCCGGTAATGTCTTCAGGGCTTGTTTCCTTGCGAACAAGAATAACCTTTTTGCCCTCGTTAGTCCATTTTTCAGCTTCATCAGCGGAATATACAATCTGTCCGCAGGCTGCTCCCGGAGAAGCATTGAGACCTTTGGTAACAGGTTTAACGGCTTTTTTTGCCTTAGCATCGATCATCGGGTGCAGAAGCTGGTCAATCTGTTCCGGTGTAACACGCATGATTGCTTCTTCTTTTGTAATGAGTTTTTCGGCAACCATGTCAACGGCGCATTTTACCGCTGCCATACCGGTTCTTTTACCGTTACGTGTCTGGAGAATAAAAAGCTCGCCCTGCTGTACGGTAAATTCCATATCCTGCATATCGCGGTAGTGTTTTTCAAGCTTTTCGCGGATTGCTACAAGCTGTTCATATACTTTTTTGTTTTCCTGCTGGAGTTTTGTAATTTTTTCAGGTGTACGGATACCAGCAACAACGTCTTCGCCCTGAGCGTTCATCAGGTATTCGCCGTAGAATTCGTTGATACCTGTTGAAGGGTCGCGGCTGAAACAAACTCCTGTTCCGGAATCATCACCAAAGTTGCCGAATACCATTGACTGTATGTTTACGGCTGTTCCGGCAAGTCCTCTTATGTTGTTGAGCTGGCGGTATTTGATAGCGCGTTCATTCATCCATGAACCGAAAACCGCGTCGATTGCGCCCCACATCTGTTCAACAGGATCCTGAGGAAAGTCTTTTCCGGTATGCTTTTTGTAGATTACTTTGTAGTTGGATACAAGTTTTTCAAGATCAGCGGCATCAAGTTCCGTGTCAAGCTTTACGCCTTTTGCTTTTTTGATTTCATCGATAGCGTTTTCAAAAGCATCTGAAGGAACGCCCATTGCAACATCGCCAAACATCTGGATGAAACGTCGGTATGCGTCCCATGCAAAACGAGGGTTTGCTGTTTTTTCTGCAAGTCCTTTTACAGCTTTGTCGTTCATACCGAGGTTAAGGATTGTATCCATCATTCCCGGCATTGACTGTGCAGCACCTGAACGTACGGAAACAAGCAGAGGATCGTTTGCGTCACCGAGTTTTTTTCCGATTGTTGATTCAAGCTTTGCAAGGTTTTCCGCAACGGCTTCCTTAAGCCCTGCGGGATACTTTCTTTCATTATCATAAAAAAGTTTACAAACTTCCGTTGAAATTGTAAAACCTGGAGGAACAGGGATTCCTAAATTAGTCATTTCCGCAAGGTTTGCACCTTTTCCACCAAGTTTGTCGCGCATGGCGGCATCTCCTTCGGCTTTTCCTTTTCCGAAGAAATAGACAAATTTTTCTTTTGCCATTAATAGCTCCTTAAGACCGTAGCGACAGCAGTACACACTTTAAGAAAACAGCAGCACCGGCTTTCACTATCAAAAAACTTTAAATAAACTGTACATCGATTTTACCTTGAGAAAAGATATATGTCAATGTATAATAAGATTATGTCTATTTCCTACAAAGATCTTCCCGTATATCAGCAAAAGCAGAGAATTCTGGATATGCTTTCATGCAATCAGGTTATTGTTGTGCAGAGCCCTACAGGTTCGGGCAAAACAACACAACTGCCCGTAATTCTGCATGAGGCAGGTTATTCAGACAACGGCATTATTGCCGTAACACAGCCGCGCCGTATTGCGGCTCTTTCCGTAAGCGAATACATATCAAAGCAGCTTGGAACGGCATATCCAGGTCTTGTAGGTTACAAAATGCGGTTTGAAGACAAAACCGACATAACAACACGGATAAAAATAATGACGGACGGGATTCTGCTTCAGGAAATGAAACTTGATCCGTGGTTAAGCAGATATTCAGTAATTATGATAGACGAGGCTCACGAAAGAAGCCTTAACATTGATTTTGTACTTGGTCTTGTAAAGCGGATTCTTAACGAGCGCAAAGACCTCAAAGTAATCGTTTCATCCGCGACTATGAACACGGAACTGTTTTCACATTACTTCGACGACTGTCCTATCGTTACAATAGACACAATAACCTACCCTGTTACCGTAATCTACGATCCACCTGTTATTAC
>JAEEQG010000133.1 GCA_016285185.1 Spirochaetota bacterium
CGTTATTAATGCCCGGTGATTATTGTGAAGAGGCAATACCCGTTCCCATTCCGAACACGGAAGTCAAGCTCTTTTACGCCGATGATACTGCTGCAACAGTGGGAAAGTAGGTAGTCGCCGGGCTTCTTTATTTTTAAACTGTGTTTGATTAGAAAAAAATAATAACATTGACAAAAATAACTCATAATGCAAAAATTATAAAAGACATGAATGTGATAAAAAACTGTTTTTTTGTTTTCTCTTTTGCTTTTATTATTTGCTTTGCTTCCTGTTCGCTTAATTATGATATTGCAGGTAAAGGTGCTGAAGAAAATCTGATACCGGAAATGATAATCAACAAAGCAGAATTTACCAGAATAAAAAATAGAAAAGAAATTTTATCTTTTACAGCAGATACACTCGAACTATATAAGACTGATGATCTGATTTGCGGTGAAAACATTTATTTTTCAATATTCAATAATTCGATGAAAGTTATTACTGAAGGTTCTGCTAAATATTTTTCGGCAAATCAATATACTGAAATCTGTTATCTTATGAACAATGTCCAATTGAACAGCTATGATGAAGATTTTTATCTGACTGCTGAACGTTTGAAATGGAATGGGAAAACCGAACAGCTTGTAGCTGCGAAAGATGATATTGTAAACATACAAAAGGGTAAAAAGAAAGATTCAGAAGGTTCTTTTTCGGTTGATGGTAAAGGCTTTGCCGCAAGCCTGTTCAGAAAAGAATTTTCATTTGACGGCAATGTTTCGGGATTTGTAGAGGCAAAATGAGTATAAGAATTAAAATATTGATCGCATACTTTTTTGTTATAAGTATTATATACTCTTTTGGTGATGAAATTAAATTCTCATCTGAAAAAATGACAGCAAGAAATTTGGATGATCAAAACTATACGAAACTGGAACGTAACGCTTCGATAAAGACTGAAAGTATGGAGATTTTTGCTGATACAATAGAATTAAGCGGTGAAGAATACCGTATTGTAGAAGCACAGAGTAATGTAAGAGGAAAGTATACAGAAGACGGATTTGATTTTACCTGTAACAAGCTTTATTATGACCGAAAAACAAAGATTGTAAAACTTGAAGGGGTTGTTCATCTTATAGATACAAAAAACAATGTTGATGCAAAAGCTCAAGTAATAGACTATAATCAGAATACTTGCGTTGCTGTAATGCAGATTTCAGTAGAGATTAAAAGCAAAGATGATTTTTGCACCGGTGCAATGGGCATATATCACAAAAACGAAAAAATACTGGAACTAACGGGAAGTCCTCAAATTCTCAGAGGTGATGACAAATTCCGAGCTCAGGAAATTGTTTTGGATATGGAAACAGAAGAAATAAAACTGGACGGTAAGGTCCGCGGAACGGTAACAGAAGATGGAACAAACAACTGACAGCAATATTGGTGAGTTACGGGTAACCAGCCTTTATAAGAGTTTTGGCAAAAAAGTGGCAGTCCGCGGTATTGATTTTTCTATGCATACTGGTGAAGTTCTCGGTTTGCTGGGGCCGAATGGCGCAGGCAAGACAACAACATTTTATATGATAGTAGGTTTTTACCGACCGACAAGTGGTGATGTATTTTGTGATTCTGTATGTATTTCCAAGTACCCGATGTATAAACGGGCTCGTATGGGTATTAGTTATCTCCCGCAGGAAGCATCTGTATTCAGAAAGCTCACAGTTGAGGAAAACATTCGTGCCATCCTTGAAACGAGAATGGATTTGAGTCATAAAGCAAAAAAACAAAAGCTTGAACAACTGATAGAAGAATTTTCAATTGGACATATCCGAAAACAAATGGCTTATACGCTATCGGGAGGTGAAAGACGCCGTACGGAAATAGCTCGTTCTCTTGCAATTGAGCCTAAATTTCTGTTACTTGATGAGCCTTTCGCAGGAATAGATCCAATTGCTGTAGCCGATATTAAGGCAATGATAAGGCTGCTCGCACAAAGGAACATTGGTGTTTTGATAACTGATCATAATGTCCGTGATACTTTGGAAATTACAGATCGAGGAATAATCATAAGTACCGGTGAGATAGTAGTCCAAGGAAACAAAGATGATATTTTGAATTCTCCTGTAGCAAGAAAACTATATCTCGGTGAAGAATTCAAAATGTAATTTTTTCAAAAAAACACAGATATAGTCTTTCACAAAAAAACGTTTTTTTATAGAATATGTGCAGTTAATAACTACTAAAAAATATTTTAGGAGAAAATATGTCTATTTCAGCATTACAAAAGGCAAGATATGAATATCAGCCTAAAGTACCTTCAATTTTAACACAGGATTTGGAAACAATCGCTGTAGAATTCGGTAAAAACACTGAATCAGTTGCAGATCAGGCAGATTTAAAGGCATTGTTTGCTAATACATATGGCAAGCCTCTTTTGAATTTTGTAAAAGGCAAAAATGCCGATGTAAAAAAGCAGATTAAGGTTGGCGTTATTCTTTCCGGTGGCCAGGCTCCGGGTGGACACAACGTTATTGCTGGTCTTTATGACGGTATAAAAAAAGGTAACAAAAACTCGAAATTGTACGGTTTCCTCGGTGGTCCGTCAGGTCTTATTGACTGCCAGTACAAAGAAATTACCGATGATTTTATGGATGCCTACAGAAATACAGGTGGATTTGATATTATCGGTTCAGGAAGAACAAAAATTGAAACACCTGAACAGTATGCGGCATCAATTGCAACCGCCAAAAAACTTGATTTAGACGCAATTGTAATCATTGGTGGTGATGATTCTAATACAAATGCTGCTCTTCTTGCTGAAGAAATGATTAAAGCTGGCTGTAAGACACATGTTATCGGTTGTCCTAAAACAATCGATGGTGACTTAAAGAATGAGATGATTGAAACATCTTTTGGTTTTGATACAGCATGTAAAACATATTCTGAACTTATCGGAAACATCGAACGTGATGCTAACTCAGCAAAAAAATACTGGCATTTTATAAAACTGATGGGGCGTTCTGCTTCTCACATTGCTCTTGAATGTGAACTTCAGACACAGGCGAATATCTGTCTGATTTCAGAAGAAGTTGAAGCAAAAAAAATGACTCTCCGTCAGATTACTGACGATATTTGTAAAGTAATTGCAAAACGTGCTGAAACAGCAGGTAACTTTGGTGTTATTCTTATTCCGGAAGGCTTGGTTGAATTCATTCCTGAAATGAAGTCTCTTATTGCTGAATTGAATGACAAGATGGCACAGAAAGAAGCAGAATTCAATGCATTGACAGATTTTGCCTCAAAGAAGAACTGGCTCAAATCAAATCTTTCAGCTGCTGCATTTGCAACTTTTGAAACTTTGCCTGAAGCAATTGCCTCTCAGTTCCTGGCAGACCGTGATCCCCATGGAAACGTTCAGGTTAGCCGCATTGACACAGAAAAGCTTCTTGCACTTACAGTTGAAAAACGTCTTGCAGAAATGAAAAAAGAAGGAACATACAAGGGAAAATTCAGCTCATACTGTCACTTCTTTGGCTATGAAGGTCGCTGTGCATTCCCGTCAAACTTTGATGCTGATTATTGTTATTCATTAGGCTTTACGGCATTTTTGCTTATAGCTTCCGGTGTAACAGGTTATCTTTCTTCTGTACGTAATCTTACAGCACCAGCAAAGGACTGGGTTGCCGGTGGTGTTCCACTCACAATGATGATGAATATGGAACAACGTCACGGTACCAAAAAGCCTGTTATTAAAAAGGCACTTGTTGAACTTGATGGCAAACCGTTCAAAGAATATGCAAAAAACCGCGACAAATGGGCTGTAGAAACCTCATTCCTGTTCCCGGGTGCAATCCAGTACTATGGACCGTCTGAAGTCTGCGATCAGACAACAAAAACTCTCCAGTTGGAGAAAAAATAATGCATATATGGGTGTGATGCCGAATGGCAGTACATCTCTTATGTATAAAAAAAACAGGTACATTGGCATGTACCTGTTTTTTTTATGTTATTAAGTTTTTAGACTATGTTTTATTCGACTATTATTTTTGAGACGACTTTCCCATCTCTTGTATAACCCCTTTCAGGATTATTTTTGTCTATTAATACGTTTATCCCGTTGTAAAAATTATAGTAGTGTACACCACGTGGCAGTGGAAGATCCAACTGGTATTTTCCTGGTGAAACTTCTTTCATATAATACATATAAGAATCCCAGTTGTTGAATGAACCTGCAAGACGGATTTCCTGGCCGCGTGAACCGTAGTAAATAAAACTGACTGTTCCCGAGGGCTTTTTTTCAGTTGTATCAGGTGCTTTGTTTGTAATCTTGATTACCGAAAGTTGTGCATTTGTCTTTGGATCATATACCTTCAGCGGGTTTGTGGGATCGGTTGTCCAAAGACCATCAATTACAAGTCTGTATGAAATACTGTCCAATTCTTTTGGAAATTCACTTATATAGAAAAGTACGGAATCTACAGGATCATCGTCAGCTTCATAAATAGGAAGGCGTGAAAAAGGATGGATGATTCTGAAGTTTTCATAATCAAATGCAATTCCGACGAATCTTGCTGATTTATCAGCTGTAAAAACAATGTAATTATCATTGATATAAGGACTCTGTACGTTATGAATTTGGTTAATGACCTTTTCTCTTGCGAATTGTTTTAATCCGTTAGCGGGTTCTGATGCAAAAAGCAGAAATGAAAAACCCAAAAATAAAACCAGTAATATGTTTTTTTTCATGTATATCCTGCACAAAAATAGATTAATCTGACTTTTTATGTATCGGAATAAAACAGTAAAAAGTAAAGATTTCAGTACGTTTTTATGGTTTATTGCAGGGAAAGGATAATCTGTTTTTACTGTTGATTTTATGTTCCTGCAAAAAGGAATAAAAGCGGGGTTCAATGTTTTCCGCAGGTACATTACATTTTTCTAATATACTCATAAGTGTTGCACGATTCCGTTCGACAACTGAAGGTTCGTTTGAATGTGAAAGAATTTCGGCTTCAAAAAATTGTCCGATATCGTCAACTGATACAAGTTCAATATGGCAGTTTTGGGTATAATAGTTTTTGGATATTTTTGTTTTAGTGCTTTGTAGACAAAAACCGGCTTGGTTCAAAAACAATTCAAATGCTGATTTGTCCGATATTTGGAATTCATTTTCGCTGTTTATTTCCATTCCGTCAGAAACGGTTTTTGTTTTGATAGTCACGTACAATGTGTTTTTTTCTGTGTTTGTTTCAGATATAAGTCTTTCTTCTCGAACCCTTATCTTTAGGTTACGATCTTTATTGTACCAGTATACGTCAGATTTAAATGATTCGCCCTTATAATCGGCAAAAGAGGATAGTATTTGCTCTGTTTCAGACGGATTATCCAGCCAGGCTTTTATTTCTATTTCGAACATCAGTTAAAAAACGAAGAATCTCTTTTTCTTTTTTGTAAGTTTTTTTGCGATAGCTTTTATTGTTTTATCAGCTTCGTAATATGAAACCTGACATGTTCCAACCTGTTTGTGACCACCGCCTCCGTAAGCGGAACAAATTTCTCCGATATCAGCTGTGCAGCTTCTGTTCAAAATGCTGTAACCGATTGCAATAGAAACATTCTGTTTATTTCTGCCGTCAACAATCCACATGGAAACATTCTGTTCAGGATAAAGACTGTAAATGTAAAAACGGTTGCCGGCATTGATTGTGTTTACACCGCGCAGGTCTGTTATTATCAGGTTCTTTTCAATACGTGTATGTTCTTTCAGCATTTTGTCAAACAGGGCTGTCTGTTCGTTGTAACACAAAAGACGTTCTTTTACGTCAGGAAGTTGAAGGATTTCTTCCGGTGTTTTTATTGCACACTCTGCAAGAAGATTTTCCATGAGTTTGAGATTTGAGATAGTAAATTCGCGAAAACGTCCAAGTCCGGTTCTCGGATCCATCAAAAATCCTAAAAGGATTCCGCCTGTAGGATTATGGATTTCTTCGAGAGTAAGATTACCGGAATCAACTTTGTCGCAGGCTTCTACAAGAGATTTGAAATGTGGCAGTTTTTCGTTGCCGTTATAGTAGTCAAAAATAACACGGGCGCATGATGGTGCAAGTTCCCGTTTACCGGGAACATCAGAGCGTTTTATTTTGATTTCGGAAGAGTGATGGTCAAACCACATTCCGCAACCGTCAAGGTAAGGTACGTTTGCCAGAACATCATTGGAAGAAATTTCAAAATTACCGTCCTGTATGTCTTTGGGATGTACAAATGTCCAGGTATCAATAATGTGAAGAACTTTTAAAAGAGCTCCACAAACCAAACCGTCAAAATCAGAACGAGTAACCAGCCTCATGTTTTTCTCCATAGAACTTAAAATAATATGTGTTATTATATGATAATACAGTTTTTTAAAATCGACAATAGATACTGTTGGTATATCGTTACAAACTGTTAAAAAATAACTTGAGACTGTTAATCTGATCGCATATTCTTTCGTGCGCCGGGCCGCCTGTTGTCTTTCTGGCAGCTACACAAAAAGCCGGTTTTAAGCGTTCAAAAACGTCATTTTCAATCAAGGGTGAGATTTTTTTCAGGTCTTCAAGTGACATATCTTCAAGATTTTTACCGGCTTCTATACCAGCCCTTACTGCAGATGCAGCAACACCGTGGGCAGTTCTAAAAGGCATCCCTTTGCAGACAAGATAATCTGCAAGGTCTGTTGCATTTGCGTAACCTCCTGTACAGGAGTCGCTCATTCTCTTTGTATTCCATTCTGCAGAACCAATCATGTAGTTAAAGATTTTTGTACATGAAAAAACCGTGTCATAGGCATCAAAAAGACTCTGCTTGTCTTCCTGCATATCGCGGTTATATGAAAGTGGAAGTCCTTTCATCATAGTAAGGAGTGCAATCAAGTCGCCGTACACTTTGCCGGTTCTGCCACGGATAAGTTCTGCAAAGTCCGGATTTTTCTTTTGCGGCATAATACTTGAACCGGTAGACCATTTTTCGGAAAGATTTATAAATTTGAATTCTTCTGTTGACCAGATTACAACTTCTTCACAAAAGCGTGAAAGATGCATCTGAAGGAGCGAAAAACATGAAACAAATTCTATGCAGTAATCGCGGTCAGCTACAGTATCAAGGGAGTTTGCTGTTACACCTGAAAAACCCAGTGATTCAGCAGTCATCTCCCTGTTCAGTGGAAGACCGCTGCCAGCAAGCGCACCTGCTCCGAGCGGGGACAAATCTATTCGTTTTAACGCATCTTCAAGACGTTCATAATCGCGTTTAAGCATTTGGCACCAGGCGCACAAATGCTGGCCCAATGTAACCGGCTGTGCGCGTTGCATATGCGTGTAGCCGGAAAGCAGAGAATCCGTGTGCTTTTCCGCGATTGAAACGAGCGTCTGCATAAGGTTTGCGATTTCTTTCTGCAAGTCGGGTATTATGCGTTTGAGGTACAGTCTTTCATCAAGTGCAATCTGATCATTACGGCTTCTGCCTGTATGAACTTTACGTCCTACATCTCCTAATCTGTCTGTTAAAACGCCTTCAATAAAAGAATGTATATCTTCCGCGTCAGTGTCGATTTTCAGTTTGCCGGAGGCAATGTCATCGGAAATAACACCTAGTTCTTTTACAATGGAATCCGCCTCGTTCTGTGGAATAATACCTGTTTTGCCGAGCATAGTTGCATGTGCAATACTGCCTTTTATGTCATCAAAGCACATCCGGGCATCTGTATGGATAGAAGTTTCAAATGCAACTGCTGCTTGATCCGGTCCTTCCTTAAAGCGTCCGTGCCACAGTGCGGCATGATTTCCACCGTCAACGGCAGTTTTTTTAGAGTTCATTTTTATCCTCCCTAGTCCAAAGTCAGAGCTGCCCGCTCTGCTTTTTTTTGATTCGAGTAAACATTTAAAACTTTTTCGGGCATCCATCCCTTTTCAAAATTGTACCATAAGTCTTTGGCATTGATTATTTGTCTGCCTTTTACTTCCAGCGTGTCACCCCTGCGAGCATATCCTTCTACTTCAGAGTTTTCTGAAGGATTTTTGTAAAACGGAGTATAAGGGGATGCAACGACAGCCCACTCATTTGTATGGAACAGACTATCTTCCGGCAGAATTATTTCTTCTTCTGTTTTTTTCATGAAACAACCTGAAAAAAAAGTTGTAATTATTATGAAAAATACAAAAATTAATGTTGCTTTTTTTGCCATTTTTTTATCTCCGGAATAAGTAGTGAATCAGAATCGACAAACGATATCGTTTCTATTTCTTCCAAACTGGCCCACTTTACTTCGGTGTGTTCTGATAAAACCCATGAGTAATCATCTTCTGGAAAAATGACCTCATAGGCATGGAGCGCAATTGGTTTTCCCTTGTGAAAAAACTCTGCTTCGGCAATCAGATTGCCTACTGTAATCGGAACACCGAATTCTTCCATATATTCTCTGACAAGAGCTTGTTGGTATGTCTCGTTTTCTTCAACTTTGCCTCCGGGAAATTCCCATCTGCTTCCCATATCACCTACGGGAAGCCTTCTGGCTATAAAGAACAGAGAATCAGAATAAACTATACCTGCAACAGAGTGTTTCATATTTTACAGGAAAAGAACTGTTGGAAACAAAAAGTGCAGAAGGGCTGAGGCAAGAATTCCTATACCAAGGTATCTTCTTCCTGTAATGAATATTTTTTCAATTGTCGGATTGGTAGAAAATGACATTGTTGTGTTTTGAGAATAGTAGTCCAGTAAAAGACAAAAACCACCGCTTAAAGCACCGAGTGCAGGAATGAGGTCGCCGACTACAGCTGCTGTTCCATGAATAGGAGAAAGAATCTTGAAAATTCCCGTTATACATGCCAAAATACCGATTGCAAGGCGGAATGTTTTGTTATAGAAAAAAGCAGCTTGTTCGGTGTATGTTTCTTCTTTGCTTTTATCGTCTGCAAACACGAACAGCATACCTGTCAAAAAATTAAGCAGCACTGCCAAAAAATAAAACTGAAGCACTTTTATAACCTCCTGTAGTAAAAGATATCATAAAATTTAAATAAAAACTATTGCCTGTTTCGTGCAAGACCTCTGCGAAAAGCTGGTATCCGGGCACTTGCGGTTGTTGTGATAGGGCTTGTTTCGCCTCGTTTAAGGTAATGATAACCAACTCCTGCAATCATTGCGCCGTTGTCGGTGCAGAGTTTTAACGGCGGAAAAATGCAGTTGATTTCGCTGTGTTCCGCCAGCATGGAACGCAATCTTGAATTTGCTGCAACGCCGCCGCCGGCAACAACGGTTGTCAAACCTGTATCTTCCACTGCGCGGAAAAGTCTGGAAAGCAGAATTTTAACAGCGGTTTCCTGAAAAGCAGCTGCAATGTTTTCGTTTGTTTTAGGGTAATCAGGATTCCAGAATTGATCCAACTGGTTTATAACGGCTGTTTTTAGTCCGGAATACGAAACATCGTAGCGGTGGTCATCGCCTTTTAAGGTTGGCACAGGAAAATGAGCTGCATCTGCACAGCCTTTTTTTGCCAGGTTATCGATGATTACACCACCGGGATATCCCAGCCCGTAGAATTTAGCGACCTTGTCGAATGCTTCGCCTACTGCATCATCTATTGTCGTTCCAAGAACTTCAATGTCATCAAAATTGTTTACCCGGCATATTATACTGTGGCCGCCAGAGACCAAAAGACCAAGGTACGGATATTGGATGTCGTTTGCGAGATGAGCCGCATACATATGTCCGAGCATGTGGTTTACAGCAATAAATGGTTTATTCAGTGTCCATGCAAGTGTTTTTCCGAATGTGAGTCCTACAAGCAGTGAACCCATAAGACCCGGTCGGCTGGTTGCAGCTACTGCGTCTATATCATTTAGTGTAAGATGTGCTTCTTCCAAAGCATTGCGAACAACCGGAAGAATCCACTCGGCGTGCTTGCGGCTTGCAAGTTCGGGGACAACACCATTGTATATCTGGTGAAACGGAATCTGTGTTGCTATCACATTGCTGATTATGGTGTGTCCGTCCTCAACAACGGCAGCTGCTGTTTCATCGCAGGATGATTCAATTCCTAAAACTTTCATAATGTTTCTTTTACAACTGCGAGAGAGTTGTAATTTCAAATCCTTGTAATACCATATCGGGATATAAATCAAGCAGTGTCTGCGCTAGTTCGTCGCTCCAGACATGCCCTATCATTATAGCAATACCGCTGCGTTCTGCCAACTCCATTCCATAACGGACAGACTGCTCAATGTCGTTTTTGTCCTGCGAATTGTCCAAAAACACAGAACGTTCCCATATTTTTACTGACAGGCCCTGTGCTGCGTTTTTAACAGCACTTTGAGAGGTGGTTCTTGAGTCCAAAAAATATATGCCCTTTTCGGCACAGACTTCAAGAACGGCCTTCATGATTTCTGCATTTTCTGTTATGAGCGAACCTTCGTGATTGTTAATTCCACTTACGCTTCCGACTGCGGTGAGGTTTTGTCGTACAATGTCTGCGGCTTCTTCTGGTGTCATTGTAGGTTTTATCGCTCCCGGTCCCGGGTCGATTGATGCTTTCTGAGCCTGCATTGGTTGATGCAGAATAAGCTCCTTGTTGTGCTGTTTCGTGAGCTGCGCCGTCTGTACTGAGTATGAAAGCATAGGAAGGACTGCGATTGTTACAGAAAAAGGCAGTTCCAAAAAAGGTTCCAGCTGGGTAAGGTTGTGACCTGCATCGTCTATCACGAATACAAGTCTTTTGGACTGGACAGATGCTTCGTTTTCCTTTTTGCCGGAAACAGGAATAATGGAATTTGTTTCCTGTAGTGATTCCGGTAGCGTCGCAGAGTTTTCTATTGCATTGGTTGTTTCTGTTGTATCTGTTTTTTGGTTTTCTATTGTCATTTCGCCGTTCTGAACGTGAAGTCGTGTTTTTTCTTTTGCGACGGTTATTTCGCTTTTTTCAGTTTCGAATTTTATGGAAGAAAGATTTTTGTTCTCGTTCTGCAGATCTGCAGAAATGGGAAATTCAACATTGCTTTGCCCTGAAATTATGAAAAAAGAAAGCAATCCCGTGCATATAAGCAATATGATGCACAAAAAAGCCAGCATTTTGTTTTTGGAAATTTTGGTCTTATTCTTTTTCAATTGGATAGCGCCGAACCTTTCCGTTCTTATCGGTAAAAGTGTACCAGTTGTTTTCTTTTGCAACCTTATATTTCATAGAATCGGCAGATAACTGAAGCAAATTGAATTTGCCGCCTCCGTCAGGAATGTCGACTGCAAATACCGGCAGCGAAAGTCCTGAAAGTTCGTTGCGTAAGTTTTCATATAATTCCATAGCCTGTGTTATCGGTATCCTAAAGTGCGATGTTCCTGGTACAATATCGGTCATAAAAAGGTATCCTGGTTTTATGCCTGCTTTTGTCAGTTTGTTAAAGAGTTTTACAAGTTCCTGAACAGAATCGTTTACGCCTTTTAAGAGCACTGTCTGTGATTGCATTGGAATTCCGGCATCAGTAAGAGTTTCAAGGCAGGATGTGGTTTTCGCGTCAAGTTCCGCAGTGTGGTTTATGTGCGGAATTATCCACAGTGGTTTTATCGAACGTAAGAATGTGATAAGCTCCGGTGTAAAACGTTCTGGAGCGAATACAGGCGCACGTGTTCCTATCCTTATAAGCAGATTGCTGCGTATATTCCGTATTGCCGATAGTCTTTGCTTTATTTCTTCATTTTTTGCGGTCAGTATGTCACCGCCCGATACAAGAATTTCTTCTATTTCCTTATTATTTGCAATATAATTACAAACTTCCGCAAGTTCCTGTTCTGAAATCAGTTCAAAGCTTTTTGCCGGTGAAGCTCTCCTAAAGCAGAAACGGCAGTTGGAAAAACATCTGCCTGTAGAAAGCAGCAGGCAGCGGTTTTTATACTGATGAATTAGCCTGGATGTGATTTTGTAATGGCAGCTCCCTAAAGGATCCTGGCTTTCATAGCTTAATATATGTTCTTCTTGTTCAGAATATTCTACTTGTTTTTTTAGGGCATTCTCTGCGTGGGTATCGCCTTTTGCAGCAGTCTGTTCAATGAGTTCCTTAAAATGAGGACTGATAAGGATTGGAAGGTTAAAAGCCATGACTGGAATTATAGGTAGGGGCAAACAATGTGTCAAGAAAGGATTTTTAATGTAAATATTGGTTTTCGACTGTACATATACAAAAATCTGTGGTATAATATTGTTAAAGAATCTTAAGTGATATTTAATACCAACCAATATAAAGAGGTAATAGAATGAACTATTTTAACTCAATCCCGTGGCGTGAAGCTCTTATGCAGCTTGGAACATGCCGCTTTATGGACAGAAACGAGTTTTCTGACGGAACAAACGCACTTAAAGGCAAAAAAATCGTAATCGTAGGCTGTGGTGCACAGGGGCTTAACCAGGGACTTAACCTCCGCGATTCAGGACTTGACGTTAGCTACGCACTCCGCAAGGAAGCAATTGAGCAGAAACGCGCAAGCTGGAAAAACGCAACCGAAAACGGTTTTAAAGTCGGAACATATGACGAACTTATCCCAACTGCCGACCTCGTTGGTAACCTTACACCGGACAAGCAGCACTCTAACGTAATTGCCTCTATTATGCCGCTCATGAAAAAAGGTTCAGCCCTCTGGTACAGCCATGGATTTAACATTGTTGAAGAAGGAATGCAGATTCGTAAAGATATTACAGTTGTTATGATGGCACCTAAAGGACCTGGTTCAGAAGTACGTGTTGAATATCAGCGCGGATTCGGTATTCCTACCCTTATTGCTGTTCATCCCGAAAACGACCCTGAAAAGAAAGGCTGGGCAATCGCAAAAGCTCTTGCTGTAGGAACTGGTGGAAGCCGCGCAGGTGTTCTTGAATCAAGCTTTGTTGCTGAAGTAAAATCTGACCTCATGGGCGAGCAGACAATTCTCTGCGGTATGCTTCAGACAGGTTCTCTTCTCTGCTTTGACAAAATGGTTGAAAAAGGCATGGATAAAGGCTACGCTGCAAAATTCATCCAGTACGGTTGGGAAACAATTACTGAAGCTCTTAAATGGGGCGGTATCACCGGCATGATGGACCGGCTTTCTAACCCCGCGAAAATCAAGGCAAACGCTCTTTCTAAAGAACTTAAAACAATCATGGCTAACTTGTACCACAAGCACATGGATGATATTATTTCCGGCAAGTTCTCAAGTACAATGATGGAAGACTGGAAAGTCGGAGACAAAGACCTGCTCGCATGGCGTGACGCAACCGGCAAAACAGCGTTTGAACAGACACCTGCTGGAAACGACACAATCAACGAACAGGAATACTTTGACAAGGGTATTCTCATGGTAGCTATGGTAAAAGCCGGTGTTGAACTTGCATTTGAGACAATGACTAACGCAGGAATCAAACCAGAATCCGCATACTACGAATCATTGCACGAAGTTCCGCTTATTGCCAACCTCATCAGCCGCAAAAAGCTGTACGAAATGAACAAGGTTATTTCGGATACAGCCGAATATGGATGCTATCTGTTTGACAATGCATGTCGTCCGCTGCTCGCTGATTTTATGAAGAAAATTGACCTTGATGTAATCGGAAAGGGCTTAAACGTAAAAGATAACAGTGTTTCCAATCAGGAACTTGTTGCTGTTAACGCCGAAATCCGCAATCATCCGGTTGAGATTGTCGGTCTCAAGCTCCGCGCATACATGACAGCTATGAAAGCTGTAATCCAGTAAGGAAAGCTGGATAAACGTTTTCCGTTTTT
The DNA here is from genome assembly GCA_016285185.1 of Spirochaetota bacterium. Classification (GTDB taxonomy): domain Bacteria; phylum Spirochaetota; class Spirochaetia; order Treponematales; family Treponemataceae; genus UBA1240. The sequence goes on from JAEEQG010000133.1 coordinate 13,755, forward strand.
AATGCACTCCTTGTTACAGGGGTGCATTTTTTTATGCCTCTTTGATTGCAAGCTTTATATCGGCAAGTGTAAAACACTCATTGCCATCCTGCTCGGCAAGAATTGAAGCTCTGTTCAGAACGGATTCTATCTTTGCACAGCTGAAGCCGTTAAAGAGCTTTGCAAGTGTGCGTGTATCGCAATCGGAACCGGGCTTTTTGTCTTTTGTGTATAGTTCTATCAGTTTTTCTCTTGCGGCTTCATCAGGGTAGGGCACAGAATACTTTGCGTCAAAGCGTCCGGGGCGTATGAGCGCAGGGTCAAGTGCCTGAATGCTGTTTGTAGCCGCAATAACCAAAATGCGGTTGTTTTGTATAAAGCCGTCAAGTTCGTTTAGCAATGCTGTTACAATGCGGGTATTTTCCGTTTCGATTGCGGAACCCGAATAATTGCGCTTTGTGCCGATTCCGTCAAATTCGTCGATAAACACGATACACGGATATTTGCGGCGGGCTTTGCTGAAAAGGAGCTTTACCTTGAGCGGTCCGATAGCCATGAACATGCTTTCAAAATCGGTTGCCTTTGCAGGTATAAAGTTGATTTTGCCTTCGCCTGCAAGTGCCCTTGCAAAAAGGGTTTTGCCGTTTCCGGGATCACCTTCAAGAATAATGCCTTTAGGGAGTCTTATCCCTTTTTTTGCGTATTCCTGAGGATGCTTCATTATGTCGATGATTTTCAGCGTGTCTTTTTTGAGCGAATCCATTCCTATTACGTCATCAAACGTAACGCCGGTCTTTGTTACGACTTTGAAAGTGTTGGGACTTATGAATTTGCGGAAAGCGACAACTATGATTCCAAAAAAGAATATATAAAAAAGCAGGTCGAATATGAACGAGAATGTTTCGGACGCGGAATCGGGCTGTTTTACGGTTACTCCGTTTTTGAGCAGGAACTCTTTTAAAAGGGGAGAGTCGGGGTTTTCTGTATAACATTCATGACCGTCCACGACAAAAAAAAGTTTTTCTTTGGTTATTTTTACTTCATCAATCAGTTTTTTTTCTACCAGTTCATTAAAATTTGTGTAGAGAATATGTTCTGAGTTTGCTTCTACAATATAGTCTTTTGCGATATAAAAGGCACAGGCCGCCAAAATAACAACTGCAATAATTCTGATTATGTATTTTTTCATGTATATCAGATTACTGAACTGCGGGGGTATAATCAAGTGAATAAGTCATGTTATAATTCCGGTATGATTGTTTTGGAACGGGAGCCTGCACAGATTCCTGCAGTGCTGAAAGAATACCTCAAAGACAAAAAAAATGTGTTTGTTTTTCCAACGGATGTCGCCGCCTCATCCTGGGCGGAATGGTGTATAACGCATCCTGAAGAAAGCGGTGTAAAAGCAGTCGCTCTGGAAAGTTTTCTTACATGGGACAGATTCAAAGAAAACTTCATGCAGGACAAAAGTATCAAAAAAAGTGCAATACCATCTCTTTTGCGTAAACTTTTTGTTGCTTCCGTCTTAAAACAAAACTCTTCACAGGCTTTTTTCCAAAAAATAATAGCGCCGGAATTTTCCGCTGATTCCGAAACTTTTTCGGACTGGCTTACCGGTATTTTGCCGTCGTTAAAGCAATGGCATACAAGGTATACTCAGTATCTTGCAGAAAATCATATTGCAAGGGACGAAGACCCCGAAAATCAGGACTACCTTTATCTTTATACCAGATATTGCGAGTTTCTCGAACAAAACAAACTTTTTGAGCCTTCATGGACCGGTTCTGAACTTGATGCGCAAGGACGCATTTTTATTCTTTTTTATCCTGAAATACTCGAAGACTATACCGATTATGCAGACACTTTTTTTGCATCAGATGCCGTTGTTGTAATCAAAATGCCCGAAAAGGCCGAGAAAGTGCCGCTTGTATACCATTTTGCCAATTCCAGGATGGAAATTCGCCGCATTATTCTTGCCGCAAGAGAACTTGTCCGCCAAAAAAAGGCTGACTGGTCGGATATTGCAATCAATGTGCCGGATCTAAAAACATTCCGTCCGTATCTTGAACGTGAGCTTACCGAATACTGTGTTCCCTTTGTCATCCGTTCCGGTATTGAACTGACAAAAAACTGTGCCGGCAGCATTTGGTCCCAAATATACGACTGCTGGTCGGAGGATTTTTCCTTTGATTCTGTTAGAACTCTTCTTCTTAATGAATATGTTCCCTGGAAAAAAACAGAAATCACATCTGATGACAAAAAAATCCGTTCAAGTTTTGAAACCTTGCGGGAAAACCTTATAAGAGAAGGCAGCCGGCTCCGCTGTATCTGTTCCTATGAAGAATCTGCCGGCGAAAAAATTGACATATGGGAAAAAGCTTTGCGCGCGGTTTCGCGGGATGAGTTGGAACTGCGATTTTACCAGCAGCTTAAAAAAGACATTAAGGCGCTTTGTGAGGCTTCTTCTTTTGAAAATGTCCGGACGGCATGGTTCATCTTTAAACAGCATTTTCTTGATGATTCACTATTTTCCGTCGAAGCGGATATGCTACTAAGCCGTTGTGTTGTGTATTTGAACGAGATGATTCAGATTGAAAAGGATTTTCTTGTTCCTATGGGTATAGTACCCGATTTTCCTTTCAGATTTTTCCTTAATGAGTTGAACAAAAAGACCTACATGCCGCAGACACAAAAGGTCGGTATCTCTGTTTTTCCTTACGGGCTTTCGGCCTGCGCCTGTTTTAGGTATCAGTTTGTCATTGATTCGTCTCAAAAAAATCTTAATATTGTGTATCGCAAACTGGGTTTTTTGAGCAATGAAAAACGTGCAGCCCTGCACCTTACCGAAGAAAATGAAAACGTTTCACAGTTTTTTATACGGCTTTACGCAAAAACTGTACCGGAAGATTTTGTTCCGTTTTCGTACTCAGAGGCTGATTTTTCGGGCTTTGCCATTGCACATAACTTTTTGCGGCTGTACGAAAACAAAACGGATGCGGGCGGCTCGGAAGTTTTTCCGCTTGCGGAACTTGACGACAAAGACCATATCCTTAAAGAAAAAAACTGGTTCCTTGACGGTTGCAAAAAGGAAACGCTTTGTTTTTCGGAGGCACAGGTCCTTTCGTTTTTGGAATGGCACAAAAGAAGTTCAGCTTTGTCCAGGCCGGACTATGCTTCAAAAGAAATAACCGCAAAAATGCACTATGTGCTGGTTGATAAGCGCAACCCCGAAGGAAAAGATAACTCCAAAATAAAAATAACCCAGTCCGACTTAAAGAACTTTTTTCCGTGCGGCCGAAAATGGATTTTCAACAATGTACTTAAGCTGCAGGATGACACTCTCGAAACTTCGCTTATGTCGTATTTTGATATGGGAAACATAAACCACCGTGTTCTTGAATGTTTGGTTCTTGATTATACGGGCAAACAGCTGCCGGTCCTTCTTGAAGACGGTACTTTTGCCGAAGAGGAACAGATAAAGGCAAAAATCAGCGATTACGTCAAAAACACCGTATCCGAAAATCCCAACATGGCTTTTTATTACCGGCCGCTTACGATGCTGACGCTCGGTTCTCAGATAAATACAATTACAGACACAATTTTGTCATGTTTTAAGGAAATATGCAGTCTGAAAAACTTTGGCGGATACAAGACCGCATTTGCTGAAAAATGGCTTGAAAGTGCAGGGCCTGAGGAACGTTGGATTTATGCCGGAAAAATCGACTGTATTCTCCTTGGTGAAAAAAACACTGCAACGATTATTGACTACAAAAGCGGCGAAAAAGTTCCAAAAGTAGGCGATTGTTCCGAAACCAACGGTGAGCTGGGCGATTTCCAGATTCCTATGTATATAACGTTATGGAATGGAAACAGTAAGAGCCAGGTAGCAAATGCCCTGTTTTTTTCTATTGCGGAAAAAAAGACTACTTTTATTGTTTCCGAAGATAAAAAGCCTCTCAGCGGGTATAAGTCCACGCTTGATGTTTTTGAAAAATATGCGCAGGAGTTTTATGACAAGGTTTTGAACAATACTGTAGAACCCGTAAAGCTATCTCAAAAAGAAATATACGAAACATGCTCTTCGTGCAATTTTAAGAATATCTGCCGCAAGACATTTTCTGTAGCAGGAGAAAAACATGATTGAAGATTATGAATATCTTGATTTGCTTTCAAGAAAACTGGATCCTGTTCAGAAAACAGCCTGCTGCCGTACTGAAAACACGATTGTTGCCGCCGGTGCCGGTTCCGGCAAAACACAGGTTCTTGCCACAAGGTTTGCATGGCTTGTAATGTCGTGCCGGATTCCTGCATCACAGATTCTTACGCTTACGTTCACCAACAAGGCGGCTGCCGAAATGTACAGCCGTATATACAGCACACTAAAGTTTTTTGCCGACAACAGCAGTACTCCTCCTGATCAACGCCAAATGGCTGAAAAGGCAATAGAGCAGTTCAACGATGTTCATATACAAACGCTTGATTCCTATTGTTCCGGACTTGTAAGACAGGCAGCCAGCCGCTATGGTATACCGCCCGATTTTGTGATTGACAGCGCGGATGTCGGCCGAAAAATCGGCAGCATGGCGTTGTCTTTTATCCTTAAGAACAGAGACAACAAAGCGGTTCAATTCTATGCAAATCCAGGAAAACTTGAAGACTTTGCCGACAAGTTTTTTGCCTCTCCTGTAATGAAGTTTGTTTCGGTGGTTCAGGGCAAAAACAGTTTTGTACAAAAACTGCTGCCGCAATGCGAAAAAATCAAGACTGACTGGAACAGATTTGTCGCCTGTGTACAAGATGAAGTTGTCTGGCTTGAACAAGCTATGATGGAAAGCGGGCGAACTGACGGTGCTTTGAAAAAAGTAAAGGATATTTGGGATTGCAAGCCGGATTTTGTAACAATAACTGATGTAGATGAGATTGAAAATGCCGGTGCTGAACTTGCTGAAAAGGCTGATATACTTTTAAACTGGCTTTCCCGGCTTGCAAAATGCAAAAAGTCGCAAAAGCCCAACGAGTATGAGACAGAAACAAACGATGTTCTGGCAAACATTGCCGGATTTGTTGAAACAGACCGCAAAATTGCTTTTTATATTTCGGAATATGAGTACATAAAGGAATATGTTACGCTGTTCGATACATTCGCGGCCAAGGTCGTTAATTTTAAGCGTACATCAGGCAGTCTTTCATTTAAGGATGTTGCAGACCTTGCGCTGAAGATTCTCATTGAACAAAAAGACTTGCGTGTTCAGGAAAAAAACTCATACAGCAAGATAATGATTGATGAGTTTCAGGACAACAACGGCCAGAACAGGGACTTGTTGTTTTTGCTTTCGGAAAAGAACAGCGTTTTTACGGATTTTTCGTCGGTTGAGATTGAACCGGATACAGTTTCAAAAATGCTTAAAAACTGTCTGGAAAGTGACAAGCTTTATTTTGTAGGTGACGAAAAACAGTCCATCTACAAGTTCCGCGGTGCGGATGTTGCCGTTTTCAACGAGCTTAAAACTGATTTGGATGTTGAGCCGGTAAAAATGACCTTTAATTACCGTTCCAGCCCTGAGCTTTTATCCTCATTCAACAAGATTTTTGGTGATGTGAATTATGACGGTCAACAGGGGTATAACGGAATATTCAGAAAAGAGTCTGTGTATAATTATGAGGCGGCTTTTGCAGTGTCGGATGCGGCACGGAAACTTGATATAAAGACACATGAGGAGTTACCTCCGGTTGCGCTTGATGAAAGCAACGTAAAAGTTCATGTCTGCATGGTGGACGAAAAACAGCTGGAAAGTGATAAGGACCGGCTTTTGAGCAAGGAAGACCAGCAGGCAATGTTTATCGCAAAAAAGATAAAAGAACTTTACGAAAGTATGCCTGAAGGCGAAAGAAAATACGGAGATATTGCGATTCTTGACAAAAACCGTAACAATCGCCGGAAAATCCAAACATGGCTTTCGCGTTATGGTATTCCTTACGAAGTCGACTCTCAATCGGGAATTTTTTCAGAAGCAATTGTTAATGACATATACGTTTTTTTACGCTTGTGCGTATATCCCTCAGATACAAAGGCTTTTGCCGCATTTTTGACTTCGGGTTTTGTAAAGCTTTCTGTTTCGGCATTGGAAACAGTTTTGTCCTGTCTTTTGGATATTGAAGACAAGAACTTTGTCTTTGTGCCTTTCGATGAACAAAAGGGACAAAAACTTGAAACAGTTCTCGCACCGGAAGATTTTCAAAAATACAAGGTGGCGGAAAAACTTTACAAAAACAACCGACGTCGCATTTTGAGCAGTCCTGTTACAAAAACGCTTACGATGCTGTGGTTTGATACAGGCTACCGTTATGAGACAATGTTTGACCGGAACCTGAATTTGTTTGCCGAACATTATGATTTGCTTTTTGAAACTGCACGTAAAACTGATGAGGACGGCAAAGGTATTGCCTGGTTTATAGATCAGCTGCAGATAATAAAAAAGAATGAAGACTACATTTTTGCCTCAGAGAATGTTGACCTTGATATAAAAGAAATCCTTTATCCTCTTGAAAAGCCTGATGCAGTAAAAATAATGACGATACACAAAAGCAAAGGCTTGCAGTTCAAGCATGTTTTTGTTTACGGCTGTACACAGCAACGTTCTGCAAAGGCTGATTCCTCAAAGATTTTTTTTGATCCGGTCTATGGTCTGTCGGTCTGTTCGGACGGCTGCAAGTCAAATTATTTTTATTCACTGCAATCTAACACTGAACAGGAAAAAGATGATGCCGAATACCGTCGTGTATTCTATGTGGCACTGACACGCGCTGAAAAATCAGCTTTTATAACAGGTTCGTGGAAAGAAGCAAAGTCGTGTGTAGAAAAGCTTATCCTGCAGTATTATCCCGAAGTTTTTGTTCCCGCAAAGATTGAACAGGGGCAGTGTATTTATGCGGATGGGGCGCCGTTTTCTTTTACATCGGTTGAACTTAACAAAAAGGATATTCTTGCAGAATTCCGGATTAAAAAAACACCGTTCGATGCAGACAGCGTAAAACAGGTTTACGATACAGCACAGATTGTTGATTATCCGGAACCCGAATCCATAAAGATTACGCCGAGTTTGCTGGAAAAAAACACTGCTGCTTTTGGACCGGTACCGGAGGATGTGCCTTTTGCCGTTATAAACGACATAATAAGCCGCCATTCTAATGTACCGGAATATAAAAGTGAGGAACAAAATCACGATGATGAATTATTTGCAGAGAGTCTTTCTTCCGCTGATTTTTCGTACAGTGATTTTGGTACTCTTGCTCATGATTATTTGGAAAAGGCTGCTGTCGGAGTCGATACTAATACCTATGTCCCTGCTGCACGGCTTTTTAAAAACCTGTCTGATGATGAAAAAGGAATTATCTGCCAAACCTGTGTTACAATGGCGGAACAGTTTTTTGCAAGCCCTCTTGGAATAAAGTATTTGGAAGCAAAAAACAACAATCTGTTCTATAAATCGGAATACGGATTCAAACATTGGTTTGAAGGCAAAATCATTACCGGTTTTATAGACTTGTGTTTTGAAAATAATGACGGCACATACACTATAGTAGACTACAAATCTGATTCTGTCATAAATCCCGAAAGATATTATGAACAGCAACGCTGCTATCTCCATGCTTTTTCAGAACTCCTTTCCATCGGGACGGAAAAAATAAGGTGTTTTCTTTATTATCTGCGATATGACAAAACCATTGAGATTACCGATAATTTGAAGTGAAGATGAGTTTTTCAATTGACGTAATACTTATGCTATTTTAGAATGGAGTTGTATGGCAAAAAATTCTTTTGACGAATTAGTTATCAAGATGCCCCAATCGGAGCGTATTGAACTTTATAATAAACTTATAGCTTCCTTAAATTCATCACAACAAACACTGACAGATAGTCCTGTTCCGGCAGAATATGACAATACTCTGGATATAAAGGAGAAACTTAAGACTGAATCACGGTTTTTCAAGTTTCTTTTGTATATACGTTCTTTGTTTTCGGGGCTGGATTCTGTTAATCTTTATAATACGATATTGGTTGAGCGCACTGCCAGATATGTGGAAAAAAAGTTCCCGGCTCTGCTAAATGCAAAAAAAGGAATCCTTAAGGCCTCTTTTTATGACAGGATCCGTTCCCTAAAAACTGCGGCTGATTTTTTTCAACCGGGTATAGATATGTATGAGGAAGACCCCGGCCGCTTTTATGTGTTTTTGAGTTCTTTGCTTTTGCCTGAGATATACGAAAAAATCGAGCTTGAAATTGACCCTTTCAAGTTTGTGGAAGACAAGGACGCAACGCCTGACGTCAGAACCTCGCAGTTAAGAAGACTGGATGAAATCTTTCAGGAAATAACGAGTGCCGCAAGAACAAACCTGTATAATGCAGTAACAAGTATTGACTGGTTGAGGCAGTTCGTAAACCTTCCGTTTGAAAAGTTTTTGTCCAAGTTTATAACCTTTACGGCAGGTGAATATATTTGCCAGATAGAAGCCGTCTCAAACGAAATCTCACAGTTTGCCCGTGTTCTTTGCAACGGAAAAGTTATTTCAACAGATATTCTGCAGGCGATGTTTTTGTTCTCGTTCCAGTCGCAGCTCGGCAATCCTGATATCGACATTACGGCTCTTACTTCGGAATACGTAAGTAAAAGTATAAGCTATATAGGTATAATCAAACGCTTTTTGGAAAATGTTCCTTTGCGGCTTTTGGGCGAGATTGCATACAAGTCCGCTTCATGGACACCCAAACAGCCCGACGGAGTTGAGGACTGGTTCATAAAATACAAGAATGAATGGAAAAAGCTTTTTGAAATTCAGTGGGGAAAATGGGTTAATTACAAAAAACAGTGCGAAATTGACAAAAAAATCAAAGGAATGTTTGCTTCCGATGAATTGCCTCAGATGCCGTTCCAGCCTTGGAAGAACGTATGGGATGATCTGGCTTTCCAGCGGCAAAAGTCAATTAGTTTTTTATACGGCTTTTTTTCTACAAAATATCCGGATGTCAGCAAACTGCTTAAAATACTCATGGTTGAAGGTGATTTTAAACAGAGAGAAAACCGTATTGAGTTTACGGATGCCTATGACCAGATGAATCATCTTGCAACGAATGTCGAAACTTTGGTTTTCAGGTTTGCACCGCAAGGGGATATCGGGCAGGTTTTTAAGGAAGTCGAAGAAAAGAACGAGCGTACGGTAAAAGTTCATTCAAGGCTTGAAAACCTCATAAGTTCCGCTTTTTCGGAATCCGTGATGTATTTTTCGCAGTTCAATAATACAGTTACAATTCTTGCAAATGTTATAGAAGGCATTATTTCCGAAACAAAAGTCGGTAAGTATGATACTCTGAACAACATTGCCGCAATCCAGGGCAGAAAGAATCAAATGTACCGCCAGCAGCTTGCCGGTGTAAGGCAGCTTTTGCTGTCTGCAGCGGAATGTCTGAATTCGCTGGTAGCACTGGAAAGCAAATAATGTCATCAAATTCTCCATACACTTTTTCGATTGACAGCAAAGGGCAGCTTGCTTTTTTCCCGTTTGTTATGGACGGAAAACCGCTTGATGCGAGTCGTGCTGTTTGCGGGATAAGCACATATTCTGCCGGCTCAATGCGTTTCAGATGGAATGAGGACAACAAAAACCGAAAACGTGTTTTTGAAAAAGCCGGCATTAATTTTGAAAATGTTGTACAGTTGGAACTGATTCATTCAAAGACAGTTTATGTAATAGAAAAAAAAGAAGATGTGTACCAAAAACAGGGTGACGGTATTTTAACCGCAAATTCTGAACTGGTTCCGTCTGTTACAGTTGCGGACTGTATGCCGGTTTATCTGTATGATACCGAAAACAACGTAACGGGTATGCTGCATTCCGGTTGGAAAGGCACAGGAATTTGTGAAGAAGCTGTTTCGCTGATGGTAAAACATTACAATTCAAAACCCGAAAAGATTTGCGCAGTTATAGGACCGCATATCGGCAGCTGTTGCTACAACGTTGACAAGGAACGCGCTGATTTTTTCAAATTGAATTTTTCGCCTGAAAGTGTATTTGAAAGCCAAAAAGACGGAAAGAAGGTATACGGTCTTTCTCTTTTGAACGCTAATCTGTTTTTGCTCAAAAGATGCGGCATCCTGCCGCAAAACACCGCATATTGTATGGATTGCACCTGCTGTTCGCCGTTCTTGGGATCACACAGAAGGGAAACAGCAGGTATGCCTGACAATATGCCGCCCGAAGAACGCTCAAAATGCTTTACTCCGATGGCGGCATTCGTGTTACAGAACTATTTTTTTGCTAGCTCTGCCGTTGCTGTGACAATTCCTGCCAGATTCTGAATGTCCGATGGAATGATTATTTTTGTTGCCTGTCCTTCCGCAACTTTTTCCAGTGCTTCAAGACTCTTGAGTTTGATTACGCTTTCATCTGCCTGAGCCTGTCTGATCATTGCAAGACCTTCGGCTGTTGCTTTTTGTACTGCAAGAATCGCTTCGGCTTCACCTTTTGCTTTTTGGATTGCTGCTTCTTTCTGTGCTTCGGCTTCAAGAATAAGGGCGGCCTTTTTACCTTCCGCTACAAGAATTGCAGATTGTTTTTCACCTTCTGCCTTCAAGATTGCCTCACGGCGTTCGCGTTCGGCGCGCATCTGTTTTTCCATCGCAACCTGGATTGATTCCGGCGGAATAATGTTTTTTACTTCAACGCGGTTTACCTTTATACCCCATGGGTCTGTAGCCTCGTCGAGAATTGAGCGCATCCGGGTGTTTATAACATCACGGCTTGTGAGCGTTCCGTCGAGTTCCAGCTCACCGATTATGTTACGCAATGTTGTTGCCGAAAGGTTTTCGATAGCGTTTATTGGGTTTTCAACGCCGTATGTGTAAAGTTTCGGGTCTGTAATCTGAAAATAGATTACAGTATCAATCATCATTGTTACGTTATCTTTTGTGATTACAGGCTGCGGCTGAAAATCCAGAACACGTTCCTTGAGAGAAGTCTGTTTTGCAATTTTGTCGATGAATGGGAATTTTACGTGAAGTCCTACCTGCCAGGTTGTAAGGTAGCCTCCGAGTCTTTCAATGACAAATGCATGTGACTGTGGAACTATCCTTATGTTTGTGATAATAAGGAAAAATACTACAGCTGCAATTGCAATGATAATGAATGTAAATGACACCATTTTTTTTCTCCTGTTTATTGTTTTTGAGTAACGACAGCCGTTACACCTTCAATTCTTTCTATTATACATTCCGTGTTTTTATTGAGCTCGGAATCATCTTCTGTTTTTGCTGTCCAAACAATACCGTCAACTTTTATCTCGCCTTTTTCAAACTTTGTGATTTTTTTTGTGACGAGGGCAGTTTTTCCTGCCATTGCCTCAACATTTGTTTTTTCCTTTTTCTTTGAGAACCATTGCACAGAAATTTTCCTGAGAAAAACAAACAGTACTGCTGATATCACGATAAAAAGCAGAAGCTGATACCTGAACGGAATCGGCAAAAATGCGACAAAAGCCATTATGACAGAGGCGAGTGCGAACCAGATTGTTGTAAGCGCCATCGTGTTGATTTCTATAACGGCAAATATGACTGCAAGAACGAACCAGAACCATGAAAGGTTATTAAGAATAAAATCAAACATGGCTAAAGTATAATGCAAAAAAACTAGAATATCCAGTTTATTCTTTTTGATTGGTTAGAAAATGTTGTTTTTGCAGAAATTCGGAAAGCTTTTTTTCTATTCCCTCTGCATTCCCGGCAGATATCCATTCTACGTCCTTAAGCGCCTTGATAAAGGTTATCTGTCGTTTTGCGTATTTGCGGCTGTTTGTCTGGATAAGTCGGATAACTTCATCAGTATCAACCTGAGAAAGATCACAGCCCTGTTTTTTTGCGACTGCAAAAAACTCACCGTAGCCTATTGCTCTCATTCCGGGATCATTCTCTGTGTATCCCTGTTCAACAAGTTTTTTTACTTCGTCAAAAAGACCGTCATGCATCATTTCACAGACTCTTGCATTTATCCGTTCGTAAAGTTCTTCGCGCGGACGTTCAAGTGCAATGGCGCAAAAAGCATAATCAGAGCGTAGCTTTGCAGAAAGCTCAAACTCCGAGAGAGGTTTGCCGCTTGCCTCGTATACCTCAAGTGCGCGTTTTATCCTATATTCATCATGTATATGGAGTTTTTCGGCAGTAACAGGGTCTACTATACGGAGCTTTTCGAGCATAATTGCTGCGCCTTGTTCCTGCATTTCATGTTTTATCCGGTTTCTGGTATCCTCATCTGCTTCGGGGGTAATTGGTAAGCCGTACATAAAGTTTTTTATATAAAAAGCTGTTCCTCCTGCGACAACAGGCAATTTTCCCTTTGCGAAGATGTTTTTACAGGCTTCATCCGCATAGCGGACAAATTCTCCTGTGCCAAACTGTTCGCGGGGAGAACACATATCGATAAGATGGTGTGGAAGTTTTTCCAAAAGATTGGCATCAGGTTTTGCCGTTCCTATATTAAGTCCTTTGTAGACTTGCATGGAGTCGGCACTTATTATTTCTGCCTTTCCTGCATAAAAAGATTGAGCGTTTGCAGAAAACAAACGCTCAACAACAGATGTTTTTCCCGACGCTGTCGGACCAAAAACAACAAGAACCGGAATAGGGGAAGTTCCCATTTATGTTATTTGTCCAGCTCGTATTTTACGTCATGTGTAAAAAGCTGTTTTGCAGCCAGAGAAACAACTTTTCCTTCGTTTTCTTCAATTTCCGGGTCTCCCAGTCTTGAAAGCTGATAGGCGCGGTGACTTGCAGCGCAGGTGATTTCATAAATATTGTCTTTGAATTTAACCAACTGTTCTAATGGAAATATCATTTTGTACCTCTGTGAAAAATTCTGTAAATTTTTACAGCGTAATTATGGTATAACAATGTATTGCTTTTTTCAAGTAGTCGAACAAATAAAAAACAGCCTTATACGGCTACTGGAAGAAAAGATTTTTTTCATATATAACAGTTGTATGATTAAAGCTGAAATAAAAGATCAGGAATTGCTTTCACATATTGGCGGTCTTGAAAAAGACGGTATGAGCATTTTCGTCATGGCAGACGGACAATTCCGCGGAGCACTGTTCCATGGTACTCGTTTTGTCAATCAGATGCGGGCTAATCACAATCTTGGGATACTTGAAACAATGATACTTGGTCAGGCATGTCTGTGTGGTGCGCTTATGATTCCAACGATGAAAGGAAAAGAACGACTGCGATTGCGCTATGATACTAACGGTCCTGCGGCAGGTTTTTCTGTAGAGGCAGATAGTACGGGTTATGTCCGGGGCTGCTTGTTCCAAGACCGTATACCTGTTGAAAAACCGCTCGAAAGCTGGGATCTTGCACCGTTCTTTGGACCTGGTACTGTTTCGGTAACACGTTTTCCTGAAGGGCGGACAGAACCAATGACCGGTACTGTGGAAATAAAGCATAAAAACATAGCAAAAGATCTTGCTTGGTATTTTTTACAGTCTGAACAGATAAATACTGCTTTCAATACAAGTATTCAGCTGGATAAAAAAGGAAGGGTGACGGGTGCAGGCGGCCTTTTTATACAAACGATGCCTGGTGCAGATGATGAAGTTATTCAGCATGTAGAAATGGCTTTCGGAGCTTCCCCCTCATACGGACAATGGTTCAGCGAAAAAGGTAGCAGAGAAGATATAATCTATGGACTTTTCAGAGAGTTTAATCCGTCAGTTGCACTTGAACGCGATGTAATATTTGATTGCCCATGTTCAAAGGATGTTTTTGAAAGTCATATTCTTAATCTTGACAGAAAAGAACTTGAAGAGATTATAGAAACAAATCCTGATGAACCCGTTGAGACAGTGTGCCATTACTGTGGCAGTGTTTATCGTATTGATAAAAAAGAACTAAAAATAAAATTGAACAAAAAAAACTGATTTTGATACACTTCAATCAGTTAAGTTTTTTAAGCTTCGTTCCGATAGACAAATGAAGAGAAATATTTTTTGAATTAAATATTTCTGTATTTACTATATTTACTGCGGATTCATATTATCCTCAAACAGTTTGACAAACAACATTTGAGGAAATATAATTAACAGAAAATAAGTAGAATTAGCTTTTTCGGACAATTATAAAAGGAGTTTTGGATGAAACAGGGCAGGTTAAGTGTTTGTCTAGTCCTCGTAAGTCTGATGTTTTTGCTGCCGATGTTTGCTCAGGTTGCAACTACAACAAGTTACGATTCTCTGATGATTGATGATTTTGATCAGTCACATGGGGATGTGGATTGGGTTTGGTATGTTCAGGGCAGCAGATATATTGCTGAAGGTTATCCTAAAATGCAGTATTTTGAAGGTGCCCCAAATTCTGTTAAATATCTTCAGAAAGAAGGTGTTACTGGTAAGGTTCTTGGTGTTGAAGCCGCTTTTAATAAGAAAGGTGATAACTGGTTGGAAATTTTCCCTGCAAAAAAAGATGCAAACGGTAAATATGTTCCGTATAACTTATCTTTAGCTGGTGATATTGATCATATTGATGTCTGGGTTTGGGGGGCAGGTTATCCATATAATCTTGATCTTCTTCTTCGCGATGCAGATGGTCGTGTTCATGCAGTTCCGATGACAAAGCTTTCATACATCGGTTGGAAAAACATCAAGACATATATTCCTAAATGGATGATTCAGCGTTCAAGATATCGCTCAGGTGCAAAGACATTGAGTTTTGTCGGTTTCCGCATTAAGACTGAACCTTATGCTCCTGTTGATATATTTACTATTTATTTTGATCAGTTGAAATACTTGTCAAATACATTTGCCGATATTTATGACGGTTATGATTTTGATTCAAAAGTATTCAATGAGGGGGCTGGACTATGAAAAAGTTCGTTGTAGCATTGATCGTTTTATGTGCGGCAGCTTGTCTGTTTGCGCAATCAAGCCTTTCTGATCCAGATCCTGCAGTAATTGGTGCTGATTCTGCCCGTCAGTCATTAAAAGAGGTTTCTGTCGATTTGTTTGAACGTGAGGCTTCTTGGAATGTTTATATGCCGATTGATGACGGTATTATTACATCACGTCTTTTTAACGGTTCTCCTGCTGCCAAGGATCCGCTTCCTGCCGGTGTTTTGGAAGGTCAGGATGATAGCAAGGTTTTAGGTGTTAAAGTTGAATTTATGCGCCGCGGTTATCAGAGTTTTTATATTACGTCAGCAAGACCGCTTCCTGTTGAAGGAATTACAAAGACTGTATCAATCTGGGTTGCAGGAAGAAACAATAATCACTCTTTGACACTGCTTATTCAGGACTTTTTTGGAAGAAGTTATGAATTGTATATGGGCAAGTTGAATTTCTCCGGTTGGAAGAAAATGACTGTTGCTATTCCACCATCACCGGATGGAGTACATGGAATCGTTCAGGCAGATCCTCGTTATGGTGATAATCCTGGATTGAGAATTGTAGGCTTCAGAGTTGACTGCGATCCAATCGAAGCGTATGGTTCATATTACATGTATATTGATGATTTGCGTGTTGTAACAGATTTGTACTCACTCGAAAATCGTGACAAAGACGATCTGCCGGATAACTGGTAAGATTAACAAAAAAAGGCTTTTGAGAAATCAAAAGCCTTTTTTTATTGCATAGTAGATTTTTCTTTTTTTTATCTCTGTTTGTTCAATTATTTCCATCCTTTTTAATACCCATATTATTATACCAGCATCTTTGCGGGCAAATTGTTCAATGTCTGTTTTACAGAAGGCTTGAAAGTTGATTTTGTCTTTAATGAGATTTGCAAAATCATTTTTAGACTGCAAAACAATTTCTTTATTAATGGATAGAAGCTTTTTGTTTTTTTTGTACCAGTTTTTTTTGAAATGCCTGCTCTTATTGATAAGTTGTATCTTTTCATCAGTTTTTATACGTATTTGTTTTTGATTGACAAATACCAGTCGTATTGAAAAATTATAATTATCTACGAACTTGTAAAGTTTTGTAATTTGTCTGAATATGCAAAATTCATCTTCTTTTTTAGGACTTTTTCGTGTTGAAACGAGTTCTCCATCTTCATTCCATGTTTCGATAACAGTCAGCTCCGCGACTGGAAAGACTATTTCGATTTTATGATTTTCGATAAGAAATGATATTTTTTTTTCCAGACTTGAAAGGTTTGCTGTTTGAATTTCAGTAATTATTTCGGGTGAATATACATCACAGATGTATGAACCTGCCTGGTATTCTGTAACGCCGCCCGTTCTTTGGGCAAAAATGTTCTTTAATGAGTTGTGCAGGTTAGATTCATTGTACGTATTTATCATATATTACAAAATTACTATACAGTTGTTGAGAAGAAATGTAAAGCAAATCATTATTTTTTCGATTTTCTGTGTTTTTTTACGTTGACATAACAAATTTGTGTGCTTAGAATAGAATTAAGTGGGAGAAAGTGGGATTAAGTAGGTAAAAGTGGGATGGAATTACTAACCGGTGAGTATCGTAATACATTAGATGAAAAAGGTAGAATCCTTTTTCCGACTCGTCTGCGCAATGAGCTTACCGGTAATGTACTAATCCTTACTCAGGCATTGGATCGCTGTTTGTGGTTGTTCACTCCTGAGGAATGGAAAAACCTGTCAGGCAAAATTATGGAGTCAGCATCTCCGTTTAATGCACAAGCCCGTCTCGTTTTACGCCGTCTTATTGCACCCGCTCAAGAAGTGGAATTTGATAAAGCCGGACGCCTTTCAATTCCGCAAAGCCTAAGGGAATATGCAAATCTATCGAAAGATTGTATTGTACTTGGTGTCAACAGGTATATAGAACTGTGGGATTCTGCTGAGTATAAGACGTATCTTGAAGAAACGGAAGCTTCTTTTAATGAGGCAACCAAGGAACTTTCGTCAATTTGCTTTTAAAAATGAGAGGCTTTTGTGGAAATTGTTCATACTTCTGTTTTGTTGGAAGAATGTTTGGAATGGCTTTCGCCTGAGGGCGAGGACTACGGTCCCCACCCTTTGCTTATTGATTCCACTTTGGGAGAGGGTGGACACACGTATGCTTTTCTTTCCAAATATAATAATTTGTCGGTTATTGGCATAGACGCTGATTCTGTTATTCAGCAAAAAGCAAAGATTCGTCTTGCTGATTTTGGTGACAGAGTTAGTTTTTATAACGGTTGGTTTGATGATTTTTATGCAAATTATCCTACTGATCGTGAAAATCCAAATCTTATTTTGTTTGATTTGGGAATTTCTTTGTTTCATTACGAAGAATCCGGCAGAGGTTTTTCATTCCGTTATGACGAACCACTTGATATGCGGCTTTCGCCGTCAGCGCGGATCTCTGCGACGGATATTGTTAATAAAACAAAGGAAAAAGATCTGGCAGATCTTATTTATATGTACGGTGAGGAACGATTTAGTAGAAGAATTGCCAGAGCTGTCGTTGAGGCAAGACAGCATGAAATTATTGAGAATGCTAAAAATCTTGCCGATATTATTTATCGGGCGGTTCCTGCGGAATATCGTCATGGTGCGATACATCCTGCAACTAAAACGTTTCAGGCTTTGCGTATCGCTGTAAACGGTGAGCTGGAGCGCTTGCCGCGTGTACTTGAAAGTGCGTTCGATGTGCTGAAAGTTAATGGGAAGATGGGAGTTATAACTTTTCATTCGCTTGAAGACCGGATTGTAAAGGTTTTTTTTAGAAACCTTTCCAAAAAGTGCATTTGTCCGCCTGAGCAGGCGGTTTGTACTTGCGGTGGTAAAAAACGGGCAGAGATACTGGCAAAAGTAGTTCCCGGGGAAGAAGAAATAAAAAGAAATTCTCCTTCGCGGAGTGCCAGGCTGAGGGTGGTAAAAAAAATAAGGTGTGACTGAAAGGAAAGAAGTATGAATTTTAAACAGATTGCGCATGATTTTTTTATTTGTATTATCAGTTTGAGTATTCCGGCTCTGCTGCTTGTAAACACTTTGCAGTCAAGAAGATACGCTGAACTGCTTATGGAAACACAAAAGATAGAAAAAGAGCAATATAAGGTTATTGAGTCGAACAAGAGACTTATAGCAAGTATTTCGATACTTGAAAGTCCTGGGAGAATAGATTCGCTTGCGAGTGATACTTTGCAAATGCAAAAGGCTGATCCGGAAGATATAGTTCGGGTTGAGGTGACGGGTAGTAAAATTGGCGGCTGAAATTAAAACTTTGCTGGAGTTGTGTGAGCTGGCAAAGGCTGTTAATGGCAGTATACTTAAACAAAATGATGGTTTTTTATTTACCTCTGTTGCAACAGACAGTAGAAACTGTAAGCAGGGTGCTCTTTTTGTTCCTTTGATGGGACAAAATCAGAATGGACATGCATATATTCCTCAGGCTTTGGAAAAAGGTGCTTCTGTTGTTTTTATACAGAGAGCCGAATACGACGGTAACAAAGAAGTTTATGAAAAACTGTTTGCTGAATCAAAAGCAACCTTTATTGCGGTAGACAATACTCTTACTGCATTGCAAAAAGCAGCAGGCGCATATGTAGCGCATTTTCCGTCATTGATAAAAATTGGTGTAACAGGTTCGTCCGGCAAGACGACCACAAAAGAAATAATTGCTTCTATTCTTGGTGTAAAATATAAAGTTGTAACAAATGAAGGCAATCTGAATTCCGAAACAGGTCTGCCTTTGTCCGTTTTTAAAATCCGTGAAGAGCATGAAGTGGGTATTTTTGAGATGGGTATGAACCGAAGGGGGGAAATCGCAGAAATTGCAAGTGTTCTTTTACCTTCGATTTCTGTAATAACAAACATTGGTACTGCCCATATCGGAATTCTCGGCACAAAAGATGCAATAGCTTTAGAGAAAAAAAATATTTTTTTGAATTTTACTGATAATTGTGTGGGATTTGTTCCTGAGGATGATGAATATGCGGGTTTCCTTAGAGATGTTAAAAAGGGGCAGATATATACATTCGGTATAAAATCAAACAAAAAAATACATGATGTCTCTTCTTACGGAGTAAAAGGAACTGTTTTTGGCTACGGCGGCTGTTCGATACGCTTCCCGCTTCCGGGACGACATAATTTTTCAAATGCACTGGCCGCAATATCTGTAGCGGAATATTTGCACCTGTCTGAAAAAGAGATAAAAAAAGGTCTTGGGGGTGTAAAAGCTGTTTTTGGACGCAGCCAGATTTATTCCGGTGACGTGACTCTGATTCATGATTGTTACAATGCAAATCCTGATTCAATGGCTGATGCTGTGGATTTTTGCGATGACTTGTTATGGAAAAGCAAGAGAATCTATGTTGTTGGTGATATGCTGGAATTGGGTGATGTTTCTGCTGCTGAGCATATAAAAATGGGTAAGAAAATTGCTGAATCAAAGGCTGATTGTGCCGTCTTTTTTGGCAGTGAGATGAAAAACGCTTTTGAGGCATGTCGTGACAAAAAAAACTGCTTTTGGAGCGATGATATGGAGCAGGTAAAACAGTTCCTTAAGACAACTGTCTGTAAGGGTGATCTTGTTTTGCTTAAGGCTTCCAATGGAATGAAGCTTTGGCGTGCAGCAGAAGCTTTGAATATTTCTCTGGAGGAAAAGACATGAGAGGCTCATCGTTGCTGGCAGACAAGATTGTTACAGGCAAACGTGTTGATATAAAGTTTCTCGTAGCTGCTGTCCTGTTGATGGGCTTGGGGGCGGTTACTCTCTACAGTCTTAACGGAGCGTCCGCCGTTAGGATGTTGAAGGGTGATATGGCTTTTTGGAGTTATCAGTTGATTGTTATGCTGGTATCTCTGTTTGCATTGATAGTGATATCAATAATCAACCTTGATTATGTGAGAAAATGTCTGCCGTTTATTGTGGTTGTTACCCTGATACTTTGTGTGCTTACAATAATACCGGGAATCGGTATTGAAAAAAAAGGCGCAAGACGTTGGTTTGGAATTAGAAAAGTTTTTGAATTTCAGCCTTCTGAGATGGTAAAGCTTGTAATTGTTCTATTTTTATCAAATCTTTTTGCAAAAAAATACAATAGGCTTGATGATTTGTCTGTTTCTGTGATTCCGGCGACAATAATGACAAGTTTTTTTATCCTGCTTATTTATCTTCAGAGGGACTTTTCAACCGCAATAATCATCATGCTTGTTGCACTCGTATTATTCTTTTTTTCGGGAATAAAAAAACGTTGGTTTTTAATACTGTTCTGTTTTATTCTGCCTACAGTTATTCTCGTTGTTTTTACCGAGCCATATCGTGTTCGTCGTATTATTTCGTTTTTGAATCCTGCACTTGATCCTTACGGTGCAAACTATCAGCTGAATGCGGCAAAACGTGCGATTGCATCCGGCGGTTTCTGGGGAAAAGGCTTTGGTGGAGTTATAAAAGGTCCTGCAATTCCGGAAGTTCTGTCCGACTTTATATTTGCCGGTTGGGCTGTCGAGATGGGTTTTTTGGGTGTACTTTTGTATTTTGTTATTCTTATATGGTTTTCTATTCGTGGTTATATAATCGCTTTCCGGTGTACAGATCGCTTTAGAAGCTTTGTTGCACTTGGCGCAGTAAGTGCCATTCTGTTCCAGTCTGTTATGAACTGTGGTGTTGTATGCGGCTTTCTGCCTTCTACCGGAATTCCTCTTCCATTCTTTTCGTCGGGCGGAAGTTCTCTGTTGGTATCAATGAGCCTTTGCGGCTTAATTATAAATGTTTCAAGAATGAATACAAGTCAAGGAAGTTTATATGAGTGATAGTTTGGTATTTTCAGAAATCGATCAGTTTTATTCAAAAAAGAGCAATCATAAAAAAACTGATGCCGAGAAAGACTCTGCGGTTCGTACGAGAATTCTTAAAATACTGATAGCAGTTCTTTCATGCGTTCTGGTTGTGGAGGCAATTCTCTATCTCGTTGTAATTCCTTGTGCTTCGTCTGTTCAGATTGTTTTTACCGGTTTAACCCAATTCCAGCCGGAAGATATTATAAACAGTACAAATATTAACGTACGACAAACCTGGATAAATTTTGACACAGCGTCTATCGCCTCAAAATTGGCAGCAACGCAGTTGTTTGAATCAGTAAAAGTTGAAAAAAGTTTTCCTGATAAAGTTATAATTACCTTGAGTGAAAGACAGTGCGCCGCTGTTGCAATTGCAGAGATTAGTGGAAAATCGGTGCCTGTACAGATTGATAAAAACGGCGTTGTATATAGAATAAATGCAGGTACGCCTACGGGAAATGTTCCTGTGTTAAGCGGTCTTTCTTTTGAAAATCCAAAAGTTGGTATGCGTCTGCATGGCAAGCTTCGTCCTCTTGTGCAGCAGATATCCGATATTTTGATCGAAAAGCCTGTTTATTTCAGTGCAATTTCTGAAATCCGTATTATGCCTAAAGAATACGGCAGTTATGATTTGGTTTTGTACCCCATGCATTCAAAAGTTCGCGTTTTGGCCGACAAGACATTGAATGAAGAGTCATTACAGTATATGATGGTAGTACTTGATGTAATAGATTCACTTGAATCCGATGTTTATGAAGTTGATTTGCGGCATGGTTCTGTTTCGTACAGGACCCGTAACTCAAACGAAAGCAAAACGCTTGCAGGTGTTTCGTTAGGTCAGAATTCGCTTGGTGTTACTGGGGAGTAGAATTTTGAGTGATATTATCGTTGGTCTGGATGTTGGAACAAGTAATGTCCGGGTTGTAGTGGCAGCATATACAGAAGAAGGCAATCTTCAGATTATCGGTATAGGTACAAGCCCTTCCACCGGCGGTTTAAGAAAAGGTGTCGTAATTCAGACCGAATTGACAAAACGGGCAATACTTGATGCGGTTGAAAAAGCTGAACTCATGTCGGGTCATGAGATTTCTGACTGTTATATTGCAATTGGCGGAACACAGATAGAAAGTACCAATCAGCAGGGGTTTGTCTCTGTTGAAAACCAGGGCGGCGAAATTACGGAATCTGATATAAAAAGAGTTATTGAATCAGCTTGTTCTATTCCAATACCGCCGGACAGACGAATTTTGCATGTCCTTCCGTATACGTATATAGTAGACGGTGTGGATGGTATAAAAGATCCACGTTCAAGGCTGGCATGGCGCCTTGAAACAAAAGTTCTGATTGTTACCGCCGCGTATACGACCACCCATACCCTCGTTACAAGTATAAATCAGATAGGTTATAATGTTGACGGGGTTATGCTCAAAATTCTGGCAACATCACGTTCTGTGGTTACAAAGGATGAGAGGGAATTGGGATCAATTTTGATTGATCTTGGCGGCGGGACAACAGATGTGATTGTTTTTGCTGACGATGCGCCCGTGTACACATGTTCGATTCCTGTGGGCGGTCAAATGGTAACAAACGACATTATGATCGTTAAGGGAATCACTTTTGATATATCCGAAAAAATAAAAATAAAGGCAGGCTGCTGCTGGGAAGAATATATTGATGAAGATGAAGAAGTGCTTATTCCCGGTGTGGGCGGACGTCCTCCGGAAGCAATCTCGCGTAAGGAACTTTGCGGAATTATTCAGCCAAGAATGGAAGAAATATTCAATCTTGTCAATGATAAGATACAGATGCAGACAAGTACAAAAAAAATAGTTGCCAAAAACATTATTCTGTGTGGTGGCGGTTCTCTTATGCCCGGTGTTGTAGAGCTTGCGGCGCAGATATTCGGTACAAGCGCGGTTCGCATCGGTAATCCGATTAAAATGGGCGGTATGATTGAAGAATGTTATTCACCCGAATTTGCAACGGCGACGGGTATTGTACTTTCTTTTGCGGAAGAAGGTAAAAAACAGCCGGAGAAAAAACATTATTCAACGATGGAAACAAAACAAAACAACGGAGGAATCTTAAAAAAACTGGGAGATTATATAAAAAACGAGTTCTTTTAGGCTTGAAATAGTTATATACTCTGTTATACTATAATAAACAACAACATTTTTCTGGGTGGGAGAAAAAATGATTGATTTTGAGGTAGTTGGCGACAAAAATGCCGGTCCAACAATAATAAAAGTTATCGGAGCAGGCGGTGGCGGTGGAAATGCTGTCAACCGAATGATTGCCAGCGGTTTGCAGAATGTGGAATTTATCGCTGCCAATACTGACTTACAAACATTAAACAATTCTAACGCTTCTGTTAAAATTCCAATCGGTTCAAAACTTACGAACGGGCTGGGTGCCGGCGGAAAACCCGAAGTAGGCGAAAAAGCTGCGCTCGAAGACACAGAAACTATAAAAAATGCTCTTAAAGGTGCGGATATGGTTTTTGTCACTGCCGGTATGGGCGGTGGAACAGGAACGGGAGCGGCGCCTGTAATTGCTAAAATTGCAAAGGAGCAGGGTGCTCTTACGGTAGGTGTTGTCACAAAACCGTTTTCATTTGAAGGAAAGGTTAAAATGCAGCTTGCCGAAGAAGGTATCCGCAAACTGCACGAGGCTGTCGATACCCTTATCGTTATTCCTAACCAACATCTGTTAAAAATCGTAGACAAACGCACTCCTATAAAAGAAGCGTTCCAGCTTGCGGATGATGTTCTGCGGCAGGGCGTTCAGTGTATTTCCGACCTTATAACAAAGCCTGGAATAATAAATATCGACTTTGCCGACGTTAAGACTACTATGGAAGGTAAGGGTGATGCGATTATGGGAACCGGCGTCGGAAGGGGCGAAAATCGGGCTGTTGATGCCGCAACCTATGCGATTAACAATCCTTTGCTTGAAGATTCCCGCATAGAAGGCGCGAAAAGTATCCTTATCAATGTTACAGGCGATGATACTCTTACTCTTATGGAAGTTGAAGATATTGCAAAAATAATTACAGCTACAGCAGATCCTGAAGCTCTTATCATTACTGGCTCTGCAATAGATCAGAATATGAAAGACAGTGTCATGGTTTCTGTCATTGCAACCGGCTTTAATGAAGAATTCCGTTCGGGTAACACAGTGGCTGACAGAAATGTGATTTCTGCTGTTGCAAAAGAAAAAAGACCTGTTCCCGAGAAAACCGACACAGTTTCTTTGGGTGAATTTCTAAGGTATCAGGGTGAAGAACCAAAGACCAACAGAATGAATAGTGTTGCTTCGCATTTGGGCGGAAATGCTGACGAGTTGGACATACCTGCTGTCCTGAGGCGCAATAAACAGCAATAATACATGAATTTTGAGTTTCCGCTGATAGCGCAGTATTATTCCTTTCTGGTTACGGCAGCAGGCAAGGCGGCGCTTACTGCACAGACATATTGCCAGACCATACGGTTTTTGTATGAATGGAAACAATCCGGCGAGAACGTACCGAAAGGAAGTCCAGAGCAACAGATGAGTGTTCAGGAACTGACATTGTTTGTTATCTGGCGAAAAACACAGGGAGCTGATGAAAGGACAGTTTCCAAAGATATTTCTGCTCTGCGTTCTTTTGGTGATTTTCTTGTTGTTACCGGTCGCTGGACAGAGAATACTGCTTCTGTTCTGGAAAAACCGGATGTGAGCAAAAAATTGCCGCGTGTTCTCACAGTAGAGCAGGTCAATTTGATGCTTGATTCCATAGATGTTTCAAAGCCTCTTGGAGTCAGGGACAGAACGCTGTTTGAGCTTATCTATTCCTGCGGGCTTAGAATAAGTGAAGCATGCGGACTGTTGATAGAAAATGTTCATTTGTCGGAACATTTGATTATGGTAAACGGCAAAGGTTCCAAACAGCGGATTGTACCATTCGGGAGCCAGGCTGCTTTATGGTTAAAAAAGTGGCTCGAAGAGGTACGGCCTGGAATAGTGGGAAATAAGGCTGTTCCCTTTGTGTTTGTGAATTATCAGGGAAAGGGACTTTCCCGAAAAGGTGTATGGAAACGCTTTCAGAACCTGGAAGAAGAGTCTGGAGTTACGGCCAAGGTTCATACATTGAGGCACTCGTTTGCAACTCATTTGCTGGCTGGAGGTGCCGATCTGCGCTCTGTGCAGGAACTGCTCGGGCATAGTGATATTACTACAACCCAGATTTATACGCAGGTTGATAATGAGGTTCTTCGGGATTATCACAGGGATTTTTTCCCCGGGCATAAGACCGAAGCAGATGATAAATAAAGTGTAGAAGGAGAATAATATGAAAAAACACATTTCTTTATTTTTTCTTGCAGCTTGTATTTTGTTTATTTTATCCGGTTGTGGCGGAGTCAACAAAAAAACGCTAAAGCGTGTTCAGCTGATGGAAGAAAAAATACAAAATCCTTCTACAGTTGATGAATTAAAACAGGCAATAAAAAAATTTGAACGCCGCGCTGAAGATCTAATTGCAACAAATGAGCAGCTCGGTGTTTGGTACAAAATACTTGCAACACGTTATCTTGACGAACAGATGTATGCAGAGGCCCTTGATGCTTTGCAAAATGCGATACACTATTACCCTGCTAACCAGAACCTTTTTTATTATGTGGGTGTTTCGGCAGGGTATCTTGCAAATGCTTCACTTGATTTCAGGGCAACAGGTACAAATTCAGAACGCGAGCGTTATCTGCTGCTTGCCGAATCAGGTTATCTTAGGGCTATCGAGCTTGAACCGCGTTTTGCACGTGCTCTTTACGGACTCGGAGTTCTTTATACATTCGAGATGAATCAGCCGGCAAAGGCAATTCCTTTGCTTGAAGAGCTTTTGACAATAGAAAAAAAACACACAGATGGAATGATGGTTTTGGCACGTGCTTATTACATGGTGTATGATTTTGATTCAGCACTTGCTATGTATGATAAAATCATCAGTACATCAACCGCAAAAGACCGGGTTGCCGAAGCGGAAAAAAACAAAAGGGTTGTTCTTGATGCAATGTACCAATAATGATTTTATGCTGAATCTTGCAATTTCCGGTCTTGAATTCCTTAGTTCCAGAGAAAAAGTTCTGATACGCCGTAATGTTTCTGATATAGAAAAATTGTTTTCGCTTTCATTGACTGATATTGCCTTAATAGTAAAAAGAGTTATACGTTCCGGTATGTGGAAAGCGGATGAGATTGTAAAAAGAATTAACAGACAGGTCCATATCATGAAATGTTTTAATATACACTCCTGTACAATCGAAGACCCGTCTTATCCTGTACTGCTTAAAGAAATTTATGATCCGCCTTTTATGCTGTTCTGGCGTGGAAACAATGCCTGTCTGCACAAAAAATCCGTTGGTGTTGTAGGAACCCGTCGACCGTCTTTTGCCGGAATACAGGCAGCCCGCGAAATTGCATCAAAACTTGCATCCAACGGTTATACTGTTGTATCAGGTCTTGCACTTGGAATCGATGCAGCTGCACACAAAGGTGCTGTTAGTGCAGAAACCGGATCTACTGCGGCAGTACTTGCAAGCGGTGTTGATGAAATTACACCTTATACAAACAAAGGACTTGCTGCGGCAATACTTAAAAAAGACGGCTGCATTGTAAGCGAATATCCGCCGGAGACTGTTGCCGCCAAGTGGCGTTTCCCCGCACGTAACCGCATTATTTCTGCATTGTCGGTTGCAACTCTTGTAGTAGAAGCACCAACAAAATCCGGTTCACTCATTACTGCCGATTTTGCTTTGGAACAGAGCAGGGATTTGTTTTTTCACGAACTGGCATTAAAGAATTCCGGTGATGAACGCCATCCTTCTTCTTATGTTCGTGATGGTGCTGCAGTTATTCATAATGCAGAAGAACTATTGGAAAAACTTGAATCGAGTACTATTTTAACAGACAAAAAAAAATACAAAAATAAACAGCCTGTTTTATGGGATAAAACGGAATAAAGGAGCAAGAGAATATGGCTGTGAAAAAGACTGCCGCCAAAAAAACTGCGGCCAAAAAAACGAAAAAAAAGACGACACTTGTTATTGTGGAATCTCCTGCAAAGGCAAAAACAATAGAAAAATATCTTGGGACAGGATTTACCGTAAAAGCTTCTATGGGGCATCTCATTGATTTGCCTAAATCCCGTATGGCAGTCAATGTGGAAAACAATTTTCAGCCGGATTATATTACAGTAAGAGGTCGGGCCGGGTTGCTCAAGGAACTTCAAAAAGAAGCAAAGAAAAATGATGAAGTCCTTCTTGCAAGTGATAATGACCGCGAGGGAGAAGCCATCGCATGGCACTTGCGTAATGTGCTTAGCGAAAAAACAACTGCGCCGATCAAACGTATTGTTTTTAACGAAATAACACCTCAGGCGATAAAAGATGCAGTAAAAGCACCTGGCGAGATAGATGAGGCAAAAGTAAACGCACAAAAAGCACGCCGTGTCCTCGACAGGCTTGTAGGTTATAATCTTTCCCCCTTACTGTGGAAAAAGGTAAAGAACGGACTTTCTGCAGGTCGAGTCCAGTCGGTTGCGCTCAAGCTGATTTGCGACCGCGAAAAAGAAGTAGAAAACTTTATGCCCGAAGAATACTGGACTTTGGATGCTGACTTTATAAAAGGCAAAACAACATTTACCGCCCAGCTTGTACAATATAAGGGTAAAAAGCCGGAGCTTAAAAATGAAAAATCCGTCAATGATATAATAGCTTTGCTCAAAAACAGAGACTGCGATGTTGTTGACATAAAGAAAACTGAAAAAGAAGTAAAGCCAAAACCGCCTTTTACAACTTCAAAGTTGCAGCAGGCAGCGGCAAACAGACTTGGTTTTACCTCAAAAAAAACAATGCAGGTTGCACAACAGCTGTATGAAGGTATAAACATCGGTTCTTCCCGCGTCGGTTTGATAACCTACATGCGTACTGATTCTGTCCGTATCTCGCCTGTCGCAATTGAGGACGTAAGAGCTTATATCGAAAAAAACTATCCTGAACAATTGCCTGCAAAACCTGTTGAGTATGCGGTTGGTAAAAAAGCGCAGGATGCTCACGAAGCAATCCGTCCCACTTATGTAAAATATACACCGGATTATGTAAAAGAGTATCTTACTCGTGACCAGCTGCGGCTTTATTCAATCATTTGGGAGCGTTTTGTTTCCAGCCAAATGACAAATGCAAAAAAATGTACGACAAGCGTTGATATTCAGGCAGGTGATGCTTTATTCCGTCTTTCTGCGACACAAACACTGGAAAAAGGTTATTTGAAAGTACTCAAAACACTAATTTCCAAAGAAGAAAAAGATGATGTACTGCCATCACTCAAAACAGGCGAAAAAATCAAACCTCTCAAGTTCTATCCGGAACAGCATTTTACTCAAGGACCGTCGCGTTACACAGATGCTTCGATCGTAAAAACGCTTGAAGAGCGCGGTATAGGTCGTCCTTCTACCTATGCGCCGATTATTTCGGTTCTGCTGGAACGATATTATGTTACAAGATCGAACAAACAGCTGGTTCCCACACAGCTGGGTAAGATTATATGTGACATTCTGGTTGAATCTTTTCCGTCACTGATTAACGAAAACTTTACAGCAGAAATTGAGAATGAACTTGATGCGGTTGAGGAATCCAAGGTTGAATGGACAAAAATGATCGGTGATTTCTATTTTCCGTTCAAAGAACGTGTTGACGAGATTATGTCCACATTGGAAAGCTACAAAGGAATAATGGACGAAAAAACCGATCAGGTCTGTGAACTTTGCGGCAGGCCAATGGTCAAAAAACTCGGAAAATTTGGCTCGTTCCTTGCTTGTTCCGGGTTTCCGGAATGCCATAATACCCGTTCTATTCCGCTTGCTAAATGTCCGCGTCCCGGTTGTAACGGTGATATTGTCGCAAGAAAAACCAAGGGCAAAGGTAAGGAATTTTACGGCTGTACAAACTATCCAAAGTGTGATTTTATTTCGCATTTTAAGCCGATTAATGCTACATGTCCCAAATGCGGGCAGTTTTTGGTTGAAAAATACGTTAAAAAACACGGAAGCATCAAATCCTGCATAAATCCAGAGTGTGACTATCTGCACACAGTAGAAGACGAAGAGACAGATATCAGGGAAAGCGAAGAATAAATGGCCGCATTAATGGAACTTACAGAAGAATTCCTCACCTACATGTATGGAGTAAAAGGTGTCTCCCAAAATACTGAAGTAAGTTACCGACATGACCTTAAAATGCTGTGCAATTATTTGGGTGAAGATGCCGATGTGAATTCCATTACCACTTTGAATTTGCAGACTTGTATAGCATCCCTTTCTTCACAAAAATATGAAGCTTCGAGCATAAACCGCTTTATTGCGGCAGTCAGAAAATTCTTCTCATATTGTTATCGTTTGGAATATATTGCGGCAAATCCTGCTCTACCGATAAAAACACTTAAAGTGCCAAAAAAAATGCCGCGTTTTCTTTTCCCTGCCGAAACAGACGAATTGTGCAACCAGCCTGTAAAAAAGCCTCTTTTGTGGGAAAAACGCGATAAAGCACTTTTAGAATGTTTTTATTCAACTGGTTGTCGTGTCGGCGAAATGGCTTCATTAAAGCTCTCGAATATTGCACCTGACATGAAGTCTGCCGTTGTTCTTGGAAAAGGCAGTAAGGAACGACGTGTTTTTTTTGAAAAAGACGCAGTAAAAGCAATACTAGAATATTTGCCGGAGCGTAAAAACAGAATTCCTGCTGAGCGCAACGTTGATGAGCTTTTCATTAATCAGGCAGGTGGCCCTCTCTCTGTAAGAGGAATCCGATACATAGTAAACCGCTATTCGGGTATAGAAGGAACAAATCATCGTATTTCACCTCATGCTCTCCGCCATACTTTTGCAACAGCAATGCTTGCAAATGGAGCGGATATCAGAATTGTCCAGGAGATGCTCGGACATGAAAGTATTTCTACAACACAACGTTATACGCACGTAACAACAGCTCAGCTGATAAAAACATATAATCAGGCTCACCCTCATGGTGGCACGGAATAAGGAAAAAGGATGAACAGACAGAGAATACGAAGTACAACAGTAATAGCAGTCCGCAGAAACGGCAAAGTTGCAATGGCCGGTGACGGACAGGTAACAATGGGCGAAACAGTAATGAAAGGTAATGCCCGTAAAGTCAGACGTATCTATGACGGAAAAGTTTTGACCGGATTCGCAGGTGCTACTGCCGATGCCTTCAATCTGTTTGACAAATTTGAGGCAAAACTGCAGGAATATAACGGCGATATAACAAGAGCCGCCGTTGAACTTGCAAAAATGTGGAGAACTGACAAAGCGTTGCGCAATCTTGAAGCACTGCTTCTTGTCGCAAATGCCGAAAAAATACTGCTAATTTCAGGCAACGGTGATGTAATTGAACCTGAAAGTGATGTTCTTGCAATAGGCTCCGGCGGAAACTACGCATATGCCGCTGCTCTTGCGTATATGGAATCATCTGAATTGAGTGCAAGGGAAATTGCCGAAAAAAGTCTTAAAATTGCCGGAAATATATGTATTTATACAAACGGACACATTACTGCGGAGGAGTTATAATGAAATCATCAATGGAAGAAAGGTTGGAAGAATTAACTCCAAAGGAAATTGTATCCTGTCTTGATAAATACATTATCGGGCAGAAAAAAGCCAAAAAAGCGGTTGCAATTGCCCTTCGCAACAGAACACGCAGACTCAAGCTGCCTGATGATATCCGCGAAGAAATTGCTCCAAAAAATATTCTTATGATAGGACCGACAGGAGTCGGAAAAACTGAGATTGCCCGCCGTCTTGCAAAGCTTTGCGGTGCACCTTATATAAAAGTTGAAGCGACAAAATACACCGAAGTTGGCTATGTAGGACGTGATGTTGAATCAATGGTACGCGACCTTATGGCTGTAGGCTACAATATGGTCAAATCTGAAATGCAGGAACAGATGAAAGTTTCAGTACAGGAAAAAGTTGAAGAAGCTCTGCTCGACCTTTTGTTGCCCGGCAGTGGCAGCAAGCAAAAGACGGAACAAAAGCATGGAGCTCTTTTTGCCTTGCCTGGTACTGTAAGTTCCGAATCGGCGTCAGAAAACACGGAAAACAATTCCGCTGATATGTCCGCAACACGTGAAAAGTTCCGAAAGATGCTGCGTGACGGAGTCCTCGAAGACCGTCAGGTTGAAGTCAGCGTCAATCGCAGACAGAATATGCCGACGATGGAGATTTTTGCCGGCGGCAATATAGAAGACATTGAGTCCAGTATGGCAAGCATCACGAATATGCTTATCGGCGGCCGCTCCAAAAAGAAACTTGTAACTGTAAGAGAAGCCCGAGAAATACTTACTGCGGAACAATTGGACAAAGTTATTGACCCAGACAAGGTTTGCGACGAAGCACGCTCCCGCGTTGAGCAGATGGGAATAATTTTTATAGATGAAATAGATAAGATTGCTGTCCGTGGCGAACGCAGCGGAGGACAGGACGTTTCGCGTGAGGGTGTACAGCGCGATATACTGCCGATTGTTGAAGGTTCAACCGTTAATACCAAATACGGAGTTGTGGATACAACACACATTCTATTCATTGCTGCAGGTGCATTCAGCGTTTCCAAACCGAGTGATCTTATTCCTGAACTTCAGGGACGCTTTCCTCTGCGAGTTGAGCTTGAATCACTCAATGCC
Organism: Spirochaetota bacterium; assembly: GCA_016285185.1. Classification (GTDB taxonomy): domain Bacteria; phylum Spirochaetota; class Spirochaetia; order Treponematales; family Treponemataceae; genus UBA1240. Next base: position 45,249 of record JAEEQG010000133.1, read on the forward strand.
GGTGACTTTAAACGCATTCTGGTTGAACCGCACAACGCACTTACAAAACAATATACTGAGCTGCTTGCTACAGAAGGCGTAACACTCACATTCAAAGAAAATGCCATTGAAAAAATGAGTGTACTTGCAGAAGAAGTAAATTCCAGAATGGAAAACATAGGAGCCCGCCGGCTTCATACAATAATGGAAACACTACTCGAAGACCTGTCTTTCGAAGCGGACGAACATAAAGGTGAAACGATAGAGATAACAAAAGAGTATGTTGAAGAACGACTTAAAGGAGTATTACAGGATCAGGATTTGTCAAAATACATACTGTAGTTGCAAAAAAACTTAAGTCTGTTTTTTGCTCACCGATAATTAGAGTAGGAAGGTCAAAAGAAAAATGAATAGTTTTACAAGAACTACAGATTTGTTACACAGAGCCATGGATGTCAGTACATTGCGCTATCAGGTAACGGCACAGAATCTTGCAAACTCTGAAGTTCCTAATTTCAAGAGAGTTGAAGTCAACTTTGAAAGTGAACTCAAAAGAGCACTTGATTCAGAAAAAAATGCAAAAGATGCATTTGTCATGAAAACTACTGATCCGCGCCATATACAGTCTTCCGTTCCGGTTGATTACCGTTCAGTTCAGCCGCGCAGAGTACGTGATTACCTGACAACCGCAAAGGCAAACGGTAACAATGTTGACGCCGAAACAGAAGCAATGAATGTTCTTAAGACACAGCTGAACTACCAGCTTTTGACACAATTACAAAGTTTTGAGTTTTCACAGGTAAAATCTGTATTAAAGTAGGAGAATAAAAAATGGGTCTTTTTACCAGTATTAATATAGCAGCAACAGGAATGAGCGTTGAACGTCTCAGAACAGATGTTATTTCCGATAACATAGCAAACGCAACAACCACCCGTACTCAGGACGGCGGACCATTCAAACGTTCTCGTGTTGTTGTTGAATCAATCGGCACAGATTTGACCTGGAGAACACCGTTTGTTCCCGAAGAACTTGACGGTGGTGTTGGCAGAGGTGTCCGTGTACGTGCTATCGAAAAAGACCTTGAGACCGAAGGTAAACTTGTTTATGATCCTACACATCCTGATGCAATTAAAAGCGGACCTAATACCGGATACGTAGAATATCCGAATGTAAATATAGTAAACGAAATGGTAGATTTGATATCTGCCTCACGTTCATACGAAGCAAATTCATCTGTTGTTCAGGGCTCAAAAGAAATGTTCGCAAAAGCCCTTGAAATCGGGAGGTAATAGATGATTCAAACTTCTTTGGGAACATTGAACCTTGTAAGGACTAATCCTGCGCATATCGGTTCTGAACCATTGACATCAGTTATGGCACAGCCCCTTAGAAAAGAAAAGGAGACTGCAAAAAGCGAGAAAAATTCCTTTGAATCTTTTCTTATGGGTGCAATGGATTCCGTAAGCAACAAGCAGATAGAAAGTGATAAAATAGCACAGCAGCTGATAGTTGACCCTGACTCAGTTGATGTACATGATGTTACTATTGCTATGGCACAGGCAAGCCTTTCTTTGAATCTTGCTCAGACGGTAATAGACAGGGTAGTTAAGGATTGGAACGAAATTACTACTACAAGATAAAGAAAAATAAAGTAATTTCTGGTAAATATGATAACTTAGAGTTATAATAATATAGTTATCAATATGAAGTATCGTTCACGGGAGGGGTATCATGAACGAATGGCTTAATAAAGTACTTACACGAATTAAGGAATTATGGGCAAAGTGGTCGCTGGTTCAACGCATTATTTTAATCGGCATAATTGTTGTAGCAATTGTTGCGTTGATAGTGATTACACGGGTTTCTTCAAGCCCTAGTGCAGTTCCTCTTTTCAACGTGGCCATCACGGACGAAGCAGCACGCGACAAAATCCTTTATCGCTTAAGCGAAGAAAATGTTTCAGCAAGCGTAACGGCTGACGGAAAAATTACCGTTGAGAGCGAATCTACCGCACGCAGAATGAGATCAATTCTTATTCGTGAGGATTTGGTTCCTACAAATGTTGACCCATGGGATCTTTTTGATGCTCAGCAGAGTTGGTCAATAACCGATTTTGAGCGTAATGTAAATCTGCGCCGTTCAATTACAAATCTTGTAACACAGCATATTGAAGCACTTGATGACGTAGACAAGGCAAATGTTGTTATCACAATGCCTGAAAAAGAACTTTTTGAAGCAGATCAGAACGATGTCACAGCAAGTGTAATCATTTTTCAAAAACCCGGAAGCGATATTCTCACAAACAGAAAAAAAGTTGAAGGTATTCAGAAACTTCTCATTAAAGCTGTAGAAGGTCTTACTGCAGATAATATTACCATTTCTGATAAAGATGGAAACATCCTCAATGATTTTGAAGGAATGGCCGAATTCGACAGGCTTTCACTTGTAGAAAAACATCAGAAAGCTATACAAAAGCAGGAAGCGTATTACCGTGCTCAGGTTCTCAAAGCATTGCAGGCAACTTTTGGTCCAGACCGCGTGCGCGATTTGAACGTAAAAGTCGAGATGGACATTTCAAAAAGAACTGTTGAAGATAGAAAGATTACTCCTATCGAGATGAGACCCGATAACCCGGATACCCCTTATGATGAGTCCGAATACGTTGAATCAGTAACAGTTTCATCCGAGACTGTCACAAAACGCTGGACAGGAACAGGATACAACCCCGAAGGTCCTGCCGGTGTAGAGGGACAGAATCCTCCTGTTTATTCCGATATGTCAAATTTGTATGGAACGACAGAAGAATCCGGCGTAAAGAAAAATCAAGATTATAACGTTACTATTACAAATTCCGAAAAAAGCCCCACAATAGATAGAATTACTGTTTCAGTAAACATTGACGGTACCTGGAATGTAAAAAATGATGATGACGGCAATCCTGTAATTGAAAAAGGCCGTATAGTTCGTGAATATACCCCTATAAGCGAAATTGTTCTTGAAGATGTTACAAAACAGGTTCAGGATGCGGTCGGTTACAACAGGTTGCGAGGTGACTCAGTTTCTGTCGTAAATATCCCCTTTGACCGTCAGGAACAGTTTGACAAAGAAGACGCGCTTTATCTCAAACAGCTGCAGACAAGACAGACTTTGTTCTGGTCGGCAATCGCCCTTGTTGCAATTCTTCTTCTCTTTGTCATATTCAGATTTATCAGTCGCGAAAGAGAACGCCGCCGCCGTCTGCGCGAAGAAGAAGAACTTCGCCGTCACCAGATGGAACGCGAACGTGCCTTGTTCGAAGCAGAACAGGCAGGTATGGAAGTTTCCATGTCCGCCGAAGAACGAAGCAGACTCGAATTGCAGGAAAATGCAATTACTATGGCAAAAGAACATCCGGAAGATGTTGCATTGCTTATCCGAACCTGGTTAATGGAGGAATAGAATGGCAGCTACAACAACAACAACCGAAAAGAAAAGTTCCAGTAAGAATAAAAAAGATTATAGCAAATTATCAGGAAAACAAAAGGCTGCAATCTTCCTTGTTTCACTTGGTTCGGAAATTTCGTCCGAAATCTTCAAGCACTTACGCGAAGACGAGGTAGAAACACTTACTTTTGAAATTGCAAGACTGGACACAGTTGAAGCTGAATTCAAAGATGCTGTTCTGGAAGAATTCCAGCAGCTCATGAGTGCCCAAAACTTCATTACAACCGGTGGTATCGACTTTGCTCGTGAGCTTTTGGAAAAATCACTCGGAAGTCAAAAGGCAATCGATATTATCAACCGTCTTACAAGTTCGTTGCAGGTACGTCCGTTCGACTTTATCCGCCGTACTGACCCTGCCCACTTGCTTAACTTTATCCAGCAGGAACACCCGCAGACAATAGCCCTTATTCTTGCTTACCTTGAGCCAAACAAGGCATCCGTTATTCTGCAGAACCTGCCTGAAGAAATACAGAGCGATGTTGCACGTCGTATCGCAACGATGGACCGCACATCACCTGATGTTCTCCGTGAAGTTGAACGCGTTCTTGAAAAGAAACTTTCAAGCTTGTCAAGTGAAGACTACACTGCAGCCGGTGGTGTTGAAAGCATCGTTGAAATTCTTAACCTTGTTGACCGTTCTTCCGAAAAAACGATTATCGAATCTTTGGAAGAAGAAGATCCGGATTTGGCGGAAGAAATCAAAAAGAGAATGTTCGTATTCGAAGATATCGTTATGCTCGACGACCGCGCTATTCAGAAAGTTATGCGTGAAGTTGATACACAGGAACTGGCAAAAGCGCTTAAAGCTGTCGATACTGAAGTACAGGACAAAATCTTCCGCAACATGTCAAAACGTGCTGCTGCCATGCTCAAAGAAGATATGGAATTCATGGGACCGGTACGCTTGAAGGATGTAGAAGAATCACAGCAGAAGATTGTATCTACAATCAGGCGTCTTGAAGACTCCGGTGAAATTGTTATTGCACGTTCCGGCGAAGACGAACTGGTTGTATAAAAATATTGTAGTGATGAGGTAAAATATGGCAAAATCTGTTTTTCGTCCAAACGAAATTACTCCTGTTCAGGACAAGATAATGTTAAAGCTTTCTCACACCTATGCAGAAGAAGAGGAAGCAGAAGTTGTCGATGAAACACCTGAATATACAGGTCCTACCGTAGAGGATATACAGCGCGAAGCCGAAGCTTTCAAAGCTCAGTGGGAAGATGAAAAACAGAAGCTTATCGAGCAGGCCAAAGCTGAGGCTGAAAAAATCATTGGCGATGCAAAAGAAGCTGCCTTTGAGGAAGTAAAACGTCAGAGTGATCAGGCTCAGATTATCAAAACACAGGCATCCGATGAAGCAGACCGCATTCTCAAAGAAGCCCGTTCCGAAGCCGAAAAGCTCGTTCTCGAAGCACGTGCTACAAAAGAAGAGATAACAAATTCCGCTTACAAAGAAGGTCGTGATTCAGGTCACGAAGAAGGCTATAAGGAAGGACGTGCCGAAGCACAGCGCCTTATCGACAGACTTCACCTCATGATTGAAAAAATCATGGACAAACGTGTACAAATTCTTTCAGAAACGGAACAGCAGATTGTAAACCTTGTTCTTTTGATGACAAGAAAAATCGTTAAAGTTATTTCCGAAAATCAGCGCAATGTTGTAATGACAAATATCGTACAGGCATTGCGGAAGGTAAAAGGAAGAGGAGATGTTCTTATTCGTGTAAATATGGCGGAACTTGCTCTTACTTCGGAACACTCGAAGGAATTCCTTTCTGCTGCTGAAAATGTAAAGAATATTACGATTGTAGAAGATTCTTCCGTAGAAAAAGGCGGCTGTATTATCGAAACAGACTTTGGTTCTATCGATGCACGTATTTCTAGCCAGTTGGCAGAACTTGAACAGAAGATTCTCGATATTTCTCCAATTAAGACGAATATCAAGCAGTCAATCACTTCGGAATAGATTTTATGATAGACATTTTTGATAAATACATTGAAAGTGTTAAAAATACCGAAACAATCCTTTTTAACGGTCTCGTATCACGTGTCCGAGGAATGCTAATAGAAAGCAACGGACCTCAATCTGTTATAGGTGAAATCTGTTATATAAAAATATCCCGTACAGGTGAATCAATTCCTGCTGAAGTAATAGGACTTGATGGAAAAATCGTTCAGCTTATGGCATTCGGCGAAACAAAAGGAATCGAAATCGGCTGCAAAGTAGTGGCAACCGGTTCTGTACTTAAAGTTGGCGTAGGTAAACAGCTCTTGGGACGCGTTCTCGACTGCATGGGCAAAGCCGCCGACGGAAAAAAAGAAGTTGCTCCTGAAACTTTTTATCCTGCAATCGCGTCTCCTCCCGACCCGATGAGCAGAAGATCCATAAAAAAACGCATTGTAACCGGCATCCGTGCTATAGATTCGTTGTTAGCCATTGGCGAAGGACAGCGCATGGGTATTTTTGCCGGTTCAGGCGTTGGAAAGTCCACACTTCTCGGCATGATTGCGCGTAATACAAATGCAGATGTAAACGTAATCGCGCTTATAGGCGAACGTGGTCGTGAAGTTATAGACTTTTTGGAACGCGATTTAGGCGAAGAAGGACTCAAACGTTCTGTCGTAGTTGAGGCAACCTCCGACCAGTCACCGCTCGCAAGAATCCGAGGTGCATACACAGCAACCGCAATCGCCGAATACTTCCGTGACCAGGGCAAAAACGTTATGCTCATGTTTGACTCTGTAACACGTTTTGCAAAAGCCCAGCGCGAAATAGGACTTGCAATCGGTGAGCCGCCTGCAACGCGAGGCTACACACCGAGTGTTTTTGAAACTCTACCGAAGCTTTTGGAACGCAGCGGCACAGCCCAGAAAGGATCAATCACGGCATTTTACACCGTTCTCGTTGACGGTGACGACATGGACGAACCTATTTCGGATACAGTACGCGGAATTCTCGACGGGCACGTTATTTTGAGCCGCAGACTTGCGGAAGCCCGTCATTACCCTGCAATCGATGTTCTTGCCTCAATAAGCCGTCTTGCAAACCGTGTAAGTGGCGAAAAAACAAAAGAAGCCTGTGCATATGTGCGAAAGCTCATGGCAACCTATGCCGAATCTGAAGATATAATAAATGTAGGTGCATATCAAAAAGGTTCAAATCCTAACATCGACCTTGCAATCGATGCGCACGAAAGCATTGATTCATTCCTCGAACAGGAAGAATTTGAACAGGTAACGATAGACGACACCATCCAAAAACTTGCGGAATTAGCACATATCGAGATTCCTCAGGAAGAATATAATGTATGAAAAAATTTGCTTTTTCTCTGCAAAAAATCCTCGACCTTAAAGAGTTTTCAGAAGAACAGGCAAAGATTGCGCTTGCTCAGGCAATCGCAAATTCTGACCGTATCAAAGCCGAACTTAAAACAATCGCAGAAAAACGCGTAGAATCCAATAATCAACGTTCATTCTGCAAGAATATGCAGGATCTTGTTATAATCGAAAACTACATTAACCGTCTTGATGTACAGAAAGAAAACCTGCTGGAAGAATTAGCCGCGGCTAAACTTGTAATAGAAGAAAAACGAAAAGCTATGTACGAGACAATGAAAGAACGAAAGGTACTTACCAAGCTCAAAGACAAGAAAAAGTCCGAATACCGTAAACTCGTAAATCAGGAAGAAGCCGCCATCCTGGATGATATAGCGAACACACCTCAGTAAAATACAATATTTTAAATGTTTACATATCGAAAATGTTTTACAAATATTTGTTTTTGTATTAGAATTCCAGATAATAAAAATTCGTAATAACTTGGGAAACATTTTGACTCAATCGCATGATACTAATCCAATAAAACCAATGTCCTCCTACAGGGCAGGGGCTGCATATATTTTTACGCTTTTTCATCCGAAGGTACTAAAAAAAGCCGCCGTCTTTATAGGTGTTGTTCTCAAAGATTTTTTCTTTTTACAATATGGCAGAAGACTTCGTTTGAGCAAAATCCCCATTATCAACGTGGATAACGTACTTGATGATGCCGTTCCGTTCAAACCAGAAAAAATAGACACATACCTTGATTTTGTAAACCTTTGGATCAGACCGCTGGTGTTTTTGTCAAAACGACTGAAACACGGAGCCGTTCCGTATTATTGTGAATTTATTGAACTTATAACAAAGTGCTACGAGCAGGCTGGCGAATTCTACCGGTTTAGAATGAGTACAACAAAAAGACCAAAAGGAAAAACCAATATTCAGATGGCATTTGTTCGTCTCGTTGATCCGCATTATCTTTGTGTTCCAAGTCTGCATGTTTCAATTATGGCATTAGTTATTACATATTACAAAAAAGCATTTGCTCAAGCAGGACTCACCAAGCAGGAACAAGATGCGTACAACAAAGAACTGTATGAAAGTGCGATTGAAATTGCCGAAACGGTTCTTTACGTAAAGCAGCACAGTGTAAACTGCATTGCCGCCGCCCTCTACATGATGTGCTTTATCCTTAAAGATCAGTTTACAATACAGGATGCAGTTGATTTTATAAACAATATGTTTCAAACCAATACCGATATATCCGAAAAAGACAAAAAAGCAATTAACGAACACATTAACGATTTGTTTGAAGAACTCCTGCTGGAAGGCGCAAACGAATATGAGTGGATTACGCCGCTCAAACGCTGGATTATCAGATATTACGAAGAAAACTCTACAGAACAGAAATGAGGACGGTCCCTACGGGAATCGAACCCGTCTTTAAAGATTGAGAATCTTTTGTCCTAACCGATAGACGAAGGGACCGTATGTGTGCATGTTAGTACATACACAACTATGTATAAAAAAAGCTGAACTTTTGTTCAGCTTTTTCCCTAGGGAGGATTCGAACCCCCACAAGCAGAACCAGAATCTGCGGTGCTACCATTACACAACCAGGGAATGTAACGAATAGAATCTATCAATTACCTGTAAAAATGTCAATAGAAAACCGCAAAAAACTCGCTGCCTTGTATGCTGTTAGAATGATGATATAGTTGAATATCCGTTCTTGTCCAGAACCTTAAGACCGTCATCAGGGTTTTCAACCTTAAAGATAATGACGGTACTGTCTTCCGTTACTTCAAAAGACGCATACAGATACTCAATATTAATATTGTTCTTCTGGAACAAAACCATAACTTCGTGCAGGCTGCCTACCTTGTCCGGAATCTTTACTGCGAGAACATCTGTTGTTCTTGTTGTAAAATTAGCCTCCTGAAGAACTTTTATTGTTTTTTCGGAATCATTCGTAATAATGCGCAGAATTCCAAAATCAGCCGTGTCAGCAATCATAATTGCACGCAAATTGATACCGGCTTCTTTGAGTGTATTTGTTACTTCTGCGATTCTTCCTGCTGAATTTTCCAAAAAAATAGATATTTGCTTAATTTTCATAAATCACCTCATAAACTTATTGCTAATATGATAAATCCAAAAACGCCGTTTGTCGACAAATTTCTAGTATGTGCGCTTGTCGATAACCCGCTTGGATTTGCCTGTTGAGCGTTCAATCGATTTTGGCTCAACCAGTTTTATCTTTAAGTGAATACCCAACTTACTCTTCATAACGTTATCAATCTTTGAGCGCAGTGATTCCAAATCTTTTGTTTCATCACTGAATTGTGATTCACTAACTTCAACGTGAAGTTCCGCATCGTCCAGGTGCGTCTGCGCATTCCTGTCAACAATAATCTGATAGTTAGGCTCAACACCATGAATCTCAACAAGTGCGTTTTCTATCTGGCTCGGGAATACGTTTACACCACGTATGATGAGCATATCATCCGTTCTGCCGAAAAGCCTGTGAATACGGCGTGTTGTTCGTCCACATGAGCATTCTTCGGGAATGATAAATGTGATATCGCGTGTTCTGTAGCGGATAAGCGGAGTTCCCTGCTTTGTGAGTGTTGTAAATACAAGCTCGCCCTTTGTGCCGTCGGGAACAGGCTCGCCTGTATCGGGGTTTATTATTTCGGGATAGAACAAATCTTCGTTTACGTGCATTCCTGCCTGATATTCGCATTCAAAGGCAACGCCCGGACCTGTAATTTCGGTAAGTCCGTAAACATCGTACGCCTTTATATTCCAGTCTTCTTCTATCTTTTTGCGGATTCCTTCTGACCATGGTTCTGCACCGAAAAGACCGGCTCTTACCGGCAGGGATTTGATGTCAATTCCAAGTTCCTTTGCGCGTTCCGCCATGTACATTGCGTATGAGGGAGTACATGAAAAAAGAGTTGTGTTAAAGTCGCGCATGAGCATCAGCTGCTTTTCGGTGTTACCGGATGAAATAGGGATAATTGTTGCTCCTAGTTTTTTGGCTCCGTGATGAACACCCATACCACCTGTAAAAAGTCCGTAGCCGTAGGCGTTCTGTACTGTATCAGTATGACATGCGCCGGCACCTGAAAGTGTACGGGCCATAGCTTCTGCCCAGTCATCAAGGTCGCGCTCAGTGTAGGCATCAACAACAGGCGTTCCTGTTGTTCCTGATGACATATGTATTTCCACAATATCTGCCTGAGGAACAGCCAAAAGTCCGTAAGGGTAGGTTTCCCTCAAATCGCTTTTTGTTGTAAACGGAAGCTTTGCAATGTCTTCCAGGCACTTTATGTCAGCAGGCTTTATCCCCGCGGCATCAAATTTGGCTTTATAAAACGGAACAGAATTGTAAACGTGTTCCACCAGATTTTTAAGCAGTGCAAACTGCATTTTTTTACGTGATTCTTTATTCTCACATTCTTTTTGTGGATTGAATATCATAATAAAAAGAATATACACGCATTTGTATCTTTATGCAATATCTTTTGATAGAATCATGCAGAGTATTGCAATGTGACGGGGATTGGTTTATTATATCAACTAACCAAACAAAAGGAAGGAAAAATGAAGTACGGATATTTTGACGACGCTAATCGGGAATATGTAATTACAAACCCCAAAACACCGGTAAAGTGGATTAACTATGTGGGAACTTTACAGTTCGGCGGTTTTCTTGACCATACCGGTGGTTCTCAGCTTTGCAAGGGCGACCCCGCTCTTAACCGTATTACAAAGTATATCCCGCAGCTTCCGTGCAGCGATTTTAAGGGCGAAACAGCCTATGTGCGCGTCCGTGAAAAAGGACAGACCTGTAAAGACGCGGCAATCTTTTCACCTTATTTTGTTCCGTCTCTTGTACCGTACGATTCCTTTGAATGCCATGTAGGAATGTACTACACACGCTGGGTTACACGCTACGGCGACTTGGAATTTGATATTCTCGCGTTTATTCCGCGTGGCGGCACAACGCTTATCCGCAGATATTCCGTTACAAACAAGGGCAAAAAAGACCTTCACGTTGAACTGTTCCCGGTTGTAGAATACAGCCACTTTGACGCGCTCAAGCAGCTTACTAACGCTGACTGGGTTCCGCAGACAATGCAGTGTCATGCCGTTGAGACAAGAGGCAATACAGGTGCGATTGCCGAATACGCATTCATGAAAAAAGAAACGGAAGTAAACGTCTTCTGCACAAATATAAAACCTGCTTCTTATGAAACAGACCGAAAGCGCTTTTTAGGTGACAACGAATACGGAACCTGGCGTGAACCGCTTTCGCTCCGCAGTGAAAAGCTTTCATGCAAGGATGCGATGAGGGGCGACACAATCTCGGCTTTCCAGCTTGATTTGGGTACTCTTGAAGCAGGCAAAACAGCAACAGTTATAACACAGCTTACACAGGTACAAGGACTTGCAAAAGCCGCTTCCGCCGCCGAAAAATACACCACTGTTGCGGAAGTTGACAAAGCTTTTGCCGATCTTAAAAAGTTCTGGGACGAATACCTTTCAGTTATTGCAGTTCACACACCGGATGCGGCGTTCAATTCAATGCTCAACCTGCACAATCCGCGCCAGTGCTACACAACAAAAACATGGTCGCGCTATCTTTCGCTTTATCAGCTGGGCTACGGTTCTGACCGCGGCATAGGCTTCCGTGATTCGTCCCAGGACGTTATGGGTGTTATCCCTCAAATTCCCGATGAAGCTTTGGAACTTATAGAAAAACTTCTTTCGGTTCAGAGCTGCGACGGTTCTTCTTATCATCAGTTTAATCCGCTCTCTATGATTGCGGGCCGCGGCGATTCCATGGAGTACGAGGACAGGCCTCATTTTTATTCAGACGACCAGCTTTGGATTGTTCTTGCGGTTTGCGCTTACCTTAAGGAAACCGGCGATTATGCTTTCCTTGAAAAACAGATTCCGTTCTACGAAAAAGACAAGGCAGAAAAGCCTTTGGAAACCGGTACTGTTTACGAACATCTCATGCGTGCGGTAGATTTTACGCATTCGCACGTAGGCTCACACAAGCTGCCTCTGCTTGGTTTTGCTGACTGGAACGACACCGTAAACCTGCCTGAGGGCGCGGAAAGCCTTTTTACCGCAAACCTGTACGGCTGGGCATTGCGTGAGCTTGTTGAACTTGCCGTATTCCGCTCTCAAAAAGATTTGGCGGAAAAATATCAGAAATGGTATGAGGAAATGAAGAACAGCGTGCTTTCTTCCGCATGGGACGGCGAATGGTTTGTACGCTATTTTGACGACAAGGGTAAGCCGGTAGGCTCCAAGTCCAACGAATACGGCAAGGTTTGGCTCAACGCGCAGTCATGGGCTGTGCTTTCGGGCTTTGCCGCGGACGATTCAAAGGGCAGAACCGCAATGGATTCTGTTAAAAAGTACCTTGCGACCGAAAAGGGCATAAAGCTTTCATGGCCGGGCTACAACGGATACGACAGAGAGAAGGGCGGTGTAACTACATATCCGCCGGGAGCAAAGGAAAACGGCGGTATCTTTCTGCACCCGAATCCATGGGCAATCATTGCGGAAACAGTACTCGGCGACGGCGATCAGGCGTTCCTGTACTATCAGCGTATAAATCCTGCTGCCAAAAACGAGAATATTGATGAATATGAATGTGAACCGTACTGCTATGCGCAGAACATTCTTTCAAACGAGCATCCGCAGTTCGGGCTTGGCCGCAATTCATGGCTTTCAGGTACTTCTTCCTGGACTTATCAGGCTTCAACCAAGTACATTCTGGGTATTCGTCCTGAACACGAAGGTTTGCGTATTGACCCGTGTATACCAAAGGCGTGGGATTCGTTCACGGTTGAACGCAAGTGCCGCGGTGCGGTTTACAAGATTCATGTTCAGAACTCCGCGCACAAGTCAAAGGGCGTAACAAGCGTCTGTGCCGACGGTAAACCGCTTGCCGGTAACATTGTTCCGTATTTTGCGTCCGGCACACACACAATCGAAGTTGTGATGTAGTGGATTGCGAGTCCGTCTTTGCGACCCCTAATCCTGCTACGCTGTCGGATTCTTCGGATTAATTCTGAGTCCTACTCACATACTACAAATACGGCAAACTCGACAGATTGGGCAGGGACGGATGATGAATCAACCCTCGGTAATTACGCCTGGTACTACTCGAATAGCGACAGAAAGACCCATGAAGTAAAGAAAAAGAATCCTAATTCACTTGGTCTTTATGATATGAGTGGCAACGTTCGTGAATGGTGCTGGGACAAGAATAGCTCTACTATAACCTCCACGACACCTGCTACCGGATATGAGGGAAATACTTATAATCACGTGAATCGTGGCGGTAGCTATAGCAAAAATAAAATCGAAAATAAAATTGCGTGGCGGGCGATCAACGATCGTGCGTATGACCGCAGATATGGTTTTCGCGTTGTACGTAAAGCAAACTAATGTGTATTTTCTTACGAAACTGTTCAACCCACAAATCCCTGTCTGCACTGATTGAAGAAAATGACTGTTTTATTTACATTGAGTGAGCGGGACGCAATCCGGCAGAAAAAGATGCGTTTTATCATTGGCCGTTCATTATAACGAACTTTTATGTTATACTGGAAAAGAGAAAAGCAATGAACAGTTCGATAACAGATAGTGCAATAAATTATATTGAAAATTTATTTAAAAATAACACAGATGGTCATGACGCAAACCATTCTATGCGTGTTTATAAAACCGCAATGCACATTGCAGATTCTTATCCTGATTGTAACAAAAAAATTGTATCGCTTTCTGCTCTGTTGCATGATGCGGATGACCATAAACTGTTTAAGACTACGAATAACGAAAATGCACGATGTTTTTTACAAAGCCAAAAGATTGATACAGCTGAAATTGAACAGATATGCAGCATCATTAACCAAGTTTCATTCAGCAAGAACAGGGGAAAAAGTCCTGAAAGCATCGAAGGTAAAATCGTACAGGATGCAGACAGGCTTGATGCTATTGGTGCTGTAGGGATTGCGAGGACATTTGCTTTTGGCGGGAAAAACGGAAGAAGTCTGGAAGAATCGTTGCAGCATTTTTATGACAAGCTTTTGCTTTTGAAAGATGAAATGAATACGGAAGAAGCCGGAAAAATAGCAGCTGTACGTCATGCATACCTGAAAGGTTTTATTGAAGAATTTCGCGCAGAAGTAAATATGGATGAAACAAGCATCCCATCTTCAAATTGAATTAATTTCCCATTCCAATAATGCAATCTTGTTTTTAATTCCGCCGCTGTAGCCCGTGAGTTTCCCGTTAGAAGCGATAACTCTGTGGCAAGGAATGATTATGCAAATCGGATTCCAACCGACCGCTCCTCCCACAGCACGAGCTGACATTTTTTCGATTTTGTGCTTTTTTGCAATTTTTGCGGCAATATGTCCGTATGTAACGGTTTTCCCAAAAGGAATTATTAGCAGTTCTGCGATGACTTCGCTGCGGAATGGTGTCAGGTTTTCGATTCTGTAAGGTGGTGTAAAGTCTGGAATACGACCTGAAAAATAAATATCAAGCCAGCGGCAGGTTTCGCCAAAGACACTGCAATCTTTTTCTATCCCGGATGAGTCGTGTTTTTTCCCCTTGCCGGAGTGTTCAAACCAGAGACCTGTCAGAACCTCACCGTCAGAGTTTATTATAATGTCGTCAAAGCCATCCGGCGTTTTGTATCGGTATGTGTATGTCATTTTGGTTTTGATTTTTGAATTCGGCACTTAAAGCAGCTTCTAAAAGGTTGTCCAAAAAGATTTGTAGTTCATCCTTGTTTTCGGAACGAAATCTTCATCTCAAAAACGCTTCTGTCGCTTTCTCTGATTACAATTTGAGTTGAGGAATCTTTTGTTCTGGAATAGACGCGCAGAGTCTGGCCTTCCTTACTTTCGCCGGTGTAGTGAACTTCAAGAAATTCAGGCTCATGTGCAAGAAGAAAATCATCAGTAAAAATATTGAGGGCAAGCTTAATGTACTCAATGTTGTTCATGTGGTGTGACATATCGATGTGCTGACTGCGGATAACCTGTTCGTAATTAAAATCATTTTCTGTAAAGTCTGAATCAAACTTTTCAAATGGCTCATCAAAGACGGCCTCAGGAAAACCCTCTTTAGGGTAATTCAGGTTAGTAATCCTTACCGGCCGGTGCTTTTCAAGATCAAGCACGCAGGCTTCCTGATTCGCTGTAATCAAAACAGTACCGTCTTTATCGCGCAAAACTGTATTCACGTGAGTCTTAAAACCCGCATTATCAATCGGGAAAGTAGAAGCGTCAATTTTCTGCCTCCAGCTCGGGCGTTTTTCAAAATGAATCTTAGATTTAGTAAAAACCCAGAAGGCATTGTATCTTTCACGATAGACTATACCGTCACAGTCAAGCATATTAAAACACTCAGTAAGATTATCCTGAATCATAAGCACAGTCTGTGCGATTCCCATTTTAAGTGAACTGTCAATAAAAGCCGAGGAAATGTTGCGTTCCTGCGAAAAGATAAGATTTTTTTCCATATCTTAATTATAGTTTTTTTCTAGGACTAGGCAAGAGACCTGATTGCACCCTTTGCATGGATTCTTACAACTCACCGTTTAATAAACTCTTATTTCGCTATCGTGTTTAAAAGACTCTTCCAGAAGCGGACCATAGGCTCCCATTGTAAACGCTATATCACTGCTTCTTATTGAAAGCAGCTTCATATCCTTTTTAAGTTTAAGATATTGCATTGCTTCGTCACTAAGAGAAATCTTTCCTTCATCGTTGATCTTTACCCAGGTATAACCTCGACCCTTATACTTTATAAAAGCTCCCTCTTTAGAAGCGTAATCTCTTAACTGAGGAATATCTGTAAGTATGTGTCCAAGTTTTGAAGAAGCAAGCAACTCTTTTCTTGTAACACAAAAGCCGCCTGTTTTTTTGCTGCCGGTTACCAGATATATTTTACCTTCAGATGCAATATCATATTCCTGAATTGCCTGTTCAGGAAATTGAATTGTGCCACCATCTCTTATAAGTGATTTTCCAAATATAAATTTTCCGCCTTTATTCATTTGAGGCATAAGTCTTTCCTTTTTTGAATCTATAA
>JAEEQG010000009.1 GCA_016285185.1 Spirochaetota bacterium
CAGAAGCGGTGACGCTGGATTATGCGCTTTCATATTCTTGCGCACAAGTTCCGCGCTGGCATTCGCATAACAGTAGCGGCACAGATGACCACAGGAATTGTAAGCTCCAATATCTCCGTTTAAGAAACAATCACATTCTTTACGCGCGGAATTCTTTTTGGGAACTTTAAGCTTTTTACCAACAGCTTTCTCGAGGACTGCTACAGTCTGACAGCCGGAACAATCCGCACCAAACTGTTCGAGTTCTTTTCCTTCGGCACAAGGGCGCAAGGTCATTCCATATCTACTGGCAATTTCGACAAATGCTTTACCCAGAATCAGGCGTTCTTCCTTTGATACTTCGCGAACTTCCGGGAAATTCCGTCTTACCTTTGGGTACAAGTCGATAAAGCTGATTACAGCCGATTTCGTTGCGCCACAAAGCCTGCGCGCAATATTTTCAAACGCTTTCAGATGATACGGAATCGTGTATTTTTCGGAAATGAAAACCGGGTCGTACCGCCAGCCGACTTTTTCCGCTCCGAGCCGCTTTCCAAGTTCAATAATTCCCTCCGCGACCTCTGCCTTTCCGGGCACATTCGGCTCAATCTACTTGCCATACGGCGTGAGAGTGACATACCACCACTGGTTGTACGCCGAAAGCTCCTGCCACAACTCTTCGTTCTGCAACACCGGCAGAGGATTTTTCGTGCAGAACGTAATCAAATCAACGATTTTTGGGTTCAGCTCGTAGCGCGAGACGGACTCCGGATAAAACGGATTTCGCACCATCACAAAGCCTTCTTTGAGCCGGTTCAGAAGCCACTGTGAGTAAAAAGCCGGAATATCTGTCCTTTGCCCTGTCTGAATTATCATTTTATTTCTTCAGTTTAACCCAAACTTTTTCGAAACAACTTCCAGTGTCCCCTGAACTCCAAGGTTTTCATCACGAAGAATCACATTGAATCCGGAGTTCAAGAGGCGGTCGTAATTTTCCTGGGAGTTGATGAACTCGAGTCCTTTGCGATAATTTTGTAGTGCGGCTTCGGGATCAGGTTCTTCCATAATCAGCTGATATAAAAACTGCTTTTCTTTGCGATAAAGAATACCAGCACCAGATGGACGATGTCAATAAAAAACTGGGGGCTGGCTGTAAATCAGTTTGCTATAATGTTTGATGGGCGTGTTCCTGTCTTTAATTAAATCCTGTCATTTACACAGTTTTTATGACAGGATCATGAGATGATTTTTATCTTTTTTATTTTTTTAAAAATTCTCATAGCTTCTTTTTTCTGAACACTACCTGGTTCGAGAATACAGGTAGCACCTATTTTAGCAAACTTTAAGATTTGTCTTGGCGAATCTTTTTCGTTGAAGAAAATTCTCTCGTTTGCTCCGCGCAGAAGCTTTTTTTGTATCTTTATGTCTTCTGCCGGTTTTACATTCATTGCTTCTTTATAACAAAGCAATAAATATCCTTTTTGAATTTTTAGTCTGTGTTTTATGTAATTTTCATAAACACTCGCTAATAATTCAAATAATAGTTGTTCCTGTAAAGATAAATTTGTAAAACTTGTTTCTTTGCAGGAACCCACCTGAGCAGCGGTAACACCGCTTCTGTTCCATCGGAAGGGGGGAGAGTGTTTAATTTCAATAATCTCCTCCTTGTTTTTATACAGAACACCACCTTTGTCATTCATTTGTATCCTGTATTCCCCAAAAGAAACTTCCTCTTTTGAGGTATTTAACTCTATTTTCATAGCTCCTCCTAAGGTTTCCTGTGAGGGAATGCCAATTATGGTGTACCACCTTCCGTTTTCGGAAGGTCGTTTAGTTGTACTGAGTTGAACGGCAATTGCATTACGCCCACTTTCTATCTGTGTAATGGCTGTATTAAGCAAATCTATATAATCTGCTTGTCTTTTTCTTCTTCGTTTTCAACAAGTTTAGTGAATACATCTTTACCGAAAATATCTCTAAGTTCGTCCTTTTCTTCGCACTCTTCAACAAGTTCTTTCATCTCTTTGCTAATTCTACTGTAAGCTTCATAAATTTTTTCCAGAAATTCCAAGGTTGCCTGTTCACCCATGCTTTCAATTAGTTGATTGCGAAATGCTTCATCAAGATACAGTCGCTTTAGAAAGATTCTGTTTTCTTCGGCAGTATCATACTTTTCAAACTTCATATCATCGATTTTTTTAAGAAGCTCGTAGATTTGTTCTCTCATAATGACCTCCTGGGCGGATTCCCGTGACAAGCACAAGAATGACAGAATTTATTATTTGTGGCGGTTTTCGTATTCTTTGCTATTTTTGTTGAGCCAGTTACCAA
>JAEEQG010000134.1 GCA_016285185.1 Spirochaetota bacterium
AACTCAAGATATTGCGGGCAAGTTTCTATAAAAACTTTTGCACCTTTAAGTTTTGCCTTTGTGCACGCCTCAAGCCCTTCTTTATCTGACATGTGGACAATATACAAAGGAGCATCTACATTTGTTGCCCAGTGAACCGCACGCTTGTCTGCTTCTGCGGCTACAAATTCAGGGCGACTCATGTAGTGATACCATGCACTTGTTTTGCCTTCCTTCAGATATTCAGCAACGCGCAAATCAATCATGTCTGGGTTTTCTGCATGAAGATTTGTAATTGCACCGACTTCTTTTGATTTAAGAAGAATCTTTACAAAGGTCGCGTCATCAACCATCATTCCTTCTTTTTTATAGACAAAGAAGCACTTAAAGCTTGAAACGCCGTAGTCAACAGCAGACTTAAACTCATCAAGAATTTCACCGCCGTTCAAATCTGTAATACAGCAGTGAAAGGCAAAATCACAGCAGGCTTCTTTTTCTGCCATTTTTTTGCGTTCTTCTACAGTTTCTACAATTCCTTTACCTTTTCTCTGCATCGGATAATCAAAAACAGTTGTGACACCGCCGCAAACAGCAGCCCTTGTACCAGAGCCGTAACCATCAGCAGAAATAGTTCCGCCAAACGGCATTGCAAGATGAGTATGCGCATCAATTGCACCTGGAAGAACAAGCTTTCCGGCTGCATCTACAATCTTGGCTTTTTCATCGCTAAGATTTGAACCGATTGCAACGATTTTTCCACCGGAAACTCCAAGGTCTGCCTTGTACATTTCCTTTGCCGTTACTATTGTTCCGTTCTTTATAATCAAATCCATAACTGCACCCTCATAAGGAAGGCAGGTTCTCTCCATTTTTTCCCTGCCTTTCATTTTATTCAGAACTAATCTGAATACTTGTAAACCAAAACCAGACCAGACTTCTGGAAAACCTGTGCAATTTCAAGAAGGTTCATTCCGCTTGCATTTGCAACAGCAAGGTTTGTAACCCAAGTAACACCAAAATCAACCTGACCAGTGTAAACCGCTGTCGTTTCTGCAATGTCGCCGCCGCCTGGAACGATTGTTACATCAAGCCCTACGTCTTTGTAGAAGCCCTTATCAAGCGCAACGTAATAGCCCATGAACTGAGCATCTGGAAGCCATTTGAGCTGAATTTTTACCGATGATTTTTCAGGCGTACCGAACTTCCTTTCTTTTGCAGCTTCAAGATAAGAAGCATCCATAATGTCTGAAAGTGTAAAAGAATTCAGTTTTGTGGCCGCAACTGCATCGTCGAGCTTTACATACTTCTTTGCAATATCAAGCGTTTGTTGCATTGCGTCTGTATCAAATGCACCGTAATCTGTTACTTTCTGTCCCTTCGTGTTTGTTTCACAAAGAATCTTAACTTCTTTTGCCATGTGCATCTGATGTTCCGGCGAAACAGAAGAACCATACTTATAGCAGACTTCTGCCGCCATTTGCGGGTCTGCACAAGCAACTGCCCAACCTTTCATAGATGCATAAAGGAATGCCTTTACTGTGTTAGGATTCTTTTCAGCAAAATCCTGTGTCGTAAAGATGTTGTCCTCCATCATGGCAACGCCTTCATCGTTCATGTCAATTGTGCCGACGGAATCTCCGTATTTGTAGCCACCGTCATAACTGTTCTGAACAAGACCAAGCTCGTTGTAAGTCATCGCAGAGGCGAGGGCGATTGTATCATCGTCAAAGCCATCCATATCAAAAGCCTGGCTCAAATACGCTGTCGGAAGATTGTATTTTGAAAGAAGGGCGAGAATTTCGTATTCATTTCCGAGACCCCAGTTTCCTACCTTTCCAGCGGCAGCAGCCTCCCTGATGATTGTTTCTGAGCTTGTTCCCTTTGCCCAGCCGGCTTTTTCTTTATTTTCAGTTTTTCCTTTACAGCCAACTGTTAAAAGAACCGACAAGACAAATACACAAATCCCGATACCGTGTAATGTTTTCTTCATTTTCTACCCCCATTTTGGAACATCAGATTTTTCCAAACTTGTTTTTAAGCACAAGGCTTTCTATAACAAGCAAGACCACATACAAAATAATTCCTATTCCGCAGGCAATTACTATGTAAGACCAAGCCGTTGCATATTGCGCAAGCACAATGCTTTCGCGAATCTGACGGCCAACACCGATGATGAATTCAGCGAAATACTCGCTGACCATCGCGCTTATGACACAACCCGGAACGCTTATGCGCAAGGCTGTGAAAATGTACGGTACGCAGTTTGGCAATCTTAGCCTGAAAAAGATAGTCATAGGCTTTGCAGCATAAGACTTGAACAAATCCAGGCTAAACGGTTTGAGCTCTGTTAACCCGCGGTAAGCGTTTATCGCCATGCTGACCGTACATATAATCATTACTACAAGAATCTTAGCCAGCATTGACCTTGTGTTCGGGTCACGGCTGAAATCCTTTGTAAGATTATTAAAAATTGGTGAAATTGCGATTATAGGAACCGCATTAAATGCCGTTGCAAATGTCAGCCCTCCAGCTCCCCAGTGAGGGAATATGGCTGCAATCATTGCAAGGACAAATCCCAAAATCGAACCAAGCAGAAGTCCGCCCAAAGCTACAAAAACAGTAGCCTTTATATCCGGAATCATTTTGGAAAAGTTATCCAGCAAAATGCTTATTATGCGCGATGGCAACGGAAGCGTGAAAGTGTCTGCTCCAAAAATTGCATGAATCCGCTGCGTCTGCCACATCGTTACAAGAATCACCCCAAAAATCAGAGGATATAAAACTGATTTTATCTGCTCTTTATTAATGCGCTTGTTCATAACAACCCTCTTTAGAAGCCTTATTTTTTGAGCGGCTTAGCTTAAGTTTTTTAGTCCTTTTGCCTGGACTAAAAACTTGCTCGCACAAAACCATCAGATAGTAGCTTAGGATTCCGGCTGCGGCACTGAAAAACACTATCTGCCAGAACACATAAATACTCATCGCGTGTTTTAAAGACTGACTGAGCATGCAGCCCAGACCACCGCCGCCTTGCAATGTATCCACAAGAATTGATGCGGTAATCGCCATCGGCGCGGCAATTTTTAAGCCTGTAAACATAGACGGAATGCTTGCCGGAATCAAAAGATTTTTGTAGACCTGCATATAATTAGCTCCATATGAATACAAAAGCTCAAATTTTTCTTTTTCGACCGCCTTAAGACCAGCAAGCGTATTTACCGCGACAGGATAAAAAGTCAGAATCGCGGCAATTACAATGCGGCTCTGGTTTATGTCCTGCGTAATTGCAAGAATTATTGGCGCCATTCCTAAAATTGGAATCAGCTGAACGAGCATAAGGTATGGAAAAACAATCTTTTCGATTGCCTTAATGCCGCGCATCAAAAGCGCCAGAATATAGCCAGTCAAAGCGCCGATTAAAAACCCCAAACCAGCTCTTCCCAAAGTGATTCCTGCATTGACAAGCACAACCTGCAAAGCAGTTTGCGTACCAGTCACCTTTTTTGTGCTGAAAACAGACGCGACAATCTGATAAAGATGAGGCAGAATGTTTTCAGGGCTTCTTTTTGAAGACGCAATAAAAAATGCCCCGGCCTCCCAAAGAATCACAAGCCCCAATCCCCACACAAGAGTTACTGTCTTTTGACTAGAAGCAAAAGTCTTCAGCACCCTGCTTCTAAAAGTTTTTATATCTGCCTTCATATCAAACTCCTGTCAGACACCTATAAAACCATTCCGCACAATAGAAACTAGTTCTGTAAAATGCGGCGTATTCTTACATTCAAGGCTTCGGGGACGCGGAATATCAACATCAACAACCGAAGTAACCCGTCCTGGATGCGGCGAAAATACAAAGATTCTGTCGCTCAGAAAAACAGCTTCTTGCAAACTGTGAGTTACAAAGATGATTGTCTTACGTGTTTTGCGCCAAATGCGTAGCAAATCTTCGTGAAGACTTTCTTTTGTAAACTCGTCCAATGCACTGAAAGGTTCGTCCATCAGCAAAATTGGCGGATCAAGTGCCAAAGCTCTAGCAATGCCGACACGCTGCTGCATACCGCCCGAAAGTTCCTTCGGATAATGCTTTGCAAATGCAGTAAGGTTTACAATTTCAAGCATTTCGCTAACCTTCTGCTTAATCTGCTCCTTCGGAACTTTCAGCAATTCAAGCGGCAGGGCAATGTTCTTTTCAATAGTTCTCCAGTCCATTAAGACAGGGCTTTGAAAAACCATTCCGTATTCTTTTCCGATTCTTGCCTTTCTTGGCGTAAGACCGTTGATAAAAACTGTTCCTTTTGTCTGACCAACAAGATCTGCTATAACACGCAAAAGTGTTGTCTTCCCGCAACCCGAAGGACCGACCAACGCAATGAATTCGCCTTTCTTTATTTCGAGGTTCACGTCTTTTAACGCTGTTGTTCCTTTTTCATCAGACCCGTTCTTGAAAACTACACTCAAATCGTTAATCACAATCTGAATCGGACCAACTTTCGGATTAAAGATTTCTTCATCTTTTTTCTGTTCAACCGTCATCTTCGCCTCCGCAACAAAAAAGGCGCAGAAGTCATCAAACCTCTGCGCCTTTGCAAATTCTGTAAATTGTTTCTGTTATTAGCTGTTACCCAACATCTAATTTCTGTAATCACAATATAAAAATAAACAATCTGTTCCAATTAG
>JAEEQG010000135.1 GCA_016285185.1 Spirochaetota bacterium
CAAATCTTTTTCGATTTCTTTTTTATCGTTTCTTAGATATGCACCGATTTTCAAGTTTTCATGCACAGTCAAATCAGTAAAAACACGTCTGCCTTCCGGAACAAGCGCAATGCCTTCCTTACAAACTTTGTTAATCGGAAAACCGAGGATTTCCTTTCCGTTTACGAGAATAGAACCAGACTCCGCTTTTACAAGTCCGCTTATTGTGCGCAAAAGAGTGGATTTACCGGCACCATTCGCACCGATTAGAGTTACGATTTTCTTTTCGGGAACTTCAAGGTTAATTCCCTGCAATGCTTTTATTCCGCCGTATGATACGTTCAAATCTTTTATTTTAAGCATATTACTGTTCCTCGCTTTCACCCAGATAAGCCGCTATAACCTCAGGATTGTTCTGCACTTCCTCGGGCGTGCCGTGCGCAATCAAAGCACCAAAGTTAAGAACATAAATTCTGTCTGAAATATTCATAACAAGATCCATGTGATGTTCAATCATAAATACGGTAAGCGCAAAATCAGTGCGGATTTTTCCAATAAATGCGGTAAGTTCGTCCGTTTCCTGCGGATTCATACCGGCTGCGGGTTCATCAAGCAGCAAAAGTGACGGCTCAGTTGCCAGGGCTCTTGCAATTTCAAGACGGCGCTGCAAACCATATGGAAGCGATGTACAAATTTCGTCTTTAACGTCGTAAAGTCCCATTATTTTCAAGAGTTCCGCAGTTTCTTCACGCTGACGTCTTTCTTCCGCGTAGTTAAGGCGGAACGTTGCGGTAAAGATGTTGCTGGTTCTGCGCAAATGCTTTGCAATCAGAACATTATCAAAAACCGTCTGGCTTTTCCAAAGACGTATATTCTGGAAAGTTCTTGCGATGCCAAGCTTTGTTATTGAATCTGGAGAAGGCTCAATGCGTTTTTTGTACTTGCCGTTGTCTGAACCTGCATAAAGCTTTTTCATCTTGCCCGAAGGATAATTTTCTATTATCTGCTTGCCGTTAAAATAAACGGCACCGTTTGTCGGAGCATAAACGCCGGTTACAACATTAAAAGCCGTTGTTTTTCCCGCTCCGTTTGGTCCGATAAGCGATACAATCTCGCCTTTATTTACTTCCAAAGAAAGTGAATGTACGGCAACAACACCGCCGAACTGCATCGTTACATCCTGAAGTTTCAAAACATTTTCACTCATTTTGATTCTCCTTCATTGCGGCGCTGTTTTTTTGCCGAAAACTTTTCCGGCAGCTTTTTAAAGAACCCTGCTATTCCCGAAATTGAAAATTCTTTTTCGCCCATAATGCCTTTCTGGTAAAAAAGAACAATAACCATGATAACTACCGAGAATACAACCTTGCGGAAGCCCGGACGCAGCAGTGGCACATGCCAGCCGCCGATATAGGTGTTCGCGTTGTCAAGGAAACGCAGCCACCACTCGGAACAGGCGATGAACAGGAATGAGGAAATGCAACTTCCTGTAACAGAGCCGATTCCGCCGATAACAACAATCAGCAGAATCTCGTATGTCATTGCGGATTTGAACTGGTTTGCCTGAATAGTTGTCTGGAACATTGCAAGCAAAGCTCCTGAAATTCCGGCAAAGAACGAGCTGATGATAAATGCAAGCCGCTTGTGGTGTGCAAGGTTTATTCCCATTGCCTCGGCAGCAACTTCATCATCACGGATGGCTTTGAATGCCCTTCCGTATGTGGAATTTATGAGCAGAACTATTATTGCAATACAAATACCCGAAACGGCAAACGGAAACAATGTACTTTTGAATACCGGATACTTGCGCAGAAGGTTTGAGCCGTTAGTAACAACGCCGAGTTTGTCCCACTGAAAGATAGCACGGATAATTTCCGCAAAGCCGAGCGTTGCGATGGCAAGGTAATCTGACTTGAGCTTTAAAACCGGAAGCCCGATTAAAAATGCAAACAACGCCGCAACAATGCCTGACAAAATAAGTGCAACAACAACAGGTAGCGCAAACTGAATAATACCGCCGTCAAAATATTGATAAACCGTTATTCTCTGTTCCGGTGGAATCGTGAAAATTCCGTATGTATATGCACCTAAGAGCATGAATCCCGCCTGACCGAGCGAAAAAAGACCGGTAAAACCGTTAAGCAGGTTCATTGATACCGCTACAAGCGCATAAATCGCGCCTTTTTTAAGGACGGTAAACAACATTGAAGTTCTAGGAAGTATCTGCTCAAGTATTGCAACAAGAACAAAAAGCAATGCAAGCAGAGAAAATCCGATTATAAGATTCTTTCGTTTTTTTATGTCTATTAGTTTGTTTTCCATCGTAAAATCCCCTACCCTGCAGTTAGACCTTGTCAGTTGCTTTTTCGCCGAAAAGCCCTGTCGGCATGAACATAAGAACAATTATGAGCAGAACAAATGTGAATGCGTCGCTGAATGTGGTCCAGCCGAGCCCTTTTATAATGTTCTCGCATATACCGATTATAAACGCACCAATAACAGCACCCGGAATTGAGCCAATACCGCCGAAAACCGCAGCAACAAAAGCTTTTAAACCCGGCATTGCACCTACTGTAGGAGTAACGCCTGTATAGTTCGAAAAGAACAGGATTGAACCGATTGCCGCGAGAAATGAACCAATAATAAAGGTTGTACTTATTACGGCATCAAGTTTTATTCCCATAAGCTCGGCTGTTTCAAAATCCTTGGAAACCGCGCGCATCGCCATACCGATTTTTGTATGCTTGATGAGCATAACAAGAGATATTACCAATAAAATGGTGAGAATCGGCGTAATTACCGTTACGCGTTTTGTCATGCTTCCCATAATCTGAATTGAATCGCTGATCCACGGAATTGTGGGATAATATTTGGTAAGTCCGCCTGTAATATATAAAGCAAGATTCTGCAACAAATACGACATACCGATTGCAGAAATCATAATACTCATTCTTGGAGCTGTTCTCAAAGGTTTGTATGCAATCCGTTCAACGGCAAAACCCAGCAGAACAGTAAAAATTATAGTAAGAGGAATGGATACGTACAAAGGAAAGGCTGTATAGGAATATATCAATATAAGCCCCGCAGCCATAAAAACATCACCGTGCGCAAAATTTATAAGGCGAAGAATGCCGTAAACCATTGTATAACCGATAGCGATAAGCGCATACTGACCACCGGTAGAAATACCTGCCAGAATGTATGGCAGATTTGCACTAAAAAAATCCATTTTTTATAATCCTGATGATAACGATTAGAGCAAACTCCGGATTTTATGGAACAATTTCCTAAAACCGAAATTTGCCCTAATTAACAATTTCTAAAAAGTTCAGACTGTTATTTTACTTTCTGAACAGCAATGAATTCCCATTTTGCAGTTGTGTTGTTAACTTTTTTTACATAAGCAACATCACGTTTTGCATCTCCGGTTTCGTCAAATTCAATGATACCGGAAACACCTGTATATTTGGTTGAAGGCAGAGCTTTCATAACGTCGCTTCCTTTTGTTGAACCGGCGTTTTTAAGTGCTTCAAGAGCTGTATAATATGCATCAAAGCCCATTGCAGAAACAGCTGAAATTTCGTCATCACCACCGTTGTTTGTTTTTGCAGTAGCGTCTGTGTTGATGTAGTTGCGGAAACCGTTTACAAAGTCAACAACTTTAGTTTCTGTGCTTCCTTCAACAAAGAATGTTGTTACAAAAACCTGTACGTTGGAACCTTTAGCAGCAGCAAGAACAACGTTAGAATCCCATGTATCGCCGGCGAGAACAGGAACAGAAAGTCCCTGTGTGCTTGCCTGTTCAATTATAAGAGCAGCAGCTTCGATTGAAACGGGTGAAAAGAAAACATCAGCACCCTGGTTCTTTGCATTTGCTACATAAGCAGCAAAATCACTTGTTCCTTCAGGGAATGTTTCAAAAACAACTGTTCCACCGAGTTTTTTGAATGCTTCAATAAAATAGTTGCAAAGACCTACAGAATAGTCATCCCCAAGTTTTGCAAGACAATAAGCTTTTTTTGCCTTAAAGTTATCAACAGCAAAGTTTGCAAGTACTGTGCCCTGGAACGGGTCAAGGAAGCAGATACGGAAATAGTGCTTGTTGCCCTGTGTTACCTGCGGGTTTGTACATGTGATTCCGATTGCAGGAATGTCAGCGTTAGCGAAAGTATCACTTGCAGCAATTGATACACCTGAACCGTATGAACCGAGAACAACGGAAACACCCTTGCTTACCAGTTCTGAAGCTGCTGTTACAGCCTTATCATTGGAAGATTCGTTGTCAACAATCTCCAGCTGAACCTGATATTCTTTTCCACCGATTACAACAGTCGGAGAAAGCTTGTTAGCGTACTGAACACCAAGAGTTTCCTGCTTTCCGCCGGCACCGTTGTCACCTGAAGCAGGTTCATAAACACCGATTTTTACAACATTGTTTTTGTTTCCGCCGCAGTTAAAAAGAGAAAGTGCAACTACGACCAAAATCAAAAGAGATGCAATTTTTTTCATTTTTAAGTCCCCCTTAAAGACTAAAGCCGTATTATATCAGAAAAGTCTTAAGTTGTCCAACAGAGGATTAAAAAAGAAGAAGCCCATAAGAACTTTTCAAAAAACTTTCACATTTACTTTTCCATAAAGCAAGTTTTAATTTTTTCGATGATGAAATCAGCTTTTTCTTCATTAGAGAGGGCAGAATCAAGTTCACCGGAAAAAATCTCTTTTCCGGCAAATCGTATTTTGAAATCTTTTTCCATCTTTCCTTGCTCTGCAGTATAAATAAAACTAATGTCGGGGAGCACCATGTCTTTTGCCCATAGTTCACTTCTAAGCTTGTTCAGCTTTGACTGCAAATTCCCCATGTCGAATTCCGACCGCAGTTCCGTATTGTCTGGTTTTACACCACTAGGAAAGATGATATGGTTCGGACCGTATCTGTCGAAATCATGTTCAAGCCACCAAGCCTTTGATGAGGCCTTATCGGGAAAAAACCTTGCATGATACTCTTTAATCATAGTTGGAATAATCAAAACAATAACAGTGAACAGAAGCGAGCCGATTATCAAGGCAAGCGCGCCCCAGACAACAATCATTAAAATATTCAAAAATATACTCATACTTATAATTAGTGTTGAGAAAAATCAGAGTTGACAGTTTTGAAAAGAAATCTAATTTAACTTTTTGAGGACCAAAATCATCAGTCCACACATTATTTGAAATAATAAAATTATAGGTACCCCTAATATAAATTCCTTTTTTTTAGTCTTGTGATGAAAGATAATCATTCCTAAAATATCGCCGATGGATCCACCTATTACGGCAATCAAAATCAAATAAAATTCAGAAATTCTCCATTTACGATGTTCCGCCTTGTATTTGTCCACTCTAAACATAATAAATGAAATTATATTTACAGTTATAAGATATAAGATTATCAAAGAGATTTCAGACAACTCTGATAAAAACTTCATTAAATCAGATAATTTTTCAGTAGATATTTTAAGCCATTCATGTAGTTTAGCTGAAATATTCTTTAAACCATTATTTTGGGGTTTATCAAGTTTATTTTTAGTTGTAAAAGACTGCGATTCTTCTGCGTCAACAGAATCCGAACTTTCCAATTCTTCCACTTCTTCAGGTTCTTCAGGTTCAACCGGCGGCAGCTCTTTTTCAGTAAGTATTTTTGTGTATGTGATATATTTTCCATATTTACTCTGCCGTCCTGAAAACCAACAGAATATCATATTCTTACTATCTACGGTACATGTATAATAGACAGGTTCTCCAGTTTCTGAATGTGACTGTAACATTCCTAAAAAGCCGCCCTCTGGATAAGTCCTAATCAGCGGTATTGTTCTTTCGGTTGCAGACCCAAGCTTTATGGAAGTTATCAGGTACCCGTCTGAAGAATATTCAGAAAACTCTTCGTAGGGATAAACAACATATTCCCCGGAATTTACATCAGTATATGTTATCGTTGTTGTATCTATATCCAAATAATAGTCGTCGTTTCCGGCTTTTCCCTCATACCAATAGCCGTCCGGCGATGGATCATGCAATTTTCCGAACCTTTTTTCAAATATTTCTTTAAACGGCGCAATGGTACTTATTCGATGAAAGACGGCATCTGAAGCTTTATTTTGATAAATGGGAATCAGATCCAAAAAGGAAAAATCATTAAAATAGTACATAGAAGAAAAATCATTTATGGAATAATAATCTATATATGAAAAAATACCTCTAAAATATTCTATTTCGTTTTCACTGTTCAGGGCAAAACAATCATCAGGATCAATGTCTTCATTGAAAAGCAACATCTTCTTCATGTTTGTGAAGAAAAAAATATAACCGTATTCAGGATCTTTTAAACCGCTGTAATTTTGCCAAAATAAAATATTTTCATATAACTTGGTATTTATTTCATTTACCGGCATAGTTTGCGCTACAGGAGCACCAATTTTAAATACACCCTCAAATTTATCATTAGAGGAAACAACTTCAATACACTGTGATATAACTGGGAAAATGATATATCTTCCTGTTTTTTTATCTGTATAAGTTATAGTTTCATCATTTATATCCAAATAAAATCCGCTGTCTTCGTTGCATTCCCAGGCTCCCAATTGTCGTTCAGGAGATATCACATAATATGTATATCCAACTGTTTCTACCAATGTAAGGAAGGTAAACACTATAAAAACAATGCAACGTTTTAGAGCCATATTCTCATTCTATCAAAATATGTGAAAAAAAACAATTTCGCAAAAAAAGTGTTAACTCGCAAGCTTTTTGCCGAAGACCAGAATCCGGTAACGGCCAGCGTTGTTCTTTATACAAAGCCGGGCAGCGACCTTACTACAAACAGAAAGAAGGTCGAAGGCGTTCAGAAGATTATCCTTAAAGCCGTAGAAGACCTCAAGACTGACAATATAGTTATTTCAGAGTCAAGCGGAAATATCTTAAACGACTTTGAAGGCATGACTGAAATCAACAACGTTTCAGTTGCAGAAAAAGAGCAGAAGCTCATTCAGAAGCAGGAAGCCGTTTAAAGCATGTAATTTTGCGCAGGAATTTCATGCTGTATATGCTGAAGCTTATAACAAAAATCAAGAAGAACAACATAAGAAACAAATAGAAGATTCCAAAGGGAAAATTCAAGCTGATATAGAAAAGCTGAACAATGCTTTGTCTGAACTCGATTCAATTTAAAATCGGTTTTATTCAAAACTTACCGACATAAAGAGCTTTATGTCGGTAAGCTAAATTACCCTGACTTTGTGTCTAAATCAACGGCAAATTGCCTTGACTTTAGGTAAACATAGTTATAAAATTGCCATGACTTTGTGCTGTAATTAAGGGTAAATAGCCATGACTTTAGGATTTAACAGACAAATTCTCGAAAATCTAAGAATCTGGAAAACTTCTCCAAACAGAAAACCTCTTGTTTTAAGAGGAGCCAGACAGGTTGGAAAGACAACAGTTATCAAGAAATTTGCTGAAGAATTTGATAGTTTCATATATTTAAATCTAGAAATTGCCTCTGACAGAAAACTCTTTGAAAATGAACTCGATGTGCATCAGCTTTTTCAGATGATTTGTCTTGAAAAAAATATTTCACCAAAAGGTCAGATCCTTCTGTTCATTGATGAAATTCAAAACTCCCCGAATGCTGTAATGCAAATGAGATATTTTTATGAAGATTTTCCGGAACTGTTTGTTATAAGTGCAGGTTCTCTCCTTGAAATCATGATGGACATGCACAAGATAAGCTTTCCTGTTGGCCGGGTGGAATACCGTTATCTTTTTCCCATGACATTTGAAGAATTCCTAGAAGCTATGGAAGAAACCATGTCATTGGAATATTTCCGGCAAACACCGCCGCCTTCATTTGCACATAAAAAGCTTATGGAACTTTTCAGGCTCTATACATTTATTGGAGGTATGCCGGAAGCTGTTTCCAGATATAAAGAAACTAAAGATTTTGTACAGGTTGCGTCTGTTTACGAATCTCTTTTTTCTTCTTTTAAAGATGATGTTACAAAGTATGCCAAAAACGCTAATGAAACAAACATAATCCGTCATGTAATAGAAACTGCCCCTTTTGAAGCAGCAAAACGAATCACATTTGAAAAATTTGGCAATTCAGGCTATAAATCCAAAGAAATTGGTAATGCGCTTAGAATTTTAGAGCATGCCATGATTTTATACTTGCGTTATCCTGTCACGTCTTTTTCACTTCCTTTTTTGCCAGATTTAAAGCTAAAACCATATCTCCAGTTCTTGGATTCGGGGCTTTTAAATCATGCACTTGGAATTACAAGCTATTTTTTTAAGAATGATTCTTTAAGTGAACTGTATAATGGAAAACTTGCAGAACTTATTGTAGGGCAGGAACTTCTTGCAAAATCATGCTTAAAATTAGAAAAACCTGTTTTTTGGGTACGCGAAAAAAAGCAGTCCAACGCCGAGCTTGATTTTCTGACTATAAAAGATGGAAATGTCATTCCTGTCGAAGTAAAGAGCGGCAAAACCGGGACATTGCGCTCGCTTCACTCTTATATAGAAAATTCAAATACACAATTTGCCATACGGCTCTATAGCGGTGAGTATTCTGTAGAACATGCAGTTACTCCCGTACAAAAAAAGGAATACATCCTTATAAATCTTCCATTGTATCTGGCATCCCGCATAGAAGATTTTGTAATTTCAACATAAAAAAATAAAAAACTGTCAACTCTAAAGTCATTTGACCCTTGTAGTAATTATAACCAACTACAAGGGGGAAAAATGATTAAAAGCAGAATTGCAGCTGAAAAAGTCAGGCTAATTCTAGAGAATTCTCTTATAGCCTATACAAAAGCCTGCTTTTCAAAAACATCTTTGGAATATTCCATTTCGGGTACGGAGCGGTATGAACCGGATTCATCCGTTCTTTTTAAGATTTACCTGAAGCTTTCTGAAGGTGTAGAAGGGATTATCTGTGTTTCTGTTCGCCACAAATCTACACAAATCAGGCATTTGGTTGATCTTGAAGACTATACCGGGCAAAAAAGAATCGATTCTTTTGCAGAAATCTGCAGTGAAGAAAAGTTTGATTATTACTTACACTTTGATAGCAGCATATTCTTTGAGCAGATAAAAACAGAAATCGAACGGCTTGGCGGAGAAAAATTTGAAATTGCAGAAGCTATAGGAACAGATTACAGAATGGATGTTTCACTCCGCTTTACCAAAGGATGTACAGAGGTTTTTCAGTTTAACTACTACGAAAAAGATCGTTTCTTAAAAACCCTGGAAAATTTCTCAGAGGTACTGAAAAAGAAAAACGTTGATAGCAATTCAACATTAACTTATCTCATAAAAAACTCACCATTAAATGGATACAGGGTAAAGGCGACCTCTCTCTTCAATGATAAATTTCAAATTGAGCATATAATCCTGCCGGAAGGAATGAAAGAAATACCATCTTCCTTATTCTTTAAGTGTAAAAATCTTAAATCGGTTGTAATCCCGGAGAGCATCGAAAAAATCGGGCAAACAGCATTTTTAGATTGTATAAATCTCACTAAAATGAACTTTCCACAAAATCTTAAGGAAATCGGTTACATG
>JAEEQG010000010.1 GCA_016285185.1 Spirochaetota bacterium
TAAACTGCCCCAGCGGTTTTTTGATATATTTCCGGTTGATCGCCGTCACGGCACCATTGGCCAGCGCCAGGACCGGGGAGAAGACGACCACAGCGGCGGTTTCCAGTTTTCCTTGATTTCTTCTTTCATGTTTTTTTCTCCTAGCAGATTGGAAGTTTACTGTAACAAAAGACTTGTATTCTTTGCGTCCCAGTTCTTCCGCCATCGTAGTCTTACCTACACGACGGGCGCCCTTTATGAAAAGTGCGTACTCCCGGCATACACATTCTTCCACTTGAGCAGTTCATCATATATCTTTCTTTTTAACTGTCTTTCGGCCATCTCGATACCTCATCACAAAATCTCCAAGAATTTAGATATAGAATATCACAAAATCTCCAAAGCTGTATTGACCCCGTCCCAGCCACTCTTTCAAATCAGGCACATCTGCTTGGGTTAGAGTTCTAATAATAAGCCTGTCTGTTTCAAGGACGGGTTTATCTATTTCGTAATCTTTTAACATAATTTCTCCATCAGATCATCTTATTCCTTTTTTAAATATCTATAGGTATACACCTTCTTAAAGCCAAGACCGTCATAAAGTTTATAGGCGCCTTCATTAGTCTGAACCACCTGAAGCCATGCCTTTTTAGCGCCATCGCTTTTTCCTTCGAAAAATGATGTTCCGGAAAACCGCTGAATATCGCCAACAATTCTTTTTCATAACACTTTTCTTCTCATCAAAATAAGATATTCATTTGTTCCATCTTCTAACTTTTTTTCTCCGGTAGCAAAAAAGCCGTGTCTTTCATAGAAGCGGATTGCCTTTACGTTTTTCTCCAATACCCAAAGATTATCAGCCTGATGTTCCTTCACAGCAAATTCCAGCAGGCGGGAACCGATGGAAGCATTTTGAAGAACCGGTTCAACAAAGAGTCTCGCTATATAAGTTCCTTCAATCTTAATAAATCCCTTAACCACGCCGTCGTCATAAACATACAGACTGTCCAGCTGTGTTTCATACTCCTTCATAAGAGACGGAACCTGAAGCTCACCAAAAAAATAGGCATCCGACTGAAATATCGGATAAAAGTTCAATCTATAGTTAAAGATCTGTATCTCTGCTATTCGTGACAAATCGTCTTTATTTGCTTTTCTGATCATATTCTGTTACCCCTTTTCATCGGCCAGTAATCTTTCAAAGAATCCCGAACGCCATATCATACATTTCTCTTGCATCAACGGTGTTTCTGATGTAAGTAGGATTGTCAGCTTCGTACCTGACATATTTTTCGACCTCTTCAATAAGCGCGAGATAGCAAACCGCAAGAGCATATCTGATTTCTGTTTCCTTAGTGAGGAAGATTTTTTCTTCGGCAATTTGGTTATAAATATCAAGTTCCTTTTGTTTGGCAGAAAGAGGTGCTTTTTGTCCGGGACCCAGTGTTATAAAATCAGCAACCGGGTCCCCCCAAAAGCCGCGCTCCGGATCTATCCAGCAGATTTTTCCTGTTTCTTTGTTATAGAGGATATTGCTGTCCCACAGATCAAAGTTCACCATTCTGCAGGGCACTGTTTCCAGAAGCTTTTTATGCTTCTCAATCATTTGCACAAAGCGCTCTCCGTCAGGTGTTTCATGACCAAGACTTTTACAATCATCAACCAGCCTGATTGCCATATTTTTCAGAGCCTCATACCATGAAGCTTTAAGTCCCGTCTGTATGTAGCCGTAGCCGTCGTTTGTAATCCCATGTATTTTAGTGAGCATACAGATTTTCTGCTTCTGAATCGCTTCATATTCTTCAGCAGATATGCCCATTTCCCAAATAAGACCTCCCGGCATCAGCTCCATAATAAAGCAGTTGCTTTTTATAATTTCTTTGGAAAAATCGGAAACATAAACTTTTGGGCAGAGAATATCTGTCTTTTCATGCATCTGTGAATACCAGAAAACTTCTGATTTCATCATGTTTTTTTCATAACTCAGAACCTTTGAGCCTTCTGGAGGCGCTATCTTTAATGCGTAGGAAATACCGTTATCACATGTAACTTTGTATGCCGCATTAAATTCTCCACATCCAAGGGCAGCTATATCAACCACATTCCCCAATTTGTGAAAAGAAAACAATTTTCTGATCTCTGATTCCGAAGACTCATATTTTGTCTTGCTTATAACTGTCATTTAATCTTCACCCTTAAAAGTATTAAACCATGCCTGTTCTTTAAATTCTTTCTTCTTTGGAGCAGTAGCCTGACCTTCAGCTATTCCAACCGGAAGAACGCAAACAAGATCATATTCTTCAGGAACATTAAGAATTGTGGCAATCTTATCGCAGATTCTATCATCGTCTGTAATATGACCTTCATACCAGCAGCTCTGATATCCTAATTCAACGATTGCGAGCAGCATGTTTTCTATTGCAGCCGAATAATCTTGAATTGCAAAGCATTTGTCTCTATATGCATTTATTCTCTGAGTAAGAACACATATTAAAGCTGGGGCTGTTTCCGCTATCGGTGGATTAATAACCGAATGTATTTGTTTCAGTACATCCGGATCATCTACACATATCAAACTGGTTGTCTGCTTATTACACCCTGAAGGTGCATCCAATCCTGCCTGCATAATAGTTATCAGATTCTCTCTTGGAATTTTATCAGCTTTAAAATTTCCACGGTAACTGCGTCTTTCTTTTATTGCTTCAATAACATTCATTTCATTCTCCTCTCAGGTTTTCCCATTCTTCCCGCGTGATAGCAAACGCATAGGAAATAGTATTATTCGGATCGGGATATTCCTTCACCTTTTTCATACCGTTGGCCATGGCTGTGCGCCAGGAGCCTTCGTTTGTGTATTTCATGTAAGAATAAAGCACGTTGTATTTTGTGTTCATAAATGCCCAGTCGCGGGCAGCACGAGCAGCTTCCTTTCCAAATCCACGCCGCCAGTATTTTTTATGAATATGATAGCCGATTTCCGGGAGCATTTCTCCATCGATATTCTGAATAGTGATGCCGCAGTCCCCGATGAATTCTCCGGTTTCCTTGAGCACAAGTCCCCAAAGTCCAAAGCCATACTGCGCATAGATTACCAGATACCAATCTATACAGCGTCTTGTGAGTGCTTCGTAAAAGGGAGCAGGATAATGCTGCATGGTCTCAGCATCTGACATTATCTCATAGAGGGCATCAAAATCATCAATTGTGTACTCCCGCAGCAGGAGTCTTTTTGTTTCTATCACCATTTAAACTTTTTTCCAGAATGTCCAATGTGAGCCTTTCCCGTAGCCAATTTTTTTGTAGAACGGACCTTCGCCGCCTGTCATGTGAGTTGCACCAAGTGCTTTCATTTTTTTATAATGCTGTGTAAGCGCTGCAGCGGCAAGACCTTTTCTACGGTGATCCGGATGTGTACAAAGCGGTTCCATGTAAGCAAGCTTATTCTGCGGAACCCACCACATACCTGAAAAACATACATATTCTTCGTTTTTATCCGCTATTATGATGTAGTATTGTGGAGTATCATGCGGAGACGGCGACAGGAAAGAACTCCAGCCATCTTTATGAGATTTTGCGGGCGTCCACTCCAAAGAGTCGTCATATTTATCCCAGTCCTTGAACTCGCCTTTTTCACCATGACCAAAACCATACCAGCAGAGCTTTGAACATTTTACGATATCAATATTCTTTGGATCCACAAAATGATAGCCTTCCGGAAGCGCGTAATTCAGTTCATTTTTAAAATCAAAAATCATATCTTCATATTCGTAAACTTGTTTGAATCCGCGTTTTGCCGCTGCATCTTTAAGGAACTGCTGACCGCCGAATAAAACAAACTGCTGTTCGCCGCCAAAATGTGGCATATTCGAAATTGCATAATCAACAAGCTCATCTGCCAGAAACTCATAGCCTTTGCGGACATTAAAATAGATATCTGTGACAGGAGCTTCGTAATAAACAAAAGCAACTACTTTGTCTCTGTCAAACCAGAGCCTGTCCAGGAACGAATATGAATTATCCATCCAGGAAGAAGTTAGCGCATATTCAAAAAATGGAGCCGGTCGTCCACTATCATTTTCCCTATCATAAGTTTCTACAAGGAAATCCCAAACCAAATTGATGTCTGTTAATAAGTTAAATTGTTTTGTTGTTATATTCATTTGTCCCTCCTTCGCGCCTTTCCTTGTACTTAAAAATCAGCATGTTTTGCATACATGACAGCACATATTACGTATACACTAATACAAGCGATATGTACTGTCA
This sequence comes from Spirochaetota bacterium, assembly GCA_016285185.1. GTDB lineage: Bacteria > Spirochaetota > Spirochaetia > Treponematales > Treponemataceae > UBA1240. The sequence continues at coordinate 4,243 of JAEEQG010000010.1, forward strand.
ATTTTTTTATTTTTCCATTCCTGGTAACTGTCTGCGCGATTCAATTTCAAGCTTTTCAAAGATTGTTGCCATGTGACGCTTCACGGTTTCTACACTGATGAATAGCTCATCAGCAATCTGGGCATTTGAATAACCACGGGCTGCAAGGCGGGCAACTTCTTTTTCGCGGGGAGAAAGAACGTCAAAGAGATCAGATGTCTTATCTTGAATTGTTGATTCTTTGTCTTCCTTTAGAATCCAGCTAATTCCAGAGATGATTACCTTAATTCCAGTTCCAATGAGTAAAGGTCTGCAGCTTATAAAAATCATCAAAACAAATTTTATTATCGAAGTTTCTTCTATTATAATCGTTCTGACAATAATCTGTTCATATTTTGAGATTGTAATAATCAATTGAATAATTGAAACAAAGGCTCCAGATAAAATTCCTGATTTGGAAATAGAAGCAAGTATATGAGATATTTCTTTAGTTCTTGTTTTCAGTTCGGCAATCACTGTCAAAAAAACAGTGATTACACAAACTAATGCTAATTCAATAACCATAGCAAACCTGTTATTCAGAAATATGATTTAACTTTGCTTCTACAGACAGCAGAATAAGATTCATGATTACCGCATAAAAACAAGGAATCGTAGCAATCATCATATTCGGACCAAGCGCAGCTTTATTATCCAGATATGTCAGCACAGCATAATACCCCAGCATTGCCGCAATCACACTCAAACATAAAACTATATAGCGCACGGTAGAAACTGCATTTTCAAATCTATATTTTTCCGAGATATTAATTTCTTCACCTTTTGCAACAGCTTTAATTCCTGAGAAAAAATCCTTCCACAAACCATTGCATGATAGAAGCAGCATAGTGGGGGCAATTACAAGAATTAAGGAAGGTAAATCAAACCAGGTTCCAATATTTCCAAAATAGATTTCACTTTCATTTCTGGTATAATTCATAACTACAAAAACAGCTAATCCAAAAAGAATTGCGGAAAATATCAAAACCTTTACCAGACTTATAATTTTTACTTTATTTGATTTTTTGCCAGTTTCATTATTTGATTCAGCATCTGCCATAAATAGAATAATCTGTTTTTTGACAATCGCCTTCATTGAAAAAAGTAATATTTCGATTGTGCAAATATATCTTAATGATAAAATCATAAGAGAAAGCTGAAAGCCTAAGGTTTGAGTATTCATCCAGTTTACATAAAAATAAACAGTTCCAATGCAGACAAAAAAGATTGCTTCATAGACGGCAACCTTGGATGCATATACGATTGATTTTTCTATTTCTTTAAGAGTTCCAAGTTCCAGCTTGCGAAAGTTTTTTCTGGATGAAAAGATTTTTACAAATACTTTTCCATACCCAGAAATAAAAATGAATACTCCGAGAATTACAACCAGCAACCCGAACAAAATTATATCTGATGGATAAAATAACGCATCAAATAAAACTCCACCACTTACCAATGTTCCAAAAATAGAACTAATGAGCAGAACCAGGCATGATAATAAAAATTCAATAATCATAAATTCTCCTTATAAACTCCGCGTTAGCGGCGTTGCATGGATGCAACGGATAGCAGTTTTGCCAACGGCAAAATCTGCACATGATAAAAATTACATGGATGTAATTTTTATCATGCCTCCTTGCATAAGGTCACTGCCGGCCGGCTTGCCTTTGAACATCTTAATTATCTACCTGCAAACTTATAAAAACAATATGCAAAAAGTTGTAATTTAAGTGGTAATTTTTCTATGTTATAGTATAGGAAAGGAAAATCTATTTTTTCCAGATAAATTTCACAATTTCAGATTTGTTTCCCTGATAGTTTCCAAGCCCTTGATAAATCTTAACAAAACCGCATTTTTCGAGGACACGAACAGAGGCAAGATTTTCCGCAAGGCAGATTCCGTAAACTTCTTTGATATTGAGTTTCTGTGCCATGGAAGGAAGAAAGGCTTTTACTGCTTCTGTTGCATAGCCCTGCCCTGTAAACTGTTTTGCAATATGATAGCCGATTTCCCAAGTCTCATCACCAATCTGGCAAAGCTGAACATAGCCGATATTTTTGCCGCCGTCATTTGTGATTATTGGATA
>JAEEQG010000136.1 GCA_016285185.1 Spirochaetota bacterium
AATTAACCACAAAACCTGAATGTACCAGAGAACTCCCGTTCCGGAAAGAGCCATAATCAGGTAACGGAAGAAAAGAGGTGCCTGGTCGAACTCTCCGCCGTATCCACCCAGACTCATGTTTACAGAACCCGGAATAAACTGAAAAGCCAGAAGTCCAATTGTGGAAGGAACCAGAAGCTTTGTAGTGCGGCTTTTCACAAATTCCTTGTCCGTATGATTTTCAAGATATAGGCGCGAACTGATACCCGACACAATAAAAAGCAGCACCATCATCCAGGGATAAACAATATACATAAAAATATCAAACCACTGAACGTCCATGGAAGTAATTTTTCCTACAACGCCAACAATTCCTTCTGCGTTGTACATGTAAAAAAGATGATAAATAACGACAATCAGAACTGTAACCCATCTGATATTATCAAGCCAGTGTTTCCTCATTTTCTCCTCCAAAACTCCGTTTGCGATTGTATAACAAAGGTTGCAATTATTTACAAAGCCATCACATAAATCTGACAGGGATTGGCTTCGTCCCAAAAAAGAGGGAATACTTCGAGTTCCTTAAAGCCGCAGTTGATGTAAAAGAGATTGGTACGATCGTAATCTTCATACATTCCCATCTTCACTGTTTTTACCTGCATGAACTCATAGCCCTGAGCCTTTGCAACTTCCTTGGCTTTTTCTACGAGCTGACGGCCGATGCCGTTTCTATGGAAGTCTTTCATAACTCCCATAACTGCAAGTTCAACCGTAGCATTTCCTGTCTCCTTCAGACATAGGAAGCCCATGACTTTATCATCTTCCTTTGCTGCCAGAAAGGTCCAGTTTACGCAATCGCGGATATAACCTTCTCTGCTCTCTTCGACTTCAAACCACTCGGTAAGAGCCTCAAGTACTTTTCTTGCAATAGCCTGTTTTTCTGATGTGTCTTTAATTTCTGTAATCATTTTTCTCTTCCTTTTCTTAAGCACATGATTTTTTGATTCTCCCCATCGTTTTAAACAGATAAAAATAAGCCAGAATTGTCATAATTCCAAATATAATAATTTCAACAAATGAACCGCCTGCATCTGTTACTCTCATACATATTGCCATTGTAAGAACTGCAGTTACAAGAGTTGCTGCCTTTACAATTATCACCGGTCCCAGAATAAAGCCGAGTTTATTCTTAGTCTTCAACAAATAAGTAATGACAAAGCAGGCCGGCACAATAAATCCTAAATCCATAGCCTGAATTACCAGTGTCGTACAATTATCCAGTCCTTCAGGAACAGTTCTGTGGATCAGACTCTGAAAGATTCGTCCTGACCACATAAGGAATAATGCAACGCCACAGAAAATCAAAAAGACACGAAGTCCCTTTGTCTCCATCTTTTCTTTAATAGTTTCTATCGCAGCATTTTTATTTAGATTGATAATACAGACAACAAAGCCATAGAAAGAAAGCGTCATATTGGCCACATACAAAAGAAAGATGCTGTTGTAGAACATAAGAAAGGCATAGCTCATATACGTATAGAGCATATAGCCAAAGATGCCCGTCAAAAGAAACTCGCCGATAACACTCTTTTTTCTGAACATCACAAGAGCAGCTATCATAGCAGGAACAATCAGAATCAGCGTTACCATATCCTGCGCGATTGCCTGAATTGCAGAGGAATATGAGTTCATGGCATAAAGACCTTTTCCGTAGAGAGTGACCTCGTTGCCGAATGTTGATAGAACAGTTTTATCTGTGACTTCGCCACCTGTGATCAGTGGCACGATACTGCAAACCACGGCAATTACTATTACTAAAATTGAAAGAAGAGTTATTGTGTTTGTACTTTTGTCCTGTTTATTCATGCTTCACCTCTCAGATTCTTTTCCATGGCGATAATTGTCTGGATGGTAGTTTTAATATTTTTCTTCAGAAAAATCAACTTTTCCGCTTCTTATGACTTCTTCCAGATTCATATTCAAATCTCCATGCAATTGGTAATATATTACTCTTTTTACAAAAGTAACATATTACCTAATCGCTGTCAAGACTGAATATCGGTGGAGATTTCAAGTCAGACTTTAAATCCCCGCCGATATAATCTTTTCCATATAAATCATATCATACCAGCGGTCAAACTTTTTGCCGCAGGCGTGGAAGTGACCAACTTTTTTGAAGCCCATCTTTTTGTGAAACTTCATGCTGTCAAAGTTAAGATATTCATCTGCCTTTTTTGGCGGAACGGCAATGCAGGCATAGAGATTTCTGATTCCCTGCGCCTTGAGCCTTTCTTCGAGGGCAGCATAAAGAGCCTGGCCACAGCCACCACGGCGTCTTTCCAGATCAACATAAATAGAAAGCTCAACCGAATGTTCGTAGGCTTTTCTTGCATGAAAAACTCCGGCGTATGCATAGCCGATAATTGTTCCGTCTACAATCGCACAAATGTAAGGATATTTTTTTGTGACATTTACAATGCGCTCGCGGAATTCTTCAATTGACGGAACTTCATATTCAAAAGAAATTGCTGTGTTCTTAACATAGTAAGAATAGATTTCCAAAAGTCTGTCGGCATCTTCTGGTGTTACACAACGGGTTTCTATCATTTTTGGTTTCATGGTATTTACCTATTATAAAGATAGGGATATAATATAAATAAAAGGAAATATAGTCAATGAAAAGTATTTTGATTAAAGATACCACAAAAGAAGAACGGGAAAAGATTGTCGCTGAGGCACTTGGCTGTGGAAGTGATTGTTCAATGTGCTGTGCCTGTGGTGGAATGGAAATCGACTATCAGCAGTACATAGACGGAAAAAAAGAAATTGCCCAGCTCAATGCAGAATACCGGGCAAATACAATGATCGGGCACTAGTGACGTCTGAATAATAAATTATATCAAACCGTAATTTCAAGCAGAAAATTTCGAACAGGATGGCTCTTTGACAAAAGAACAAAATGCATTTATAATTTATATTATGAAGAAGAGACAACAAATAAAAGCAATCTCCTTACTGATTTTTTTTTCAATCCTATTTTCAGCCTGTAAACATGACGATACCGTTAATTTTGAAATTGGTGAAATCACCTTAATAGACTCAAGTCAGATTTCAGCCTTAAAAGGATATTATCCCGATGGAAAACTATGTACAATTCAACTCAGCGAAGATGAATGGCAAATGTTTTGGGCAGAAAAGAATGATTATCTGACTGTAAGCTCAAGTCCCTGGCCAGAAGATCACTGTTCACAGGTAAAAAATTCAAATATGGTTTTCGGTAAAGATAAGCTTCAGCAAAACCCAGAACACAAAATTACAAATTTTAATGAGAACGGCTCCTGGTTCATCGGTGTATTTCCATTGAATCAGGAAAACGACGGACAATATGCAGGTTTTTTTCATGCAGAAAGTCACTATGATAACAACGGAACAGCACATAAATCAATTGGAGTAGCCTATTCTGATGATTATGGAAGAAACTGGAATAATGTTCAGCCTGTAATCCTTTCA